>JAAEOH010000254.1 GCA_024244645.1 Hyphomicrobiales bacterium
CATTCATCGAGGTGCACAATGAAAACCCAAAGCCGTACAAATGGGTCAAATCAGCCGACGAAATCCTCGCATCCGTCAAACGGTTCTGCCAGCGAACGCAGCAAACCCTATGCGGCGAATTTTAGATTCAGGTGACTAGATGATGAGCTCACCGGGCGTCAGAAATTCGTTTTCGAGATGCATTTGAAACTGTGCCGTGAATGCCGGGAGTATCTTGCCGCGTACAGGACGTCGCTGGAGCTCGTCAAACAAAGTGGTTCGGTCGAAGCGGACGCCTTGCCGAAAAAATACCGGAGGATCTTGTGGCGGCAGTATTGGCCGCGAGAGACCGCTGACAGGCCCGTCAGTCGACGGGATATGGTCCCTCGGTAAAGGTTTCAGCGTGATAACCCTTTGCGCCGACGGTGCCGGCCATGGGTCCGAGCACCGGCTCATTCGCCGTTAATCGCTGCAATAGGAGCCTGTGGTCGCATTTCGGTGACCAGCCGAGTTCGATACGGGCCATGTCGTTGATATAAACCCGGTCGATTTTTGGAAACATCTTCCAGCCACGTCGCGCGTATTCTATGGCCAGATCCGGCAACCGGCGCCGAAGAACCCCGGAGGCATCGCGTCGCAGATCCGACAAATCATCGCGGGTAAATGGTGTGGTGGCACTGATGACATAGAGACTGAAGGCCGCCGAGGGCGTCTGGTTTAGTGCAATGAGATGCGCCTCTGCCGCATCCTCTATATCGACCCGCCGGAAGAGGAACTCATTGGCCTTGGCGTTTTCGTCGGCAAAGGCTTCTCGGATTTCCCTGCGGTCATCCTCTTCGGGAAAAAAGCGCGACGTGCGCAGCACCGTTGTCTGCAGGCTGTATTTGCGGGCAAACAACCGGCACATGTTTTCAGCCGCCAGCTTGGTGATGCCATAGATGTTTTTCGGCTGCGGCGTCACATCCTCGGTTATCCATGCCGCCGGCTCGTCCGGCTGCGGCACCAGCGCATCGCCAAATACGCTCGTCGTGCTGGTGAAAACCAGCGAGCGGATCCCGGCTTCGACCGCTTCTTCCAGCAGATTGAGTGTTCCGGTGACGTTGGTGTCGATGAATTCCTGCCGGCCGTGGGTGGCGACATGCGGCTTGTGCAGCGTTGCCGCGTGAATGATCGCATCGATACCCTGCAGCGTGGATTTCACCAGTGCGCGGTCGGCAATCGAGCCGACAATGTCGGTTTGCGGTGCGGGCGAAATGTCCATTCCGACGACGTTCCGGCCACGGTCGCGCAACATGCGGATGATCGCATCACCGAGATGTCCGGAACTGCCTGTTACGAGGATGGTCATGGTGAAATTATTGACGGGTCTGTGCGCGTGTTTCAAGTCCGCGTGTTGTAAAGAAGAGTGAATGGATTCGATATCCGCACGAGAAAAAGCGCCGCCCCATTGAGCGGCGCTTTTGACTTTGCAGATGCAGCAATCACATGGTGATGCGGTACTTGGCAAAGCCTTCTGCGCCTTCGCCGGCGGCTTCGATGTTAACGTCCCGCACATCCTTCATGAAAGCCTTGGCCTTCGGTCCGGTCTCGAAGACGGCAGTGGCGCCGTCGACGGATTTGAAGGTCCAGTTGCTGTCGGCGGATGGATTGATCGTGCCCTTGTCGACGATGTAGCGGACGATGACGTCGCGGTTGGTGTCGGGTGCGATGAAGATCACGACACCGTCGTTGATATCGGGGAAATTGCCGCCGCCGCCAGCACGGTAGTTGTTTGTAGCAACGACAAAATTCTGATTTGGATCAATGGGTTTGCCGTCGAATTTCAAGTCGACGATACGGTTGGCATTTGCATCGAGCACATTGCCTTTCGAATCGTATTTTGACGGCTGGGTCAGATCGATCTTGTAGGTGACACCGTCAATGACATCGAAATTATAGGACGGGAACTCGTTGTTGATGAGCGCTTGATCCTTCTTGCCGGGTTCGATCTGGTTGAAGATGCCGGCCGAACGTTCCAGCCATTCCTGGACCTGCGCACCGGTTATGGCAACCGCCCGCACGGTGTTCGGATATAGGTAAAGGTCGGAGACATTCTTGATGGCAACATCGCCCGGCGCGACGTCGGTGTAATATTCCGGACCGCCACGGCCGCCGGCCTTGAACGGGGCCGCGGCCGAGAGGATCGGCAGGCCTTCCCATTCGGTGCCCTTCATCATCTGGTCGATGTACCAGGTCTGCGCCTGGCTGACGATCTGAACGGAGGGATCATCGGCGATGAGGGCAAAATAGGAGTGAAGCGGCGCCGATGTCTTGCCGACGGCGCGCCGCACATATTCAAGGGTCTGATCGTGTTCCGCCTGGACGGTTGCCAGAACATCCTCTTCGCTTTCGACCACCGGGATGACCTTGCGGCCGTCGCGCTCGAAGATCGACGGAGCGGATGTCGTAAAGCCGGTGATCTTCCAGCTATTGCCGTCGCGGGCCAGCATCAGGTCGATAATGCCGAGGTGCGAACCCCAGAAACCGCCCATCGCGGCTGGTTTGCCGAAGAGCCTACCCTTTTCCGCGTCGACGCCGGTCATGTCGGCGTATTTCGGACCCGGGAAGACGAGGTGATGGTGGCCGGTGAAGAGCGCGTCGATGCCTTCAACGTCGGCAAGGTGCAGCGAGGCGTTTTCCATGCCGTCGCTGCGGTCGTTGGCATCGATACCGGAATGCGACAGAGCGATGATGATATCGGCGCCGGCTTCCTTCATTTCCGGAACCCATGCCTTGGCCGTGTCGACAATGTCGCGGGCATTGGCCTTGCCTTCAAGGTGGCGGCGGTCCCAGTTCATGATCTGCGGCGGTACAAAGCCGATCAGTCCGACGCGGATCGGATGCTCGTTGCCGACACCGTCCTTGATCATCTTGTCGACGATCACGTAGGGCTTGAGGAACAGCTCGTCGTCCCGCGGGTTCGCTGCAAGAGCGCCCTTTGTAACGTTGGCGGAGACGACCGGGAAATCCGCTCCGTCGATGGTCTTCATGAGGAAATCGAGGCCATAGTTGAATTCGTGGTTGCCGAGCGTCGAGACGTCGAAGCCGAGCACGTTCATCGCCTTGATGATCGGGTGCATGTCGCCTTCCTTCATGCCGCGCTCATAGGCAATGTAATCGCCCATGGGATTGCCCTGCAGGAAGTCGCCATTGTCGACGAGCAGTGAGTTGGTTGCCTCGTCGCGGAAGCTGCGGATGATTTTTGCAGTGCGCGCCAGACCGACGGAATCGGAGGGGCGGTCGCGACAATAATCGTAGGGAAAGACGTGGACGTGCAGGTCCGTGGTTTCCATCAATCGCTAATGGGCCTGATCGTCCGATGCAAAGGCCGAATAGGGATGCATTATTGCGAGCGAACCGACGGCAGCCGTTCCGGCGAGGAAATCGCGGCGGCTGAGCTTGTTGTTTATACGAAATGTCATTTTGTTGCTCCCTTGCAGCAAACCGGAAAGGATGCGCGGGGCGCAATAGTCATACCGGTTCGGGCTGCATGTTATGGATTGCCGAATGGGTCAGTTTATTCCCCAAAATACTTATGCGTCCACAATCGCTGCAAAAATGTGACAGCGATGCGATTAGAGCTTCAAACGTTGTGGAATTGAATCCGAATGTCAGGCAATCATCTTGTTTTTTCGACGTAATTGTCGAGCACGCGCTTCTGCCCTGCCTTGTCGAAATCAATAGTCAGCTTGTTGCCGTCGATGGAAACGACATTGCCATTGCCGAATTTGAGGTGGAAAACACGATCGCCGATGGCAAAGGCCGAAGGCTCGTCGGCGACGGATCGTGCAACCAACTCACCCTCAATGGTGCGGTTCTTGATCGAAGTGCGGCCGGCGCCATAGCCAGAGTCGGTTTCGCCATAGCCGATGCGCTCCACCGATGGGCCGGAACGCGATCCCCAGTTCTGCCGTGTGGCTTCGTTGCGGTTGGCCTGTGCACGTCGCCAGCCGGGCGTGTTGTAACTGCCGGAAAAGGGCTCGGCCTCGTCGAAGCGAGATGCGCCGTAGCCACCGCCGACGCTCGACGCACCATAACCGCCATAGGATGTCTCGGGTTCTGCCACATCGGCATGCTCGGACGGCAACTCGTCGAGAAAGCGCGAGGGGATCGTCGATTGCCACAGGCCGTGAATACGGCGGTTTGAAACGAACCAGATATGACAATTGATCTTGGCGCGGGTAAGGCCGACATAGGCGAGCCTGCGCTCTTCTTCGAGCCCCGAGCGTCCGCTCTCATCGAGCGCCCGCTGATGAGGGAAGAGACCTTCCTCCCAGCCGGGCAGGAATATGGTTTCAAACTCAAGTCCCTTGGCCGAGTGCAGCGTCATAAGGGATACGGCGTCGAGGTCTTCGTTCTGCTCGGCGTCCATCACAAGACTGACATGTTCGAGGAAGCCGCGCATGGAATCGAACTCCTCCATGGAGCGGATCAGTTCCTTTAAATTGTCCAACCGTCCCGGCGCGTCGGCGGAACGGTCGTTCTTCCACATGTCCGTATAGCCGCTTTCTTCGAGGATCTGTTCAGCCAATTCTGTGTGCGGTGTGGTTTCGAGCAATGACGACCAACGCTGGAAGTTCTCGACCACATCGGTGAGCGATTTGCGCGGCCGCGGTTTCATTTCCTCCGTCATGACAAGGTCCGAAGCGGCTTTGAGCATCGGAATATCGCGGGCCCGGGCATAGTCGTGCACCTGGCGCACGGCGGCTTCGCCCAAACCCCGTTTCGGCGTGTTCACGACACGCTCGAAGGCGAGATCGTCAGCCTGCTGGCAGACGACCCGGAAATAGGCCATGGCGTCACGGATCTCGAGGCGCTCGTAAAAGCGCGGTCCGCCAATCACCCGGTAATTGAGTCCAAGGGTAACAAAACGGTCTTCGAATTCACGCATCTGGAAAGATGCACGCACCAGTATCGCCATGTCGTTGAGCTTGTGATCGCGCCTTTGCAGCTGCTCGATTTCCTCGCCGACGGCGCGTGCTTCCTCTTCAGAATCCCAGGCGGCGTGCACCATGACCTTGTCATGATCGTCGACTGCGAGTTCTGTAAACAACGTCTTTCCCAGCCGGCCCTCATTGTGGGATATCAGATGCGATGCAGCACCAAGAATATGAGCGGTTGAGCGGTAGTTGCGCTCAAGCCGTATGACGACGGCGCCTGGAAAATCCTTTTCAAACCGCAAGATATTGTCGACCTCGGCGCCGCGCCATCCGTAGATCGACTGATCGTCATCGCCGACGCAGCATACATTGTGCGAGCCCTGTGCGATCAAGCGCAGCCACAGATATTGTGCCGTATTGGTGTCCTGGTATTCATCGACAAGAATGTATCGAAACCTCTTGTGGTATTCCTTCAAGACATCCGGATGATTGCGAAAAATGCGGATCGGATGGCACAGGAGATCGCCGAAATCGCAGGCGTTGAGAGTCTTGAGCCGGTTCTGATAGGCCTCATAAAGCCCGCGTCCCTTGCCGTTGGCAAAAGACCGGGCATCGCCTTCAGGAATATCCGCCGGGCCTAAACCCTTGTTCTTCCAGCCATCGATCATCATGGCAAACTGGCGGGCAGGCCAGCGCTTGTCGTCGAGGCCTTCGGCCTGGATAAGCTGCTTCAACAGCCTGATCTGGTCGTCGGTGTCGAGGATGGTGAAGTCCGACCGCAGCCCGACCAGTTCGGCGTGGCGGCGCAGCAGCTTGACACCGATGGAATGGAAGGTGCCGAGCCAGGGCATGCCTTCGACCGCGCCGCCGACAAGCACGCCGATGCGTTCCTTCATTTCGCGGGCGGCCTTGTTTGTGAAGGTCACGGAAAGAATCTGGCTCGGAAAGGCTTTGCCGGTTGCCAGGATGTGCGCAATGCGGGTGGTCAGAACTCGTGTCTTGCCGGTTCCGGCGCCCGCCAGAACAAGCACAGGCCCTTCTACCGTCTCAACGGCGCGGGTCTGCTCAGGATTGAGCCCGTCAAAGTAGGCCGCCGGTCCGCTCTGGCGATTGCGTGCAGCCATGGCCCGCGCGGCGATACCACCGGCTGCGGAGGAGGCTGGCGCCTGCTCATCGCCAAAAAAAGGTATTTCATCATCCGGGTTGCCCATCTCCCCCAATGTAGTGATTCGGTGGTGAAAGACCAGCAACCATTGCGTTGCAGCGGTTGTTTTGTTCCTGAATCGTTCAGCTTTCGCGTTCTGTGAATGTTTGGCCACAAAAATATCACGGATGCCATATATTCGGTCGCCGATACGCAAATGGCACACCCAGTCCAATGAAATGATCGAAAACCACTCACTGTCCCAGGCCGATAGCTCTGTTTTTCGGTTCTTCATGGAAATATCGGCGATCGCCCAGGCTTCGGACAAACTGATGGACCGGGCGCTTCCGCATGAGCTGAAGCGGTCGCATTTTCTGATGCTCGACCGTCTGGCGCGCGATGACACAAAACCGATCCTGCTCGACCTTTCCCGCTCCATGCAGGTCACGAAGGGTGCAATCACCAACACCATCCAGAGGCTTGAGGTGCGCGGATTCGTTTTGGTTGAGCCGGACGCCCATGATGGCCGGTCGAAGCGCGTTGTGCTGACGGATCTCGGTAAATTGGTGAGGGGTGACGCTTTGAGAGCGCTGGCACCCGATTTTCTTGAACTTGCCAGGACCATTTCGGCCCCGGATATGATCGAGGCGCTGCCGCTTCTCGAGCGGATCCGCAAATATCTCGATATCAAATAAGCAGCGGCCGGCTATTTCTCCAGCCGCGAGATGCGGCGGTCGGTCCAGTTCAGGCGACCGTCGATAATCGGACGCAATACCGGTGCCAGATCCGGTTCACGCATGATCAGGCCGTCGAGCTCGGTGATCTGATTCATGGCAATGAGCCGCAGGATGTCGTCGCGAACCGCTCCGTCGGGCCGTCGTGGCAGGGATTTTACCGGCTGCGCAAGGTCAATCTGCGCATCTTTGTCCAATGCTTTTACCGCCTCGTTGAGGCCGGACAGATCCAGCGCTTCATTGTCCGTTTCGATAAATGCGTAGATACCTACACCCTTGCGCGGCAGCGGAAAAAGCGTCAGCGCCACTGTTTCGACCGCAGCATCGGCTGCCAGTGCCTGGCGGATGGCCGGGCCTTCGCGATCAATGCGATCACCCGTTCCCTCGCCGTCGGACCAAGAAAAGATGCCACGGGTGATCAGGTTGTAGAGTTTCTTGCCGGTCGCCATCCAGATGCGTGAGGGCAGCGATTTACGCGCAAGAATACGCCATTCGGTGGCCGTCATCAGTTCCGGTGCAAAGGCGCGTTTCTGCTTGATGCAATGGCGCAGGTCCTCATAGGCCATGACCCGGAAAAGGCGGCCTTTGCGGCGGTGACAGGACGCGAGCTGAAAATCGATGACTGCCGCCTTGCCGTCGGCAAGCATCAGCCAGTTCTGGGGCTTGGCAAGATCATTGTGCGTGATGCCGCGTCGGCGCATGTCGCGCAGCAGACGCCGGGCGTCCGTGTACCACTCGAGCGATTGCGGACGGGCGAGATGAAGCGGTGTGCCGTCTGTCCAGGACCGGAACAGCCCGTCGGCATCGACCTCGATGATATCGGGTGTGCCCTTGATGCCGGAAACCGCCTTGAGGGCCCTGATTTCCCGATTTGCAAGCAACCATGCCGCAGGGCGGGACCAGAGCGGCGAGGCGGTCACGATGCGTCGTGCCACACGCGTGTCCGGCCGGTCGGCAAAATGGCCGGCTCGGGTCTCGGAAAAGACATCGCGCTTAAACACCGTATCAGAAACGAATTCCGCCATCGGATCCTCTGCTGACCCCAATGCGGGGCAGGGGATGCTCTAAGCGATCAATCGGCGCGACGCAACGGCTGGTGGTCAAATATTGTTCAGGTTCGACCGCTTCAGCAATGTTCTTCTTCAGAGGCGTCGATCAGCCGCTTGTTGAAATATTCAAGCGCTTTTACCTGTTCTGCCCAGCCGATGACAGTCGTTCCGCCGATTTCATCAACCACGGGAAGGCGTGGATGGCCGCCGGAATCAAAGGTTCTGAGGGCGGTGTCCAGCGTGTCTGTGGGATGCAGGCATGGCATGCCGGCATCCGCATCAAAGGGTTCAGGCTGCTCGTCCGGTTTGATCGTCGTCATGAAATCCATGACCCTGGCATTGCTGACGACGGCGCGGTGCGGGCCGGCCTGCACAAAGAGCCCGCGCATTTCCAGCTGCCAGTGGAAATAGGAGTGTCCGTGGATTGCCTGGTTGATGCCGTGAGCGATGGCAACTGTCAAAAGAAGGGCAATGGACAAATCGTAGCCGCCGGTCAGTTCAAAGACAATCAAGGTGGTTGATATCGGTGCGCCGAGAACCGCGCCGGCAACGGCGCCCATGCCCAAAATGGAATAAAGTGCCGGGCTCGAAGCCAACTCGGGAAAAACACCGGCCGCTATGATCCCGTAGGCACCGCCGGTCATGGCACCAAGATAAAGCGCCGGTGAAAACACGCCGCCGCCGAAGCGTGACGCCAATGTTATCGATGTTGCCAAAGTCTTGGCGACGATCAGCACAAGCATAAGGATAAGCGGCAATCGACCCTGCAGGGCAAGGTCGGTCGCCTCGTATCCGACGCCCAGTATTTGTGGCAGGAAAACACCCATGCCGCCAACGGCTATGCCGCCGAGCACGGGTCTGAACCACAGCGGCATCGTGACCTTTCGAGCCAGATAATCGCCTGAAAACAGAGAGAACTGAAAAGCTATGGCGACGATGGCCGCGACAAGTCCAAGCAAGGCAAAACCCGGAAACTCCCAGTAGGAGGTTACTGAATATTCCGGAATCGTGAACGCGGCAACCTCGCCGAACCAACGGCGTGAAATAATCGCCGCGCCGCTTGAAGCAATGACAATGGGCACGAATGAACGCAGGGCAAAGTGACCAAGAATGACTTCATGCGCGAAAAGAACACCGGCAATCGGTGCGTTGAAACTTGCTGAAATGGCTGCCGCTACGCCGGCGCCGAGCAGCGTTCGCTTCGACCATTCGGGCAGGCCGGAACGTCGGGCCGCATGATTGGCGAGGGTTGCGCCAAGATGTATCACCGGACCTTCGCGACCGGCGCTTGCGCCCGATCCCAATGAAATGACTGTTATTACCGCCGAATAGAGTCCCTCTCGCAGTCCCAGCTTTCTGCCGGTAAGGGCCCGGGCCTCGATGACATCGGCGACAGAGAGCGTGCGCCGCTGCGGCATCAGCGTCTGAAGAAGGATACCGACCACCAGGCCACCCAGAACAGGGGCGAGAAAAATAAAGTACCAGGGCGTGTTGCGTGCCGCTGTTATGACCTGCTCGCTGCTGTCCTTCAGCCACGGGATCTGAATAATTCCGATCAGTTCACGAAACACAATGGCGGCAAATGTCACGGCAATCCCGATGAAAAGCGAAAGGATCCAGAGCCGCGGCTGCCGATCACCCAGGAAATTGCGGATATTGGGCGCGATCCACAGGCGTATCTGGGTTGGCAGGTTGCGGAGGACGTCGGGTATCATGGATCTAGTTTTTCTTGATTTTTATCTGGCGGCCGGCGTGCTCAGGATAGGCAAGTGCCGCATGGGCGGCGTGCATGTCCTTTACGAGCGAAAACGTTGGTTCGGGGATTGGCGCCACTTTCGGACCCGATGCGTCGATGTGCAGATAGAGGGTTTCCGTCGTCGCAGCGATCCATCCATCCGCGTGGATGATCTCTCCGTAGACATGCAGGCGTTTTTCATCGTGGTCGAGAAGCTGGAATGTTGCAGTAACCCTGGACCCCTCATGCAACTCTCTCAGATAGCAAACATGCGCCTCGGCCACAAAAAAACTCATGCCCCGGCTTTTGACGTAGTCCGGCGTCATTCCGATCGACGCGAAGGCATGATCGGCAACGCGGTCAAACAGCACATTGTAAAAAGCCATATTCATATGGCCGTTATAGTCGATCCACGCTGCCTCGATTTCAGCTTCCGGCGCGACAAAGGGCGCTGCCTGGATCATTCCGATCTCCCTGATTTCCGTCCACAATTTGAAAACATGACTCTTTCAATCTGCGGCCACAAGAGGCATCCTGCCCGCAAACGATGAAAGAGATCTGAATCTGCTGGGGAGAAACTGGTCCATGGGTTTGTCTGATATCGTCGCGGGTCCGCGCAACGAAGAGGGTATTTCCGCCGCTGTCGGTGTGTTGAAACAGCGCTATGGCGACCGGCTGAACACCGGTCAGTCCATGCGTGAGCAGCACACCCACACGACAACGTACATTCCCGGGCAGCTTCCGGATGCGGTTGTTTTTCCCGAAAATGCCGGTGAAGTGAAGGACATCGTCCGCATTTGCGCTGATCACAAAGTACCGATCATCCCATTCGGGGCCGGGACTTCGCTTGAAGGCCATTTGAACGCACCCAATGGCGGCATCAGCATCGACACCGCGCATATGAACAGGGTGCTGAAGGTCAACCAGGAAGATCTTGACTGCGTGGTCGAGCCGGGGATCACACGCGAGGATCTGAACGTCTATCTGCGCGATACCGGTTTGTTTTTTCCGATCGATCCGGGCGCCAACGCCTCCATCGGCGGCATGGCCTCGACACGGGCATCCGGAACCAATGCCGTGCGCTACGGCACGATGAAGGACAATGTGCTTTCGATGACGGTCATTACGGCGGTCGGCAATGAAATCACCACCGGCACGCGTGCCAGGAAATCCTCTGCGGGCTATGATCTGACAAGACTGTTTGTCGGGTCGGAAGGCACGCTCGGCGTGATCACCTCGCTGACACTGCGGCTGTTCGGCATACCGCAGTCGATCACATCGGGGGTCTGCCCGTTTTCCAGCGTGGATGATGCCGTCAACGCCGTGATCATGACCATCCAGATGGGCATTCCGGTCGCACGCATCGAATTGCTTGATGCAATGATGATGAAAGCCACCAACGATTATGCCGGGTTGGACTACCCGGAAACACCGGCCCTGTTCATCGAGTTCCACGGAACGGAAAACTACGCCGCCGAGCAGGCTGAGCTTTTCGGCGAGATTGCCGCTGAATTCGGCGGCGGTGACTTTATCTGGGCGAGTGATCAGGAAGAGCGCAACAAATTGTGGAAAGCGCGGCATGACGCCTATTGGGCTGTGCTGAAACTTCGGCCGGGTGCCGAAGCCATTGCCACCGATGTGTGCGTGCCGATTTCGCGGCTCGGCGAATGTATCAGCGAAACACAGAAAGACGCGGCCGAGGCAGGGCTGCTTGCGCCTGTCGTCGGTCATGTGGGCGACGGCAACTTTCACTCTTCATTAATGATTAACCGTAACGACCCAAAAGAAGTGGCTTCGGCGGAGGCGTTTATCGCGCGGCTCAATCAGCGGGCGCTCTCAATGGAGGGCACCTGTACCGGCGAACACGGGATAGGGCAGGGCAAAAAAACGGCGTTGGTCAACGAGATGGGCGGAACTCTTGAGCCCATGCGTCAAATCAAACGGGCACTCGATCCAGACAACATCATGAACCCCGGCAAGATATTTTCCTTGAGCTGACGGGGCACATTTTTCGATTTGCAAACGGTGCCATGAATTTGTCATGACGGCATTGAATAAGCTGTGTAGAATGATTTGTGCCCATGCGCGCGGAGCCGATAATCCCCGGTTCCGCGTTCCATTTCTAGGGCACGTTATGCGTTGTTGAGAGGTTTTGAACCCTGGTTCGTGTATTCGTTTTTTTTGGTGGGCTACTGGTATTGGCGCTGTTCGCGGCGCTGATAGGACCGTATTTTATCGACTGGTCCAGCTACCGACAGGATTTTGAGCGCGAAGCCGGACGGATACTCGGGCAAAGGGTCCAGGTGCTGGGTGAGGCTGATGCGCGTCTGGTACCGTTCCCGTCGGTCAGTTTCGACAATGTCGTGGTGGGCGAAGGTGAGGACGGCCGACCGATGATGACCGTCGAGAAGTTCTCGATGGATGCGGAACTGGCACCGTTTCTGAGCGGCGAAATCCGAATATTCGATATGCGCATCGAAAATCCGCGCGGCACGCTGCGGCTGTCTTCAGAGGGCGAACTCGACTGGGCCCTGCGCAGCGAAAAATCCCTTCCTGGACAGGCTTTGACCCTTGAGAGTATTACCGTCACGGGCGGTCAGGCGCTGATCATCGATGAGCAGAGCGCTCGCCAGCACCGGATCACGGACCTCGACATGCGAATGTCAGCCAAGTCTATTGTCGGTCCCTGGCACATGGAAGGGACGGTCGACATTGACGGCTACAGGGGCGATTTTGCACTGACGACCGGAACCCAGCTTGAGGAAAACCGAATCCGGCTCAAAGCGCGTGTCCTTCCGGCTGCCCTGCCGGTCTCAGTTGATCTTGAAGGCGATTTGCGGATTGAAAATCTGAAGCCCCAATACAAGGGAACCTTCGATGTCCGAGCTCTGGATCCGGCCGACTCACCTGGGGAGAACGGCACAAAAGGCAAACGCGGCCGGAGGCCGCTCTACGCAAGAGCCACAGGCATTTTCGAGCTGAACAATGAGCGCCTGCGCGTCGAGGACTACCGTCTGGAAACCGGACCCCAAAATGATCCTTATATCATCTCCGGCGAGGCCACGTTCGATACCGGGCGCAATCCAGAGTTTCTGCTTGTCGCCGACGGACAGCAGCTGAATCTGAGCCGCATGGACAGCGGTCAGACCGACGACCAAAACGACGAGAAGGCCGCTGAGACACTGACCTTGGGACAACGGCTGGCGTCGCTTCGGCGTTTGATTGCACTTGCACCGGTGCCGCAGATGCCGGGCCGGGTGTCAGTGGCGTTGCCGGCTGTGCTGGCCGGTGACACCACCATTCGTGACGTTCTGATGGAAGCACAGCCAGACGGTGCGGTGTGGAAGATCAACCGCATCGAGGCAAAGCTTCCCGGCAGGACACAGTTTCTCGCAGCCGGAAGGTTGGGTGTCGGGGCCAATTTCGGATTTACCGGCGAAGTGATCGTCGCCTCAAACCAGCCTTCGGGATTTGCATCGTGGCTGACCGAAAGTGTCGATCCCGCGATACGCCGACTGGAGGCAGCAGGGCTGTCGGCCAAAGTGGACCTATCTTCACAGCTGCAGCGCTTCGATGAGCTGGAGATTGCGGTCGGGCCTGCCATATTGAAAGGTCGGCTTGAGCGCGTGGTGCCCATCCAGGGAAGACCATCCCTGTCGCTCGTCCTTGACGGCGACGAGGTGGATGTGGACGCATTGCGCGCCTTCACCGGTATTGTCGTCGGTGAAAATCAGGAAAGCAGGCTTGCGGGTCATGATGTCAGCGCCCGGCTTAGCGCCGAACGGTTTCGTGCATCCGGCGTTGTCGCCAACAGTGCGGATCTTGCCGTGCGCCTCAAGGGCGGCACGCTGGATATCGACAGGTTGACGATCGGCGATCTTGCCGGAGCATCGATATCGGGTGTGGGGCGTCTTGAAAACATCTTTGCCGGGCCGGTCGGTGATATCGACTTGAGCATCATGACCGAAAGCAGCGGTCAATTGTTTGCGCTTATGTCCAATCTTGGCGGTGAACATCCGGTTCTCGATCACCTGCGTGAAAGTTCCGCGCTGTTCAGCGAAACCACGATCGATGTGCAGACCCAGTTTGCACCCGGAATCAGTGAAAACACGTCGCTGTCTTCGAGAATCAGAGGCCGAACCGGAGGCAGCCGTTTCAATGTCGTCGTCGAACGCGACGATGCGTTCGCACCGCTCGACGATGGGCAGCTTTCGGTCACAGCCGATATCAGCAGCAATGAACCGCGCAATCTGCTCGCGCAGATGGGCATCGACAGCCTGCCGGTGGATGTGTCCGGTGTCGCAGCGGTGGATGTCAGGCTCGAGGGCGTGCCGTCAGAGGAACTCGGTTTTTCTTTTAACTATGATGCGCCCGACATGATGCTGTCTGCTCGCGGCAAGGGTTGGCAGGACGAGAATCGCGACTTGCAGGGTGATTTCAAACTCAGCCTGTCGTCCGATGACCTGACCCCCTATCTGGCGATGAACGGCATCAATGTCGTTGATCCGGGATTTTCCCTGCCGGTGAACATTGAAACCAATGTCCTGAGCGATTCGCAGGCCTATCAGTTGAGCAAAATGACCGGCCGCGCGGGAAATGCCGAGTTCTCCGGCGACGTTGCCCTGGCCCGCGGATCCGATATAGCCAAATTCAGCGGCGCCGTCGGATTGTCCGAAGTTGATCTGGCGTGGCTATCCGAGTTGATGGTCGGACCGGGCACGATCGTCTCCGGAGATGCTGCCTGGGCGACCGCGGACTTTCTCCCGCCGCTGCAGAGCAATCTGGAATTCGACCTCGACATCAAGGCGCAATCGGCGCGGCTACACTTTGGTCCTGAAACAGGTCCGTGGACCGGCAAGTTTGTGTTGAAGGACAATGAGATGCAGTTGCGCGAACTGCAGGCCGACTGGCTCGGCGGCTCGTTGCAGGGAGCCATTACGCTTGCCAACCGGGATGCATCGGCGCTGCTGTCAGGGCAGATTCAGCTCAAGGGCGCCAATCTGCAGCCGGTTATGTGGACACGCGACGGCTTTCCCATCGCGTCCGGCAATTTCAATCTTTCCGCTTCATTTGAAAGCGCCGGCAAAAGCGTTCGTGACGTGGTTGGCTCGCTGTCCGGGTCCGGTATTATCGAAATTGGCGATCTGGAGCTGGAAGGGCTGGAAAACGAGTCGCTGGCCCCGATCCTGGCGGCGGCCGACGAAGACAGCTTCGAAGTCGACGGCGACAGTGTCAAGGCGCTGACGGATCGCATTATTTCGAGCGGTAACTTTTTTGCTGACGAGGTTTCAGTGCCGTTCACGATGGCTGCCGGGACGTTGCGCATGCCCAATATTGTCATGACCGATAGCGGCGCGACCGTTCGCGGCGAGGCGCGTTTCGACATGGTCGACGAGGCGGTCAATGCGCGTTTCGACGTTGAATTCGATCCCGAGGAAAATGCGTTGACCGGTGCCGCGCCGGCGCTGAGCATTGCTTTTTTAGGGCCCGTGAATGCACCTGACCGGATGCTCGAAGTTGCTGAACTTGCGAATTTTCTTTCACTTCGGGCCTTTGAGCGCGAGCGCAGGCGTGTTGAAATTTTGCAGGCGGTCGTGCTGGAAAACCAGCGCATGCGGCGCGAAGCTCTTCTTGCCAAGCAGCAGGCCAAATCCTACCGCCAGGCTTCGCTGGAGCGCAAGCGGCTGGAAGCCGAACGGGCCGCCAATGAACAAACGCGTGTCGAGCGGGAGCGAATCGCAAGGCTTGAGGCCGAGCAAAGGGAAAAACAGGAAGCCGAAGCAGCGGCGCTGAGCGCCGAAGAAGACGAAAGAGCCCGATTGCTCGATGAAGCTCAATTGCGGGCGGCGCAGGAATTTGCCGACAGGCTGGCGCGGGGTGAGGCCGCGCCTCCGTCTCTGCAGGATGACTTTATCCGCAAACTTGAAGATGCTGTCCGGCGCGCAGGCGAGAAAGATGGGGCAAGCGCAACACCCGACGCCCAATCCAACCTCCCGATACCGGACGAGCGCGGCAGCCAGAGCGGAAGAAGGTTGCCGGAACTCAAATTCGATTTTGATACTTTAAACAATTGACGCCGACTCAATCCGTTTGTCTGGCTCTTACCGATTTCACCCAATTGAGCACATGCAGCCGCGCCGCCGAAGACAGGTTATTTTCGGGACCCCTGTTTTCGTCGATCTCAGTTACAAGTGCAGCAAGGGCGATGTTGCGATCGGCCGCGATGGCCTGCAGCGCATCCCAGAATTCATCCTCAAGCGAGAAGCTGGTTCGATGACCACGAATGGTTACTGAGTGTTTGCGGATCATTTCGGCGGTTGTTTGTCGGAGGATTTTTCCAGGCGGCCGCGTTCGTGCGCCCGTTCCTGCTGCTTGTTGATTTTGCGGGTTTGAGCTTTTTCCGACTTGGTGCGTCCAAACGCGATCCGGTTGTTTTCCGCGGCCTCTTCCTTTGCCCGCCGCACCTTGCTCTTTTTGAACTGGCGCAGATTAACCAGATCAGCGCTCATTCAGTTCTTCTTCCGGAAAGCATCAAGTGAAACGACATCCGCGCCCGACTTGTCTTCGTCCTTGCCGGCGGTGTCTGTGTCGTCGGTTGCCTCGACCTCTTCTGCGGGCTTCTTTTCCTCGGACGCGGAAAAAGCCTCATCGGCTTCGACGGTTTCTTCTTCGGCCGGAACGTATTCGGCGATCTCGCTGGGAACAACGTCTTCGTTGTCAGCCATCATCGTGTCGAATTCGAGCTCAAAATTGACCGACGGGTCGTAGAAACCGCGAATGGCGGCAAACGGTATGTGCAGCTTTTCGGGCTTGTCCGAAAAGGACAGGCCGATCTCGAAATAGCTGTCGGTCACCTTTAAATCCCAGAACTGGTGCTGGATGACGATTGTCATCTGCTCTGTGTATTTCTCGCGCAGATAGGCGGAGATGCGCACACCGGGCGCGTTGGTCAGAAATGTTATGAAAAAATGGTGCTCGCCAGGCAGGCTTCCTGTCGCGGCCACTTCGGTCAGCACCTTGCGAATGACGCCCCGCAGAGCCTCTTGCGCCAGAATATCGTATCTAATGTGATCCTGCACTTGCCAATTCCGCCTGTTGTTCCAGTACCGTGATACACATCCTCGCTAAGTCTCTCAATATTACAGAACAAATTATCCTTCAAAAAAAAACGGGAAGTGGAGGCTTCTGTTGCCAGGTGCCTCCGAACCCCGCCTGACCGTGCGACCGGTCAGGAGTTTATTTGAAGCTGTCACACTGCATTAAGCAGCGAGACGTGCTCCCGCATAGTTGTCGTTTGCAACTATTGAATCGGCCCGATAACGGCGGAACCATGCCGAGCAAAAAGTTGATCTTTACGCCCTCGTCGATCCTGTGTCGCCCCCATCAAAACCGGTTCAATCCAATTCAAATGGATCCAACCGTTTTTGGTGGAGGCGCCGGGTACTGCCCCCGGGTCCGATGGGTTTATTGCATCTTCCGTTTATCGCCATAGCTGCATAGGCAGCACCACAGATATAAGGCTTTGAAGAGGCGTTGAAAAGAGCCTAATGCTTCAATGCTGGCGTCTGAAGGTTTATGCTAAACAAAGTTTGTCCGTTGGTGCTGTCTCGAACAACCATGGAGCGAATGCCTGATCGCTGACATTTATAGCAGTTTATATTGGCCAAATTCTGGTATTTCTGCCGATTTTCTTTAAAAAACCAAATTGTTCTAATAAATCTGGTGTCGACACTATTGTTGTGTCGTTCACATTGCTTTGTGATTTTGTTCAATATACCGGAGAAGCCTTATAAGTGAGTATCTGGCCGACGTACAAAAATATGATCCGGGTGCGGATGAAGAAATCGTCGAAAAAATTGTAAAACACCTTGGAATTGTGCTGCGCAGCAGGGATTCATCGCTGGTTTCATGCTCCGATTCGGATGAACTTGCCCGGGTCAAGAAAAGCTGGTGCGGTAAGAAACTCGGTGTGAGCGGTGATGCGGCGGACGATGCTGTCTCCAAAACCTGTGAAACAATGAGCGGTGACCGGGCAAAAGGCCGCGTTACATTTTACTATTTGTGCGCCAAGGAACTCGGCAAGCTTTCAGACCTGTGACGACCGGTTCAGTTCTTCCCGGATTTTTGTGCAAACGAGCGCAAACATCCGTATTGCCGGTAAGGCAAATCAATCAGCTGAAACGGGTAAAAATTCGATACCTTTGATATAAGATGCTCCGGAGCGAATCGGTCCGGAGCAACCATGCGGCAGTATCATGATCTTTTAAGGCGCGTGCTTGAAAACGGCGTTGACCGCAGCGACCGTACAGGTACCGGTACGCGGTCGGTCTTCGGCCATCAGATGCGGTTCGATCTTGCTGCCGGATTCCCGGTCTTGACCACAAAGAAACTGCATTTGCGGTCGATCATCATTGAATTGCTGTGGTTCCTGAGAGGCGAAACCAATATCGCCTGGCTCAAGGAAAACGGCGTTTCCATCTGGGATGAATGGGCCGATGCTCGGGGCGAACTCGGGCCGGTCTACGGGTATCAATGGCGCTCCTGGCCGGGGCCTGACGGCAAATCCATCGACCAGATCGCCACGGTCATCGATTCGATTAAGAACAATCCGACGTCGCGGCGGCACATCGTATCGGCCTGGAATCCAGCGCTGGTCGACGAGATGGCTCTGCCACCTTGCCACTGCCTGTTCCAGTTCTATGTCGCGGAAGGGCGGCTTTCCTGCCAGCTCTACCAGCGGTCCGCCGATATTTTCCTGGGAATTCCGTTCAATATTGCGTCCTACGCCCTGTTGACCTTGATGATCGCCCAGGTCACGGGTCTTGAGCCGGGTGATTTCGTGCTGACGCTTGGCGATGCGCATCTCTACGCCGATCACATAGAGAAGGCTGAACTGCAGTTAACCCGCGATACAAGGCCGCTTCCAACTATGCGGATAAATCCCGACGTCAGCGACCTATTCGCTTTTGCATTTGAGGATTTTTCGCTTGAAGGGTACGATCCGCACCCGCACATCGCGGCCAAGGTGTCCGTATGACAGCATCCGCAGATGCAAGCGAAATATACATTGAACTGGTTGTCGCTGCCGCCCGCAACGGCGTCATCGGGCGGGACGGCGGGATGCCCTGGCGCCTGTCAACGGATCTCAGGCGATTCAAGGCCATAACGCTGGGCAAGCCGGTTGTTATGGGCCGCAAGACATTCCAGTCGATCGGCAAGGCACTTCCCGGACGCAAAAATATTGTCATAACCCGCGATGCGTCATTCAAGGCCGATGATGTCGATGTCGTGCAAACCGTCGAAGCGGCAATAGAGTGTGCTCAAAAGGCCGCCCTGGAGAGCGGTCAGTACACCATTTGCGTCATTGGCGGCGGCGAAATCTATCGCCAGGTGCTGCCGCTCGCCGATTGCGTGCATATGACACATGTGGACTGCGAACCGGAAGGCGATACGGTTTTTCCAGAATTCGACCCGCATTTGTGGAACGTCGAATCGATAGAACCGGTCCCGGCTGGCGAAAAAGACAGCGCGGCCAGCCGATATGTGGTTTATCGGCGTAAACAACAGGTTTTGCCGGGCAATTAACCAAGCTTAAGGTGTATGGCGCGTTGAAAGCACGTCCGGGTGTACCTATAACCCCAATTATGCCAATTTGCCCGCGCACGAATATGCCTTGACCTTATCTGGTCGCCGTGCAAATCGATGCGCCGGACAGAAGAAATACGAAGGATCGGCTTTTAATTGTGCGGGTTCATCCCGATATTCACTTGATTGAGCTGACGAACCGATGAGGAATCTATGCCCTGGAGTAACCAAAATGGCAACGGCGGAAACAACCAGGGTCCCTGGGGGCAGGGGCCACGCGGACCTCGCCGTCCAGGAGGCGGTGGCACACCGCCCGATCTGGAAGAAATTATCCGCCGAAGCCAGGATCAGCTGAAGAATGCGCTGCCGGGCGGCGGAAGCGGCAGCCCGATCTTCATTGCGGTCATACTTATCGGCCTGGCCCTGCTTTGGCTGTTTCAGGCTGTCTATACCGTACAGCCGGACCAGCGCGGCGTTGTGCTTCTGTTCGGCAAGCCCAAAAATGAGGTCTCGCAGCCGGGTCTGCACTTTTTGTGGTGGCCGATCGAAAAGGTCGAGATGGTGCAGATCGTCGAAAAACAGATCAATATCGGCGGCAGCTCTTCCAGGGGCGCCACCCAGGGTCTGATGCTGTCGGGCGATCAGAACATTGTCGACGTCCAGTTCTCGGTTCTTTATTCGATCACCAATCCGCAAAATTATCTGTTTAACATCGAAAAGCCGGAAGACACGCTGCGCCAAGTCGCCGAAAGCGCCATGCGCGAAGTTGTCGGGCGGCGTCCCGCCCAGGATATTTTCCGCGACAATCGTCAGGCGATTGCCGTCGGTGTGAAGACGACAATCCAGACCACTATGGACAATTATGGCTCCGGTATTTCCGTCAATACAGTGGCGATCGAGGATGCTGCGCCACCGCGTGAAGTGGCTGACGCATTTGACGAAGTGCAACGCGCCGAGCAGGACGAAGACCGGTTCGTCGAAGAAGCTAACGGCTATTCCAACCAGAAACTCGGCCAGGCGCGTGGTGAGGCAGCCAAGATCCGGGAAGAGGCTTCAGCCTACAAAGACCGTGTCGTCAATGAAGCGGAAGGTGAAGCGCAGCGCTTCATTTCCATCTATGACGAGTATTCCAAGGCGCCGGACGTCACGCGCAAACGATTGTTTCTCGAGACAATGGAAGACGTCTTCAAATCCTCCAACAAGTTCATCATCGAGCAGGGCCAGGGATCAGGTGTTGTGCCCTACCTGCCACTCACCCAACTCAACAAATCATCAACTCAGGGAGGATCGAACTAATGGGTAATCGTCTTCCTGCAATCGTAATTGCCCTCGTCGTCCTTCTCGGACTTGCCTATTCTTCGTTCTTTGTCGTTCAGGCTGGTGAGCAGGCGATCATACTGAGATTCGGCGAAATTCGCTCAGTCAAGACGG
This sequence comes from Hyphomicrobiales bacterium, assembly GCA_024244645.1. GTDB lineage: Bacteria > Pseudomonadota > Alphaproteobacteria > Rhizobiales > Rhizobiaceae > Hoeflea_A. The sequence continues at coordinate 20,577 of JAAEOH010000254.1, forward strand.
AGCCGGGCATCTATTTCAAACTGCCGTTCAGCTTCATCGAAGCTGACAATGTGCAGATGGTCGAAAAGCGCGCCATCCGGTTTGATCTCAACGATATCCGTGTTCAGGTCTCGGGCGGCAAGTTCTATGAGGTGGACGCGTTCGTGGTTTACAGAATCACAGATGCCGAGCGTTTCAGGGAAACCGTTTCGGGTGATGTCGTGGCGGCGGAACAGCGCTTGACCACCCGTCTCGATTCGGCCTTGCGCGGGGTCTACGGTCTGCGCGGGTTCGAAGCGGCCCTGTCCGATGCGCGTGCTGCCATGATGACGGAAGTGCGCGATCAGCTGCGCCCGGACGCGGAATCGCTGGGGCTGACGATTGAGGATGTGCGTATTCGCCGCACCGACCTTACAAAGGAAGTCTCACAACAGACCTATGACCGCATGAAAGCCGAGCGCCTTGCCGAGGCCGAGCTGATCCGCGCACGCGGGCGCGAGGCAGGCCAGCGTATTCGGGCCATTGCCGACAGGCAGGTGGTGGAGCTGGAGTCTGAGGCCCGCCGCGATTCCGAAATCACCCGCGGTGAGGGCGATGCGCAACGCAACAATATCTTTGCCGACGCATTTTCAAGAGACCAAGGGTTCTTCGACTTCTATCGCTCAATGGAGGCCTACCGGCGGTCGCTGACGGATTCGGACACCACTATGGTGATTTCGCCGAATTCGGAATTCTTCCGGTTCTTCCAGGATGCGGCCGGTACCGTTCCGGGCTCGGCAACGGCGTCCGGAGCGCAGTGAGACTGATACGTCATGAGCGATTTACTTGTGGCGATCGGCTTGTTTTTCGTGATCGAGGGGCTGGTGTACGCACTGGCCCCTTCTTTCATCCGTAAAATGGCCGAGGAGCTTCCGCTGATATCGGACCGGCAAATGCGGTCCTTCGGCCTGGGTGCCATCGGTCTGGGCGTATTTATTGTCTGGATGATCCGCGGCTGACGCCGATCACGTTAAATTTGCGCAGTTTTGAGTGGACGCGACTGAAATTGAACATATCTATGCGAAACAAAGCACAGCAAGGTTTTAAATCGGGAGAGAGATCGACATGGCTTTGAACACAATCCTCAAGCCGTTTCGCGCCATAGCCATCATATCGGCGTTGGGAGTCGCGATAGCCCAGTTCGGGGTTGGAAATGTTCAGACAGCGCAGGCAGCCCAGGGTCCCGAGTCGGTTGCCGACCTTGCTGAGGGCCTGCTCAATTCGGTGGTCAATATCTCGACATCGCAGCGGGTCGACAACAACAGCCGCACGCCGCGCCCGAGAATTCCCGAAGGCTCGCCGTTCCAGGATTTTTTCGACGAGTTTTTCGGTGAGCGCGACGGACAACAGCAGCCTCGCTCGCGCCGTGTCAATTCACTCGGTTCCGGATTTGTCATCGACAAGGAAGGCATCATCGTCACCAACAATCACGTGATTGCGGAAGCCGATGACATTGAGGCTATCTTCGCGGACGGTTCCAAACTGTCGGCGGAAGTTATCGGTGCGGATCCAAAAACCGATATTGCCGTGTTGAGGGTAAAGCCTGAAGAGCCGCTAAGCGCGGTTTCCTTCGGCAATTCGGAATCGCTTCGCATTGGCGACTGGGTCATGGCGATCGGCAATCCGTTCGGACTGGGCGGAACGGTGACAACCGGTATCGTCTCGGCACGCGGTCGCGACATCAATTCCGGCCCGTACGACAATTTCATTCAGACGGATGCAGCCATCAACCGCGGCAACTCCGGTGGCCCCCTGTTCAATCAGGACGGCCAGGTCATCGGTGTCAATACAGCGATCATTTCGCCGACGGGCGGCTCGATCGGCATCGGTTTTGCGGTTCCCTCCGATCTTGTGCAGTCGGTGGTACAGCAGTTGATCGATTTTGGCGAAACCCGGCGTGGATGGCTGGGTGTGCGCATTCAACCGGTGACGGACGAGATCGCCGAAAGCCTTGATATGAAGGATGCCAAGGGCGCACTTGTCGCAGGCATAATCAAAGGCGGCCCGGTAGACGACGGTTCAATTCTGCCCGGCGATGTCATCATCAAGTTCGATGGCCAGGATGTCGATGACATGCGCGACCTGCCGCGGATTGTTGCCGAAAGTCCGGTCGGCAAGGAAGTCAGTGTCATTGTCATCCGCAAGGGCAAGGAAGAAACCATCTCGGTAACGCTTGGCCGGCTTGAAGACGGCGAACAGTTGATTGCGCAAAACCAGAAGACCGACGAACCCGAAACCGCAACGGTATTGGGTATGGATATTGCACCGCTCGATGATGCGCTCCGGGAGCAGTACAAGATTGCTGAAGACGTCAAAGGTGTCGTCGTCGTCAAGGTCGAAGAGGAATCACCTGCGGCAGAAAAGCGGATTGTTGCAGGTGACGTCATCGTCGAAATTGCGCAAGAGGTCGTCACCACACCGCAAGAGGTTAAGGACCGGATCAAAAAACTCAAGGATGACGGACGGCGCAATGCGCTGCTCATGATTTCCAACACAACCGGTGAATTGCGCTTCATCACCGTTCCGATGCGATGAGTGTTACCGCAGTTTGTTAGGATGGCGGCGGCGGGCCGTATGGTTCAGCCCAGCCGTTGCCTCCATTCGTCCGCCGTCAGTGCATATAGGACGTGACGTCGCAAATGCGCGTGGATTTCAGGTACGCCGGGGTGATCGAAATCCCGCGCCGGATCATGCCGCAAGCCAATGCATTCCATGACGGCGGTCGAACGTGTGTTGTCGTGAACGGCAAAGGACTCGATTTCTTCAAGTCCGCGCTCCTCAAATCCGAGCCTTAGCAGTTCCTCGGCAGCTTCAGTCGCATAACCATTTCGCCAGTGACCGGCGGCCAGCCGCCAGCCGATTTCAACCGTGCCTTTGGGCAGATGCGGTTCTAGAGCAAATCTGGCTTAGATTGAATCATTTGACCGAGGCGATTTTGGTCGCTGGCGAGGCGGGTCGCACGCCGTGGTGTTATCCCACCATAAGTGCGAGCCAACGCAGTCAGGGGCAAAATCGCCCGGCCCAGTGGGTCGATTTTCCGCCATCAAATGCTTCAGTCTAAACAAGACATGCTCCAGGTCGGGCATGGACAAACCGGCAAATCCTATCGGCGCGCCATCGGCCTTTTTTTTAAGTGCAATAAGCCGTAGCCGGTCTCTTCGATCAACCGATCAGCTTGTGCATCATCTCGAGCGATTGCTGCTGGTCGCGGCGCCCCGGAAAGAACTCCATGACGGTCTCATCGGAATTGATGTGATTAAACAGCTCTTCGTCGCTTCCCCGCCAGTTTCTGACGATAAGGGGCTGCGTCTGCGTGATCATTCGCGGACGCCGGCGAAATCATCTTTGCGGTATCCCTGGACATAAAGCAGTGCCGTCAGGTCGCCGTGATCGATTCTGATCTTTGCTTCGGCGGCGACAACCGGTTTGGCATGGAGCGCGACACCGCTGCCTGCAAGCTTCAGCATTCCCAGATCGTTGGCACCATCACCCACCGCCATCGCCTGGTCGACGGAGAGACCATGCGCGGCCGTCAACTCGTTCAGCGCATCAACCTTTGACTGCCCGCCGAGCACAGGTTCGATCACAGTGCCGTCAAGTTTACCGTCCCTGTGCCCCAGAACATTAGCGCGGTGCTCATCGAAACCGATGATTTCGGAAATCGGGTCGGTGAACAGCGTAAATCCACCGGATACCAGTGCGGTATAGGCGCCGTTGGCTTTCATCGTTGCAAGGGCCGTCTTACCTCCGCGCGTAAGTGTGATGCGGTTTTTCAGCACCTGGTGCACGATGGTGAGGTCCAGCCCTTCAAGCAGGGCGACCCGTTCACACATGGCCGATTCAAATTCGATTTCGCCGTTCATCGCCCGCTTGGTGATGGCCGCAACATGCTCGTAGACACCGGCTTCGGCTGCCAGCTCGTCAACGCATTCCTGCCGGATCATGGTCGAATCCATATCAGCAATCAGCAGGCTCTTTTTTCTGTCCGCCGTTTCCTGAATGACAATATCCACGGGTTCACCGTCGAGCGCATCGGCAATCGCGGTTTGAGCGTCGTCGCGGCTCACACCGTCCTTGAGCACAAGATCACAGGAAATGTCCTGTGCCAGCCAGTCTGCAACTTGCGCTGAAACACCGTTTGCGGCCCGGTTGGCGAGTTCGGGAGAAAGGATCGGGTTTGACGGATCGGTTATAAGCGTGGCAACGAGTGGCATGGATTACCTGATTTTGGAGATGCAATGCGTGCAGTCCTGATAGCCGGGCCGACCGCCAGCGGCAAGTCCTCATTGGCAATGGAAATGGCCGTTGAAAGCGGTGGTGTCGTCATCAATGCCGATTCCATGCAGGTCTACGACACGCTTCAGATCCTGACGGCGCGGCCGACGGCAGAGGATATGCAGGCCGTCGATCATTGCCTATACGGGCACGTTCCGGCGGTGCGGGCCTATTCGGTCGGCAACTGGTACCGCGATATCGAGACGCTGCTTTCCGGCCCTGATTTGAAGGGGCGCGATCTTGTCTTTGTGGGTGGTACGGGCCTCTTTTTTCGCTCCCTGACCGGAGGGCTGTCGCAGATGCCGCCGATTCCTGCTTCGATCAGGCAGCAATGGCGCGACGCTTTGGTAAGTGAGGGCGTAGAGGTTCTGCACGCGCAACTGGCCAAGAAAGATCCGGACATGGCAGCGCAGCTGAATGTCAGGGACAGCCAGAGGATCGTTCGGGCGCTGGAAGTGTTCGACGCCTCGGGCCGTTCGATCCGTTCATTTCAAGGCGAACCCGGAAACGCGCTGATCGATCCGGGCAAAGCGCAAAAGATCGTTTTCACGCCCGACCGCACTGTGTTGAGGGAGCGGATAACCGCACGGTTCGAGACGATGTTGGAGACCGGTGCAATCGGCGAGGTGCAACGCCTGCTCGAACAGGATCTAAACCCGGATCTTCCGGCCATGAAAGCCATTGGCGTGCGGGAAATTGCAGCCCATCTGGCGGGTAAAATATCGGCCGAACAGGTCGTCGAACTGGCCTCGATCGCGACACGGCAATACGCCAAGCGGCAAATGACCTGGTTCCGCCACCAGCTGGGCGAGGATTGGCAAGTCCGGAACTAGACAGGGATTACCCTTCCTGGTTCCGGACCCTTAAATTACCGGTCGCCAGGCTTTTTCAGCAGGGATTCCCTGTGCGGTGACTTTTTCAGCAGGGAATCGCGCAGATCGTTGGTTCGCACCTGATCGCGGGCGGGTCTTTCTTCCACGGCCGGCGCCATAATGGCTTCCGGCACCTTCGCGGGAATGTCCTCCGGCAGTGCGGCAGGCCCGCTGATTGCTCTTTCAAGCTCGGTGATGTCGGCAATGTCCGGTTGAAGCGGTGCCGGTGTTTTCGGCGGCATGCCGGAGGTGCCGAGCGGTGTTTCGGTGTGACGCATGCTTCTGACGACGTGTTCGATATCCGGAACGCCGTCGTTGGTGGTCATGTCCTGCTGTCCCGACCTGTGGGTCTCGGTTTTCGGCAGCAAGTGCTGCGGTATCCGTTCGAAGCACATGCGCATCGGAACCGGTACGGCTTCACCGAAGGCAATGGCTTCACCATTGCCGATGGACGACAGGAAGCTGATGGTCGAACTTGACGAGTTGGAAATGGCAGACCGGATGATTTCCTGGTCTCGGTCGTTGGCCAGGCGCATCGCAAAGACAGTCGAACACTGAGACAGGATCGTCGCGTCAAGCTCGCCAGGCCTTTGGGTTATGACTCCGAGGCTGACACCGTATTTACGGCCTTCCTTGGCGATACGGGCAACGGCCTGTCGGGTCGGGAAGAAGCCGAGACTGGCATCGGCGGGCACATAGCGGTGCGCTTCTTCACAAAGCACCAAAATGCGCATCTTGCCGCTGCTGCCAAGCGCGATTTCAAAGGCCATCCGGCAAAGAACCGAGGCGACAGCATTGACGACTTCGGAAGGAATTCCCGAAAGCTGGAACGACGTGATCGGCTTGCCGTCACCGGGTATGCGGAAAATGTCGCTGATGACTTCCGTAATATTGTCGTTGATCGTGTTCGACGAGAACATGAAGTAGAACCGCGGATCGTTGATCACCGATGTGATCCTGACCTTGAGGTTGCGAAGGTGCGGTTTTTCCTCGCGGCCGTCGAGTTGACCGATCCGCTCGTCTATCAGCGCCAGAAGGTCGGCAACCCTGTAGGGCACCGGCGTGTCCGACGTGATCGATGAGCGGTCCATCTTGCGGACCAGGGTTTTGGCATCCGGGGCGCCCTTGAAGTTCCGCTTTGCTTCGGCAATCAGATCGCGAAGCATGTCGACTTCTTCGGGAACGGCCGGCCGGCCGCGGAAGATCACCTCGGTGAACTCCTCAAGCCGGAACAGCCAGAAGGGAAGATCAAGCGTGTCGGTTTCGATCAGGTGCGCTCGGGATTTGAACGCTGATGCAAATTCGTTGTGCGGATCGAGGATCAGGACACGCAGGTCAGGACAGACGTCGACAATGCGGTTGACGACCAGCGAAACAGCGGTCGATTTACCCACACCGGTGGTTCCGACGATCGCAAAGTGGCGGTCCAGCAATGCGTCGGCTGAAATACTGGCGGGGATCTCGGAGTTTTGCGTGAGATGACCGACGGTCACCGGATTGGAGCCCTTGACGGCGTAGATGGCGTCCAGATCCTCGGTTCGGATCTGGTGCGCAACAGCACCGAGTGTCGGGTAGTCGGAAATACCGGCGCTGAACTTCGTTCCATCGCCGTCCGGTCTGATTTCGCCGACCAGCTCGACTTCGAAGTGCATCGTGTTGGCGCATTCTTCGTTCCAGAACTCTTCAGGGCTATGGACACTGAAGACAAGCGCAACAATCCGGTTGTCTCCAACTTTGATGGAAATCAACCGGCCAACCGACAGCGCGTTGGCGATTGGGTTGTCATCGAGCATAATGCGAGAGGCGATCGTTGCCTGTGCGCCAGTGCAATTGACGACGTGGCCTAGAATCCGGGACGTATAGGTGACGTCCCTTCTTTCATCGCTGGAAGTAATATCGGTCATGCTGCCCCGTTTCATACAGTTGAGCCTGCGCAGTGAGCCGCGATTGACTGAATCAATACGAGCAGCCCACAAATTGATGCTTTGATTCTAGCCAATTTGCGTTAACAACCCGTTGTCGTGGCGATGGTTCGGTTTCGCCCGGCCGGACACGGCAATTGGGCGAATGAATTGGCTGGCGCGCCATTGACGCGCCGGGGCTTTGCGGCTAACGTCCCGCGCATGATCAGGGATGGACTTATTGTGGTGATTGAGCGCGTGGGCAGGATGGTGTAACCATCAGGCGGCAGCCACTCATGCGCTGAACGAGGCTCCGACAGGGGCCTTTTTTTATGGCCTGACACGGCTCAGGACGCTATGAGGGTTTCAACCGTATCAGAGGAACGCCAGGACGGCGAAACGGGACAGGACAATGACGGGCAGTAAAATGGAAATGACAGGCGCCGAGATGGTTATTGAGGCGCTGAGGGACAACAGTGTCGAGGATATATTCGGATATCCGGGTGGTGCGGTCCTGCCTATATATGATGAGTTGTTTCAACAGGATGACGTTGTCCATGTCCTCGTGAGACACGAACAGGGCGCCGGACATGCGGCGGAAGGATATGCACGCTCAACCGGCAAAGTCGGCGTTGCTCTTGTCACATCCGGCCCCGGGGCGACGAACATCGTCACCGCTCTTCAGGACGCTCTTATGGATTCCATCCCGATGGTGGTTATTTCCGGTCAGGTGCCGACACCGCTGATCGGTTCAGACGGCTTCCAGGAATGCGATACCGTCGGCATTACCCGTCCGTGCACCAAACACAATTGGCTGGTGCGCAACGTTGATGACCTGCCGCGCGTCCTGCATGAAGCGTTTCGCATCGCGCAGACCGGGCGTCCGGGGCCGGTTGTTGTCGATATTCCGAAGGACGTTCAGTTTGCGACCGGCGAATATGTCCCGCCGTCCCCGGTTACAGAGCAGAAGAGTTATCAGCCAAAAGTCCAGGGTGACCTGGATGCGATCCGCGAAGCCATCAAACTGATGGGTGAGGCCAAAAGGCCGGTTATCTATTCGGGTGGGGGCGTCATCAATGCTGGCACGGAGGCCAGCCACCTGCTGCGCGAGCTTGTTCAACTGACCAATATTCCGATTACATCGACGCTGATGGGTCTCGGCGCCTATCCGGCATCCGGTAAGAACTGGCTCGGTATGCTCGGCATGCACGGAACCTATGAAGCCAATATGGTGATGCATGACTGCGACGTCATGGTCTGTGTCGGAGCACGGTTCGATGACCGTATAACCGGACGTCTTGATGCTTTTTCACCTAATTCGAAAAAAATACACATCGATATCGACCCGTCGTCGATCAACAAGAACGTCCACGTGGATATCCCGATTATCGGCGATGCCGGTCACGTGCTTGAGGATATGGTCCGCCTGTGGCGCGCTTCATCCACCAACGTTGAAAAGAAGGCGCTCGAAGGATGGTGGGAGCAAATCAATAAATGGCGCGCGCGCAATTCCCTGGCATATGCACCCAACAAGGATGTCATCATGCCGCAATACGCGATGCAGCGTCTTTATGAGCTGACAAAAGATCGCGACACCTACATCACGACCGAGGTCGGCCAGCATCAGATGTGGGCGGCGCAGTTTTACGGGTTTGAAGAACCCAACCGCTGGATGACATCCGGCGGGCTCGGCACAATGGGCTACGGCCTGCCGGCGGCGCTCGGCGTGCAGATTGCGCACCCTGACTCACTCGTCATTGACATTGCAGGCGATGCGTCGGTGCAGATGACAATCCAGGAGATGTCCTCGGCGGTTCAATACGACGCGCCGATCAAGATCTTCATCCTCAACAACCAGTATATGGGCATGGTGCGTCAGTGGCAGCAGCTCCTGCACGGCAACCGCCTGTCCCATTCCTATACGGAGGCGATGCCCGATTTCGTCAAGCTGGCGGAAGCATACGGCTGCGTCGGCTTGCGCACCAGCAAGCCGGATGAACTCGACGATGCAATTACCGAGATGATTTCGGTCGACAGCCCGGTGATATTCGACTGCCGGGTGGCCAATCTGGCCAACTGTTTCCCGATGATCCCTTCGGGCAAGGCGCACAACGAAATGCTGCTGCCCGATGAGGCGACCGATGAGGCCGTGGCAACGGCGATCGACAAAAAGGGCAAGGCGTTGGTCTAGGGACCGGCGCCATCTGAATATGCAAGTGAACGGGATCGACAATGCGTGACGGCAGTCATCCGGGATGGACCGATTATGGGTTGCTGAGCCTGCTCGCGATCATCTGGGGCGGCAGCTTTATGCTGACCCGGGTGGCTGTTGCAGAGATGCCACCGATGACGCTGACAGCGATCCGTCAGGGAATTGCAACGGTGATCCTGGCTGTCGTCGCGCTCCGGACCCGGCAAACACTGAATGCAAGCCGCTCGGATCACGTGATGATTTTCATCTCGGCATTTTTCGGGATGGGTCTGCCCTTCGGACTGATAACCTGGGGCCTTGGCGAGATAACAGCCGGCTATACCGCGATTTTAATGGGTCTGATGCCGCTGATGACAATCGTGCTTGCGCATTTCTTCACCGATGATGAGAAAATGAACGTCGCCAAGATCGTTGGTGTTCTTTTGGGAATTGGCGGACTTATTGTCCTGTTCTGGTCCGATATTGTCGCACGCACGGACCGCGACATCTGGCGGCAACTGGCAATCATGGTTGCAGGCGTGTCTTATGCTGTCAACGCTCTCATAACCAAACGTCTGCTGCACCTGAAGCCGCGCCCCATGTATGCAGTTATCATCGGATGGTCATTCATTATGCTCGCGTTGGCGGTAGTTGTGTTTGAACCGTTTTTCGAACAAAACCCGTCGGCGACCGCCTGGTTGTGCATTGTTCTTCTGGGCGTATTTCCGTCAGCCTACGCTTCGCTGATCATGTTCCGCATCATCGCCCGTCAGGGTGCTTCATTCTTCGGGCAGATCAACCTTCTGGTTCCCGTTGCCGGCGTCCTGTGGGGCGCAATCTTTCTTGGCGAGCGGCTTGAGCTTAACGCCTTCATAGCCCTTGCCGTCATCTTGTCGGGTGTCGCCGTTGCGCGTATGCACCCAAAGACCAAACTCAAGTCTGTCGAGGAAAAGACCTCATGAATGCCCAGCATAAACCAACCGGATCGGCCTACTTCATTGCCAAGGAGACCGAAAAACCCGAAACCAGAACCCTGTCGGTGCTGGTGGACAATGAACCAGGCGTGCTTGCGCGGGTGATCGGACTGTTTTCCGGCCGTGGCTACAACATCGAAAGCCTGACGGTTTCTGAAACCGAGCATGAAGCGCATCTGTCGCGGATCACGATTGTGACCAATGGCACGCCGCATGTGCTTGAGCAGATCAAGCATCAGCTTGAGCGGATTGTGCCGGTTCACCGGGTTGTCGATCTGTCGGTCCGTGCGCATGAGAAAGGCCACGAAAAACCGCTTGAAAGAGAGCTCGCGCTGATCAAGGTGAGGGGGCAGGGCGATCACCGCGTCGAGGCGCTGCGGTTGGCAGACGCCTTCCGAGCCCAGGTTATCGATGCCAACACCGAGCATTTCATATTCGAGATCACCGGCCGGGTTTCGAAGATCGAGCAGTTCATCTCCATCATGAGGCCGCTTGGGCTGATTGAGGTCTGCCGCACCGGCGTTGCCGCACTCAACCGCGGTGCCGAAGGGATGGAAGCGTAAAGCCGCAAAGTGTGCCGCGCCGCGACATTCATTGTTCAAATAATCGGTTGAGAACAGGAAACGCTGCGGTGTCTGGAATTCGTTATCAATTTTCCCGCGAACGATTTACTTGCATGGAAGTTGCGGTAAAGTTCAAGGATGACCAATTCCCATGACCACGACCATGACAATCACCTTGACCCAATGGCAGCCCGCGTGCGCGCGCTGGAAATGATCCTGAGCGAAAAGGGTCTGATCGATCCGGCCGCAATCGATGTAATCGTCGATACCTATCAAAACAAAGTGGGCCCGCAGAACGGCGCGCGGGTGGTTGCAAAAGCGTGGTGCGACCAAACCTTTGCCGACTGGCTGCGCAGCGATGCGACGGCGGCGATCGCCTCGCTCGGCTTCACCGGCAGGCAAGGCGAGCACATGCGCGCGGTGTTCAATACACCGCAGACCCACAACATTGTCGTTTGCACGCTTTGCTCGTGTTATCCGTGGAGTGTTCTCGGCCTGCCTCCGGTCTGGTACAAATCGCCGCCCTATCGGTCTCGCGCCGTGATGGATCCGCGCGGTGTTCTTGAAGAGTTTGGTGTTACGCTCGACAAAGACATCAAAATTCGGTTCTGGGATTCGACAGCTGAACTGCGGTATCTGGTTGTTCCGATGCGTCCGGCCGGATCCGAAGAGATGAGTGAAGACGATCTTTGCACACTGGTCACGCGCGATTCCATGATTGGAACCGGACTTGCGGAGCTGCCGCGATGAACGGTGCTCAGGACCTCGGCGGAAAAATGGGCTTCGGACCGGTCGATCCGGAGGTCGATGAGCCTGTTTTCCACGCTGAATGGGAAAAGCGGGCGCTCGGGGTCAGCCTGTGCTCCGGGGCTTTGGGACTGTGGAATATCGGCGAAAGCCGCCACGCACGCGAGAGCCTTCATCCGGCCGACTATTATTCGCCCAGCTACTATGAAATCTGGATCAAGGCGCTTGAAAAGCTTCTCATACGCCATGGGTGCGTGACGCTGGAAGAACTGGAAACGGGAAAGGTGCAAACAGCGGCTGCGGATGGTTTGAAACCGTTGCAGGCAGAGGCCGTTCCTGCCGCCATTGCCGGTGGCGGGCCCTGCGACCGCGCGATCGATGCGGAGGCGCAATTCGCCGTCGGAGATCATGTGCTTGTGCGCAATATCAACCCGGCAGGACACACGCGCATTCCCACCTACGCCAAGGGCAAGACCGGTGTCATCGAAGAGGTGGCGGGCGCCTTTGTTTTTCCGGACGACAATGCTCATGGCCGGGGAGAAAACCCGCAATGGCTTTACCGTGTCGTCATTGAAGGTCGCAAATTGTGGGGTGCGGACACGGACGATAGTCTGACAGTCTCCATCGACGCGTGGGAGAGTTATCTTGAGCCGGCATGACGCGCCGGGCAGCCAGGCGACGCTGCCGCCCGAGATCGAGGATCCATCGCCGTTTTCCGAACCGTGGGAGGCGCAGGCCTTTGCGATGGTTGTCGGTCTGCATCAACAGGGCGTTTTCAGCTGGAGCGAATGGGCCACCGCTCTTTCTGCCGAGCTGAAACGACCCGACGCAGCGACGGACGGAAGTGACTACTATGAATGCTGGCTGCGTGCTCTTGAGCAACTCCTTGGCAACAAACAGATTGCCGAAACCGGACAGATTGATGCCGTCGCCGCGGCCTGGGCGAGGGCCGCGCATGCAACACCGCACGGCCAGCCGATCCTTCTGAAAAATGATCCGCAGGACGCCAACCGCTGAAAGCGCCTGATTGTGCGGCACTCCAAAGCCATCCAGGGAAAAACATGACATATACGCTTGACGAAACACTTGGCATCGAGCGCCGCGGCGAAAATCTGTTTGCCAGTCACACCGATCAAAAATACTGGAATCTGATCGGCCCCTATGGCGGCTGGATCGCCGCATTGATGCTGAAAACCGTGTTGCATGATCTGGAAGACAGGCGTTTTGAACCGGTGGCGTTCACCGTTGATTTCATGAAGGCGCCAAAAGAGGGCGAACTCATCCTCAGGCGTACCTGCGCCCGCGCCGGCCGCACAGCGGCGTTCTGGCGTGTAGAGCTGGAAATGCCGGACGGCACACCCTGCGCCCGGGCACTGCTGACGTTGGCACCGCATCGCGAAACCATGGTGTTTTCGCAAACCAGAATGCCCGAAGTTCCGGAGGCAATGAAGGTTGAACCTTTCGAAACCAGCGTTCTGCCGGTCAAGTGGGCACATCTTTATGAAACCCGCGTTATCAAGGGTGCAATAGGGCAGGTGACAGCGGACTCCCAGTCGCTTGTATGGGTGCGTGATGCGGACAAACGCCCGCTTGATCATGTTTCGCTTGCGGCGATCAGCGACAGTCCGTTTCCGCGGCTGTTTCTGGCAACGGGCCGCCCGTCGAATATCTCCACCATCACCATGACGACCTACTTCCACGCGCCGTCGAAAGAGTTGCAGGACATCGGCAGCGACCTGATCCTCGCTGATGCGCGTTGCGAGCGTTCTGTCGGCGGGTTCTACGACCAGCACACGAGTTTCTATTCGTCTGCGGGCGAACTCGTTGCCGTATCCCAGCAGATGGTGTGGTATGACCGCGAAGCCTGAATGATTGTCTAAAACCAATTCACACTTGCCCCAAAGGGGCGAATCCTGCCACTTGAACCCATGCAGTTCTCCAGCCAACAGGACGAGGCGCTCAAAGCCGTATCAACATGGTTGAAACAGGGGCAGAGCCAGCTGTTTCGACTGTTCGGCTTCGCCGGCACCGGAAAAACCACACTGGCACGGCATTTTGCCGAAGAAGTCGACGGCGATGTGCAGTTCGCGGCCTTTACCGGCAAGGCTGCGCAGGTGTTGCGCAGCAAGGGTGCGAGCAATGCAAAGACCATTCATTCACTGATTTATCGTCCGCGCGGCGAAGAGGCGGTTGAGGACGAAGAAACCGGCAAGACATCGATTGCGCCGATGTTCTCGATCAACCGCCAGAGCCCGATATCCAAGGCGTCGCTGGTCATTGTCGACGAATGTTCGATGGTGGACGAAGAACTCGGACGCGATTTGATGAGTTTCGGGACGCCGATCCTGGTGCTGGGCGATCCCGGTCAGCTGCCGCCGATTTCCGGAGGTGGATTCTTCACCGAGCACGAGCCGGACTGCCTGCTCACCGATATTCACCGCCAGGCCCGCGACAACCCGATCATCGATCTGGCGATGCGGGTGCGCGAGGGCATCGATATCGGCTATGGCGACTGGGGAACGGCACGGGTCATCACCAAGTCGGAGGTAACAACAGAGCTGGTGTTGGATGCCGATCAGGTGCTGCTCGGTATCAACCGCACAAGGCGGCGCTACAATCAGCGCCTGCGCCAGCTCAAGGGCTTCGATGCCAAATATCCGCAGTCGGGCGATAAGCTCGTGTGCCTGCGCAACGACCCGGCCAAGGGACTGCTCAACGGTTCACTGTGGCAGGTGATGACCGCGTCACGCGAGACCGTGAAGCCGGGCATCAACCTCATCGTGATGCCGGAAGACGACGACATGAACAGGGGTGCAGCCAAGATCAAACTGCTCAAGGCCGCGTTCGAATCGCCGGATGTCGAGGTTCCCTGGCAAACCCGGAAACGCTACGACGATTTCGACTATGGCTATGCTCTGACCGTGCACAAGGCACAGGGCTCGCAATGGAACAATATCGTGCTTTTCGACGAGAGCTACGCATTTCGCGACACGCGTGAACGCTGGCTCTATACGGCCATCACACGCGCCGCCGAAGAATTGACGATTGTGCGTTGACGACGATCGGCCAGTCGACGGTGACGGAAACTCTCCCGGCTGCTATTGTGAATTTCGACACGATTTTTGTCAGGTGGCTTCGCTGTCGCTGTCAGCGTTGCCGTAGATCCACTTCCAGGCGTCGGCTTCGTCTTCCAGTTCGAAGTGCTGAACTTCCATGCGGAACAGCGGGTTGAAGAACCGTATCATATTGGCGATCCAATCCGGCCCGCCGACGAGGGCATAGCGCCGCATGTGCCGGATCGCGTGCAGTTTGCCTGCGTAGGTCACATCGGAAAACAAAGCACTCCAGTCAAATCCGTCATAGCGGCCCATGCGCACGAACAGATTGACCTTTTCGTGCTTTTCATAAGCCTGTTCGAGGATCTGGTAGACCTCGTCGACCTCCTCTTTGGTGACGTGCCCGTCGATTTCAAAGGCGTACACATCATCGCGTTCGGTCTTGATCTGCGTGAGTGCGGGATGTCTGAGTTTGTCTGTCATAACGGACCCCAAGAGTTTCCTGATCTCATCTTATTATGTAGATACGCAATATGGCCGTTGCAATCGCCATAATCTATTGGATTGGCCGTAAATATTTAAATTGGCTCGTGATTTCGAAACGGTTGCGCACTAATTTGCAGGGCACGTGCAATTACCGATCGGAATCTTGCTGCCATGACGGATACCGCCGTTACCAATTTGTCAGTTAATCTCAACGCTATTGCACTTTTACGCAACCGGCGCGAACTGCCGTGGCCGAGCGTGACAGGGCTGGGCGCTCAGGCGCTGGCGGCCGGCGCACACGGTCTGACCGTGCATCCGCGGCCTGATCAGCGGCACACACGCAATTCGGACCTTCCGGAAATTCGGGCGTTGATCGAT
Source organism: Hyphomicrobiales bacterium (assembly GCA_024244645.1). Lineage (GTDB taxonomy): Bacteria > Pseudomonadota > Alphaproteobacteria > Rhizobiales > Rhizobiaceae > Hoeflea_A. The sequence continues at coordinate 36,038 of JAAEOH010000254.1, forward strand.
GACGAATTCCCGCATGCGGAGTTCAATATTGAAGGGTATCCGACAGAAGAGTTTCTGCGGCTTGTCGAGGCTGCACAGCCCGAACAGGTGACACTTGTTCCCGACAATCCGGTACAGGAAACTTCTGATCATGGTTGGGATTTTCGCCGCGATTGCGATCAGCTGAAATCGATTGTGGCGCGGCTGAAAAAACAGGGTATGCGTGTTTCGCTTTTTTCCGACGCCGACGGCGAGCCGGAGGTCATGGAGATTGCTGCGGGCACGGGTGCAGACCGAGTGGAATTTTATACCGGACCCTATGCAGGCTGTTTCGACAGGCCGGCGGAACAGGCCGGTTTTCTTTCCGCGCTTGAGCGCAGCGCGGAAGCTGCGAGCCGGCACGGTCTGGGGATCAATGCCGGGCATGATCTGACGGTCGACAATCTTCCGGCCTTGAGAAAACACATCCCAAATCTGCTTGAAGTATCCATCGGACATGGTTTGACCGCCGATGCGCTGCAATACGGCATGACCGAGACGATCAAACGTTTTCTGCGCGCCTGCGGCCACGCGGTCTAAGTGCCAGGCACCCAGATTTCCCTTGCAACAATCGCTTGACCCGGTGACGGGCATCCTTTATTGGATGCCGAACCGTACCGTACGGTACGATTGTGAATGAGGGTGCGTTGGTTCAGGCAGCGTTGAAAAAGGCCGATACGGAAAGTCTTGCGAACTTCACGCCGCGCCAGAACGCCGTTCTTGAAAAGGCGCTGGGGTTGCTGGTGAAAGGTGGCGACAGGGCGCTGACGACGGCGCGCATTGCCCGCGCGGCAAACTGTTCCAAGGAAAGCCTCTACAAATGGTTCGGTGACCGTGACGGTTTACTTGCGGCCGTTGTCACCTATCAGGCGAGCAAAGTTCGCGCACCGGGATCCGGACAGCTGCCGGAAACGGCCGAGGCCTTCCGCGCTCAGCTGACAGGATTTGCTTTCGATCTGCTCAGTGTTTTGTCCGGTGATGTTTCTCTGGCGCTCAACCGGCTGGCGATCGGGCAGGCGAGCAAGGACGACGCTCAACTCGGCCGGCTGGTGCTCGAACGCGGCCGCAAGGTAATCGGCTTGCGGGCGGGTACACTTCTCGAGGCTGGACGACAGAGGAAATTCATCCAGTATGACGATCAGCAGGCCGCATTTCGAACGCTTTACGGACTGATCATCCGTGACTTCCATGTGCGGCAACTGCTTGGCGATGCGCTTGATGCCCGGGAAAGCGATTTCGAGACCCAGGCAAGCTCCGCCATCGACCAGTTTTTCAAACTCTACGGGCCGGACAAAAACCGCGCCCGGGAAATTTCGCAGACCTGAGGACGGGTCTCAATCAAATTCGGACACCAGGAAAGGGAAAGACCATGCGTGTTTATTATGATCGTGACGCCGATCTCAATCTCATCAAATCGAAAAAGGTCGCCATCATCGGTTATGGCAGCCAGGGGCGCGCCCATGCGCTGAACCTAAAGGACTCCGGCGCGACAAATGTTGCCATTGCCCTGCGCGAGGGATCAGCCACAGCCAAAAAAGCCGAAGCTGACGGATTTGAGGTCAAAACCGTTGCCGACGCAGCCGCCTGGGCGGATCTTATGATGATGGCGGCGCCGGACGAACTGCAGGCCGACATCTATCGCGACCACATTGCCGGCAATATTCGCGATGGTGCCGCAATTGCATTTGCGCACGGCCTCAATGTGCATTTCGGGCTGATTGAACCGAAGGCATCCGTCGATGTGCTGATGGTTGCCCCCAAGGGCCCCGGACATACGGTGCGGGGCGAATACCAGAAGGGCGGCGGCGTTCCCTGTCTGATCGCCGTTCATCAGGATGCATCCGGCAATGCCCATGATCTTGGGCTCTCCTACGCATGCGGCGTCGGCGGCGGACGCTCCGGCATCATCGAGACCAATTTCAAGGAAGAATGCGAAACCGACCTGTTCGGCGAGCAGGTTGTTCTTTGCGGCGGTCTGGTCGAACTGATCCGTGCCGGATTTGAAACCCTTGTCGAGGCCGGTTACGCGCCGGAAATGGCCTATTTCGAGTGTCTTCACGAGGTCAAGCTGATTGTCGACCTGATCTATGAAGGCGGCATCGCCAATATGAACTACTCGATCTCGAACACCGCCGAATGGGGCGAATATGTTTCCGGGCCGCGTATCATCACGGATGAAACCAGGGCCGAGATGAAACGCGTCCTCAACGACATCCAGACCGGCAAGTTCACCTCCGAGTGGATGCAGGAATACCGTGCCGGTGCGGCGCGCTTCAAAGGCATCCGCCGCAACAATGACGCGCACCAGATCGAGGAAGTCGGCGAAAAGCTGCGCGGCATGATGCCGTGGATCAAGTCGAACGCGCTGGTCGACAAGGAACGCAACTAGTTCCTGCAGGCGCATTGGCCTCAGATTCAACAACAAACCCCGCCAGTCGGCGGGGTTTTCTTTTTTGCCTATCGCCGCCGCCGTCATCCGCCACATTCTACTCCCGGTTCGGCGCTCAGGGAGCGGACCATGTGGGTGACAATCCGGTCATATTGGCTCTTTTGCCCGATGGGATAGGCAAGGAACACATGCACCGCGACAGGGGGATCGCAGAGTAATGAACGCACGGCGCGTGTGTAGCGAATCTTGCCGTCTTTCACATCTGACAGGACAAACCAGTCTTCGTCCCAGGCTTCGTGAACCAGCTCCACACCGTTATTGATCATGTGTTTTGCGCGTCGTTCTCGATAATCATCCCAGTTGCCGTCGGTGAAAGACCCATGAACGCTTATTTCGCCTTGGCCGTCAGCGGATTTCCAACTCCGACCGCCGCCGCCGGCGGGCGGCTCCGATGGTATAATACCAAACGCCGGAACATCAGCAGAAGCGCCAAAACGTTCGTTCACGTAGTTCGACCATTCCTGAGCATAGGCGTTACAGGCCAGTAACATCGTCAGGCCAGCAGTAAGCGTCGCCGCCGCATGGGGTTTTCGCATGGCTCTCTCCCTTCAATAAGAGACGGCAAGGAGCTTTGATGCGGCTAACTTGATGGTCTCGTTTTGGACCTGTCAATGCGAGTTTTTTGAATCCAGGCAGTATTCAAGCAAAACAATGCCGCAGTGGGGATGTGCAATTACACTGGTTGTAATGCAATGACGGCCACGGTTCAGCCAAATGGCAGGTACAACGGATTCAGCCAGTTTTGCCGGACTTCCTGAATGTGCAAATCGTCGCGGCTTCATTGATCTGCATGTAGTAGAGGCCCATCGACAGTTCCGGCTTGCCCGTCTTTATGAAGGTCTTGAAATCGGTTTGACGATTTCGTCCATTCTGGCGACTTCGGCGACAAGCACTTCACAATCCGATTTTACTGTCGCCAGGGGCGATAACACCGTTCCATGTGACGGCGTGACGTCCTTCAGGACATAGCCCTCTTGCATGCGTACGGAGCCGTCTGTCGTGTTGCATCCCGAAAGGACAGTCATGCCCACTGCGATAAACAAAGCTGCCACAGCGTCCGAACGAAAACATTGGTTAAAAATCAAATTACTCTCTAGAAAATTGGTTGTCAGTGAACAAATTGCGGACAATTAGGTATTGATGGATTTGCTCGCAATCTATCCTGCATGCGCGAGCAAATCAAATTTGAATCTCAGCATCTATTCTGTATATCGCGGGAAGTTCTTTTGGTTTTTTGTTCGTGTTGTCTTTGAATCAACCGATTTACATTGAGCACATTCTTGATTTTAGTATCTGCAACCTAACCTTTTATAAATTTGCCTCCAAATAGCCCGATTCTCAAACATAAATCCTTTACAATCAATTGCATGTGGAAATAATCTGTGACCGGTTGTGTTACTAATTAGTATCAATGCAGGGTTATCTTGAGTTTGAATAACAAGCATGAGTTGCAGTCACAATGGACTTCAGGTGATAAGGAATGATGATTTGTAGACACGTACGAGGAAATCTCAAATGGTGAAGAATTTACTGCGTAACTCACTTCTTGCATTGCCGCTGATCGCCTGTGCCGGCGTATCGCAAGCGGCCGATGCGGTTTTGGAACCGGCACCGGCTCCGGCACCGGTTCTCGCAGAGCCTCCGGGTTTCTGGCACGGCTTTTATGTTGGTGCGCTTGTCGGATATCACCATGAAACAGTGGACACGATTCCCGGCAACGGATCGGGCGTTTCGGTCGGCGGCTATGTCGGTGGCAACTATCGGTTCAACAACGACATCGTCGTAGGTGTTGAAGGCGACTACAACGCCGCCTTCGGCAGCTTCGACACATTCGGTTGGGAACTCGCAAGCTTCGGCAGCGTACGCGGTCGTATTGGTTATGCGATGGACCGCTGGCACATCTATGCCACGGGCGGTCTTGCCCTTGCTGATTTCGATTCACAGTTCGCAGGGCTCGGAGATCCTGACATTGAGACCGGCTGGGCTGCCGGTGGCGGTGTGGAATACATGATCACCGACAACATCAGCGCCAGGGCCGAATATCTGTACATGGGCTTCAACGACACGTTCCAGGATGTCGGTGCGCCTCCCGGAATTTCCACCGATATTCAAAATGTGCGTGGCGGCGTCGCTTTCCATTTCTAGCGGCCGGCGATTCATCTTTCAAAAGGCGGCCCTCAGGGCCGCCTTTTTTGTGTTTCCTCAATAGTAGGGCGATCGGCAGGCGCGGCGCGGGCCGTGATAGGGCTGGAACGTGTTGTCGTATGCCCGATAGGACCGATATTTGCCGAAGCAGTAGTTGTAGTGTGCACGCCTGTAAGACGTCTTGTAGTGGGGCGCCGGACGATAGTAGGGCAGGCGCCCGTAGTAGCGCTTGTGAATTCCCGGCCCGTAATAGCGCTTCGGATAATATCCGCGATTGCCATAGCGGTAGTAACGATTGCCGCAATAGGCGCCATAGCAATTGTACCGCCGATAGCCGCGGTAGCCCCGGTTGTGACTGACGATCCCGCCGACGATAAGGCCCGTTACCACACCGGCTGCAAAGTTCGCGCCGCCGTTGGATCTGTAACGGTGTTTGTTGCCGGCATCGGCACTCGGAACCGCCATTGCGAGCACGCCAATGCTAACCGCTGTGATGGCAAGACTACGTAGTAATCCAGACATATCTGCCTCCCGGTCGTTGTTGCGTTTCATTAACTATTTGTCAGGAAGCAGCCGCTGGCAAGGTTCCGGACGGCAATGCGCGATCACTTTACGCTCACGAATTGAGTGACCTGCGCACTTAAAACAGCCTTTTCAGGATGTTGCCTTCAAAAGTTGCAGAGCGATCAAGCATGCGTGACAAGTCGCCGCCGAGCCTCTAAACAAAACACTCCCGTTGCCGAACAATTGAGAGTTGCCCATGTCGCTGCGCATTGCCACATTCAATGTCGAAAACCTGATGAACCGGTTCGACTTTTCCGGATATCGAAACGAACTGCGCCAGGACCGCAGCGTCAAACTCTACGAAATCCGCTCGGAGGCCGAATACAGGCTGATCGAGCAGGCCCGCGCGATTGCGCACACGGATGACACCCGGCAACTGACGGCGCTTGCCATTGCGGAGACCGGTGCCGATATATTGTGCCTGCAGGAGGTCGACAATCTCGATGCGCTGAAGGCTTTTGAATACGGCTATCTCTTCAAGATGATCGGGCGTGGTTACCGCTACAAATATATGGTGGAGGGCAATGACGGGCGCGGCATCGATGTCGCCGTCATGATGCGCGAACAAACCCGGGACGGTCAGCCGATCGAATTTGTAAACATGCAGAGCCATGCCTCCCTGACCTATGCGGACATGGAGCTGTTCGATGACGCTATCGCCGAGACCAACCAGCCGCACGATCAGATTTTCCGGCGCGATTGTCTCGAAATCGACGTGAAAGTGGGCGGGCGCCCGCTGACCATTTATGTCACCCATTTCAAATCCATGGGATCTCCCAGAAACGGCATGGACGGTCGGACGGCAACCATGCCGGTGCGCAGCGCCGAAGCCAAGGCCGTACGCCGGATAATCGAAAACCGGTTCGGGCCGAAAAAAGCTGCTTCAAAACGCTGGATCGTGTGCGGCGATATGAACGACTACCAGGAACGCATCGTGGTCGACGGCGACCGCTTCAATGGTTTTGAATTTGAGTACAAGGCCGAAAACGTCAGTGCGATCGATGTCTTCACCTCTGACGGTTTCGCCGAGAATGTGGTGATGCGCCGTCCGCAGGATGATCGGTGGACGCTTTTTCACACACGCGGACCGCAGGAACGGCATCTTTGCCAGCTCGATTATGTGCTGCTTTCCCATGAGCTTGCCAAACACAACGCGAAGCGGCTGCCCGACATTATCCGCAGCGGTCAGCCCTACCGCACGATTTTTCCCGGCGGTCATGTGGCCGAGCGTTACCCGCGGACCGGTTGGGACCGGCCCAAGGCATCGGATCACTGTCCGGTGGCGATGACGCTTGATATGGTGTGAGATCCTGTTTCGCGTCATTGTCCAACGAAGTCTTGATTGAAGCGGCACTGGGTGAAAATTACGATTGTCCGCTTAGATCGGGCTGTGCCATTGTTGCGTTCATATAAGTTCTAAGCAGATTCTTCGCCAAAAACCGGAGTGCCGACATGCCGCGCCAATATGCCATCTATGACGTCTTTTCTTCAGACCGGCTTGCCGGCAATCCGCTGGCGGTGGTCTTTGAGGCGGAAGGGTTGTCGGATGAGGCGATGCAACGCATTGCCGGCGAGTTCAATCTGTCGGAAACAGTGTTCATCCTGCCGTCCGACAACCCGGCCCATGGTGCCGGCCTGCGGATTTTCACACCCGGGCGCGAGCTTCCTTTCGCCGGTCATCCGACCGTCGGGGCAGCGGTGGCGCTGGCGGAACAAAATACCGGCGGCGGCGGCGCCGATATCGATCTGATGAATGTTCTGGAAGAGGGCGTCGGACCGGTTCGCACAGTTGCCAAACTACAGCGCGGACAGGCGAGCTTCGCGGAGTTCGACCTGCCTCGCCTTTCAACCCGGATCGATGCCGAGCTCAACCGGGAGGCGGTTGCATCGGCGCTGCAGATCGAACCGTTCGAGATCGGCTTTGAAAATCATCAGATATCATTCTGGAATGCCGGTGTGCCGTTTGTCATGGTGCCGGTGCACGATTTGTCGGTGGCGGCCAAAACGCGATGCGACGCGGTGCAGTGGGAGCAGCTTGCACCCATCGCAGACGGGCAAATTGCCGATGTCTTCGTCTATTGCCGCGGCGGCGTTGCACACGAAGCGCATTTTCACGCGCGCATGTATGCGCCGCATGCCGGTATTCCGGAAGATCCGGCAACGGGTTCCGCCGTCGCGGCGTTTTCGGGCGCCATCCACCAGTTTGACGAATTGCTTGATGGGCACCATGCACTGCTGGTCGAGCAAGGGGTTGAAATGGGCCGCCCGTCGAAGATTCATCTTCATCTCGAGGTGGATGGCGGCAAGATCGTCCACGCCCGGATCGGCGGCAATGCTGTCAAGGTCGCGGAAGGCGCGCTGCTGGTTGATTAACAGCTGCTCAGCGATGAGCGCCGCTGCCGGCAGCAAAGTTCAAATTGGACTGGACAAGCCAGGAAAGGGCGGTTATATCCGGCCTTCCTTTTGGTTCCGGGTGTGTAGCTCAGTTGGTAGAGCAGCTGACTCTTAATCAGCGGGTCCACGGTTCGAGCCCGTGCTCACCCACCAA
>JAAEOH010000255.1 GCA_024244645.1 Hyphomicrobiales bacterium
ACCAAAGTAACTTCAGCTCGGTGCATCAACCATCGCAGCCGTAACCCACAACCCCCATAAGGACTAAACCGCCCGCGCTTTCCTCCTTGTCAGATTTGTCGCCGCTGGATGGCAAGCATCCTGCAGCCACAAACCTAAGACTTTTGAGACCTTCAGATATTGGTGAACCGAACCCGAAAGCGGACGCGTTGTCTATTTCGTAACGGGACAGAACTGCAAAGACGTCGCGGGCGTTCATGGCCCGTAGATGACACTGAAGGGCACCTTGCCAATGTATGATGAGCATGTTCTATCAACCGGATGTTGTCGACAACGGAATTCGTTCGAGCACAGTTGACCGAAGGCGCAGCTCCTGATGGCGAACTGGCCCGCTTGGAAAATGAATTAGTAACTGATGTCGAGGGCGACACCCTCAACACTATGGTGCTATCCGCCCTGAACTTTCGCAGGTTGGGAAGAATTGATCAGTCGATTCAGCTGATTACACGGGCCAACAAAATGCAGTTGGATGCTATCGAGGCGCTGCAGGGTATCATGGATACGCTGCATGGCAGACCGAAGCAGCAGGTGGTTTTTTCCAAATACAGACAATTCTCTCCCTTCGAAATGGGTATCGAAGAAGCAGATGACGTGCTGCGATTGATTGCTTCAATGGAAGACGGATGTGCAGGCGATGCCAAGGCACAGCGCGAGCGATTGCATGAACTGGAAGCACACAGAAACGCTGAATTGGAACGGTTGAATTTCTTTGAACAGCGTTTTGGCGATGGAAGCGAGGACGATACGATTGAAGAATCTCGCACCAAATTAGAGGATTTGAGCATCCATCTCCTCGGAGCAAAACACAAGGTTCTCAATGTTGCATTGTCCACAACCCAATCGTTTTTGGTTTTGATTGGTGAACAGGCCAATATTTCACCGGCACATTATGAGGTGCCAAGATGCCTCTACATTCTGGCCACAAGCCCGACCAGGACACGCCATGCCGATGACGTTCAAACTGAAAAAGGTGCCTGAACACGCCAATTCAGGAAGCGGCGGAATATGGTGCTTTTCGCGTACAACCTCTGACGGTGGACTGTAGATAACCAGTCATAAACCAGACGTCTGCTTTTGCATCTATCGCATATTGGAACTTAGGTATTGACACGGCTACAAAGGGCTCCGAGCTGCCGTCTGCCGCAATGCAGCGAATGTCAGCTAGCGGGCTATCGTCCCCTTCATGATAGCCACCCAGAGCAGACATTCGGATTTGTCGTGTTAAGGTCTGCACCGCCGGACTTTTCAGACTTTCGCCGAAGCGCTGTCCGATGCAAAATGGGGGGAGGGACATCGGTGCGTTCTGAGATTTTTCATGCAGTCTTCCAGAAAGCGGACATCAATAAAGCTACACGTGTCGAAATCCATCTAGCCCTTGCAACAGGTCTTTAAGATCGTCAGGGCAGTTATTTTTGGGGAACTTTGTAACGATTCGATGATCAGAGAGGGAGACTTTGTGTTTGGCTGTGATGCTCTCACGGAGCCTAGCCAAAGTGCGCTTCCCGGGCACCATTTTCATTCTTGAAACAAAATCATTCCAACTCTGATTGAATTCGGCTTTGGCTTCGCCCAACAGCAATTTGTTATCTTTTCGCTGCTTTTTGTTATATTCGAGATACTTCGCTTGAAATATATCAAGTAACTCGTCCTTCATTCCGTCGGTAATTTTCAATAGTTGATCACCAACATTCATCGCGGCAGCTTGTTTAATTCTCGAACGCATCTGTTGATCCTCAATTGCAGCTTGCAGAGCCTCCTGCAAAACTTGGGGATCTAAGAGGTAGTTCTCTATTTCTTTGCACGAATGAATACACGAGAACTGAAGATGCTGCTTAAGTTCAGCCGCTATCTCTTCAATCTCATCATGACACCAAAAATCTCGATCAAATATAGCTGCTACTTTGAGTGGGACACCCAATGCGTTTTCAAATCCAGCGGCCAGCGCTCGTATTTCTTTCCATGAAGAAAAACCACCTGACAGTAGCACCGTATAGTCTTTTCCCTGTTCAAGATCCGGGAATCCAAACCTCTTTGCAAATCGACGGATTAAACGACTATCGCTAGGTCCTTCGACGAATAAAATTCTCTTGTTTTTAGCTAGTTTGGTCAGAGTGATATTTTGAACTGATCCCATCAACTCTAGAACTTTTTGAATGCCCGCGGTGTCCCTTAAGCGCTCTGATTTTCGTTTTGTCTTATCTATCAAAACTATCTCAGAATGGTCGGCCTCACCTATAATTTCTGACGAGTGACTTGCCAACACCACATCACCGTTCATGTCTCTCAGAATTCCCAACAACTGTCGCTGCACATCTGCATGCAGGTACAACTCAGGCTCATCTACAACAAATAGGTCGGCGTCTTTTGAACGGGACACATGCGTGAGCAGTTGAAGCCAGATCTGAAAACCGAACCCTGACCAAAACAACTCTCGGTCGATCCGCCCCTCTTTACAAAACATTGAAACTGTATCGACGTTTACCTCTGGCGGTAGGACGGACATCCCTGGCCAAGTTTTCTCAACCAAATCAACAAACTCTGCAAAATTTTCGGGGTTTTGCATCCAATAGTTGCGAAAATTGCGTGACGCCCTAGTAGAAATCAAATTTTTGGAAACTGTATCAGGACTTACACGCCGCTCGTTGTGAGCAAGTGGTCCAAGAATTGGTACGATGACCAGTTTAAACGGTAGCAGTCTTTTTAGGGCAGCACTCTCTGTAATTGCTCCGTAGTCTCCCTCAGCCCAAAAATAGCAGCCACCACCTTTAGGGAAATACAGGCCAGCTCTCACCTTGTTTGAAAAAATGAATGTGATTTCTGAATCAGTATCTTGATAATTTGTATGAATATTTTCGTACGAAACTGGCAATGATTCTAGAGCGATGAACCAAGCTGGGAGTTTCTCCCCATCACGTTGAATAGTGGTAGCTTTTGACGATTTCGCCTTTCTTAAGGTTTGTTCAAGCAGTCGTAGTGCTCCAATTATAGTTGATTTTCCGGAATTATTCGGACCCACCAAAATATTCAATCCGGATATATGCAAATTGTAGTTTTTCAGAGATTTATACTCTTTGAAACTTATTTGATTGATTGATAATTTGGGCATCACAAACTTAGGGAATGAACAAATATTCGATTTGGTATCACAATTAGTGATTCAACACGATTCTGTATCCAACTACAAATCCGTCAAAATAATCATCTTAAGGCTGTGGTATTTGGTTGCAAATCCAAGTCCTGGGCCATCGTTCGTTCTCAATGTCCGGATTGGTGGCAATGTGTCAGGTAATTTCTTGCCGCTCCAAGGTCGGCTATGGGCCGGAAATGCCATTTCGAGAAACCACCCCGAAGACACGCAGCGTCTCGCCAATCCACTCAATCCGCTGATCAGTAAACCAGGTCACCGCCGTCAGAACTTTTTCAAGGATGCTGTTCTTTCGATTGTTGCCCATAGGCCAATCGTGACCTCCTCTTTCGGTAGTCAATTGATATATGTAGTTTACTCATTTACCGATAGTGATATTGGATACCTTTTGTCACAACCCATTGCCCGGTGTGCCAAAATTAACCTGTGAGTTGCCCGAAGCTTGATCGCTTAGGGCTCGGAGCCGTCATATGCCGCAATGCGGCGAATGTCGGCTATCGTCCTTTCCATTTTTCTGCTATTTTTCTACACTGTAGTTTCTATTTTTCTTCTGTCAAGAAGTAATGTGTTTGACGGTGAAGAAAAACATACATATAACAGTCTCATGAAAGATCGATCTATCGTCATGGGATACGGCTTTCGGCGAAAGCGGAAGCGACTGGTTGATGCTGGCGCGACCCGCGTGTTGATCGACACCGAAGACGATAGGGAATACTTTCACGACATGCGCCGGGCCATGGGCATCGCCCTACGCCCTGGCGATACTCTTTTGCTTGTATCCATTTCAGATTTGGGCCCGCGGCCAATGCGTCTTTTGAAGTGTCTGGCCGACTGGGATGTCAAGGTACAGATAGTCGGCCACGAGCCGGTGCTGTGCGATACGAAGGAAAAGCGCGATCAGTTGGTTGAGACTAAGGCCAACGCGCCCTATCGGGAATCAAAGCGGAAGCGCGGCCGGCCGCGGCACTTCGATCCGACGCCTGAGCAAGCTAAGATGGTAAGGCTCGTTTGGAACGCAGAAGGTGTCACCCGAGCACATCGCCTGAAACAGGTCGAGGAAATCATGGGCATGAAGCCCGGAACCTTGGTGTTTTGGCTGGTTCGAGATTGGATTGCCAAGGATAGACAATAGAATGCTTATTCCGAGCTAGGTGATTAAATGCCACTGTACATCATTAGCGCTAACGACAATTGCAATTTTGAGCTCCACTTTATCGTGGATGACGTTTCAGCGGATGAGGCAATTGATAGGCTGCCCTACGGGATTGCCGCTGAAGACTGTTGCGAGTTACCAGACGCGGTAAAAGGTCTGTTGGCGATAGAGGAAGGTGACATGGTTAGAGTTGTTATTCAATCGAGAAGCTCTGTGCCAAATCAAGCCTCAAATGACTTGCAATAAAGGGAGCAATAATGGATTGGGTAATGATAATTATTGCCTTCAGCGGGCCGGTAGATGGCAAATCCATCAGCGTTGCGACCGCTCAATTTGAAACCAAAGCATTGTGTCAGTCGGCCGCCAAACAGATCAGGGAAAATGTCAGACAGAATGACGGCAGCAAACCGATGGTAGGGATGTGTTTTCCAGCGACCGAGGCGGCAAATTGACATGTAACGAAGGGAGATCGAGAACGATGACTTTGGAGGAGTTTGAAGAGAAAACCGCGCGCCTTTCCCAAATCAACGTAGAGATTCAAGATTTGATGCCAAGCATCATGCGGTCAGGTGGCTCTCAGGAAACAGCTCGAATTGACGCCGCCATATGGGCGGAACGCCTGCAACCGCTCTTTGACGAGCACCATCGAATATCAGAGGAGCTTAAGCAGGCAATTGTGAGTCCTAAACAGTAGGAGCGCGGTGCGTTGTTTGTGGTTCGAATAATTTTGCTCGATGACGACGAGCGACAAGGCCCCCGGTTCAAGGTTTTCGAGCGGAAGCCGGACGCCAATAACTACTTCCGAGCGGCGTCTGTTCTTGCAAACCGAGACGAGATCGAAGAGGTCGCATTATTCGAGGTCACCGGCCTCGGGGTACGCGAAGCGGTTGAGGCTGTGAAATCGGGTGACTCAGACGTGGTTCTGTTTTTGCAAAAGACGATTTGCTATCGGCACCAGATCGAAGATCTCGCATCGCAAATTGATTTATCGGATCTGCTTGAATGACGCAGCCTATAAAAGAAGGAGCAGCAGAATGGATGACTGGACAGAGGAACGAGCGAATGCCTGATGAAAATGAAATCCAGATTTTGGCTGGCCAGATTTTTGATAATATTCAGATGAGAGCAGCGGAGGCCAAAAAGGAGTTGGCCAAGTTGGATATCAAACGCGCCGAGCTCCAAGCCCAGATATCCAGCGCTGAAGCTTCGAATGATCGATACAGGAAGTTCCGACCCGTGATCGATAGAGTTGCACAATGTCCGCGATGTGGCGTCAACAAAGGCTCACAGATTGACTGCAAGGCAATTCCCGGTGGAACTGACAATGAGGACGGCTGGCGCTGTCCTGATTGTAATTACGAGTTCTCCACTCTGGCTTAGTCTATAACGATAGGAGCAAGGTCAATGAGGCTAGTTGACAATGGGCGGCCCGACAGAAAACTCAATTGGAAAAATTGCCATGGTTGGTGAAGTAATAGCTGGGCTTGGTGCGATTAAGGCTGTCGGTGAAACTGTAAAATCACTCGTAAACTTACGCGATCTGACAAAGGTCAATGAAATCGCCATCGAGATGCAAAAGCAGATAATGGAGATCCAGGAGTCCGTCCTGCTGGCTCAATCCGAAAAAGCCGAACTCACCCAAAAAATAGGCGATCTGGAGAGCAGGCTAAAGGCAGTACAGGATTGGGAAGCTGAAAAACAACGATACCAGCTACATGATTTTGGTGGCGGCACATATGCGTACAAACTCAAACAAGACAGAGCGGACGGTGAACCTCCGCATCGCATCTGTGCCAACTGTTTCAATGCTGGCAAAAAGTCGGTTATGCAGTTCTTGTTCAACGACAACCAAAATCGCGATCATTTTCGGTGCGACCAGTGCAATTCCGAAACAGAATTCGGTCAAATTGTTGAACCCTCAGATCACAGCGGCAATTACGATCCACTTGACGAGGGTTGGTAAAAGGGGAGCAAGCGACCAGTGGCTGTTTTTTGGATTGAAGTGATCGCAGCGTTGACCATCCCATTTTGCTTCGGCGCAGTGGTCGTCGAGCGTATCTACAATAAGAAGGGCCTCGGGCTACGATCAATTCAGTTTCTGGCACTCGGGACCGTGATGCCAATTGTACTAATCCTTGCACTCGAGTCGGTGCTTGCAGGTGAGGCCGTAGCGGCGATTGTTGGCGGAGTCGTAGGGTATCTGTTCGCCAGCGTAGGGGGACCTTCGAAGAATAACAGTGATGGAAAATAAATGGAGCAGCGATGATGGTCAAACATGTTGCATCAACCAAAAAAGGTCGCACTGACCAACTTGTGGAAGCAATAGCTCCTGGGGAATACCTTACGCGCGATGGCCAAGTAGCTGAGGTGACGATTTCACCCAAGTCGGGCATGAGCATATATACCGCCTTCGGGAAGCTGGAAGGAAAGCCCTGTCACTGGACTGGCCGAGGCATGTATCGAATGGACGGTAAAGATGACCCACGCGATCTGGTAGTGAACCCCCAAGGTAAATAGAGGGAGCAGCACGGGTGCACACCTTTCTTAGATTTATCGTCTCATTCATTGCTGCGGTGCTGACGATAGTTCTGGTGGTAGTCGTCCTTCGCGGGGAGCCGGGAACAAAGACTGCCATTCCAGCGCTGATTGTATTTTGGATCGTTTGGTTTGTTTGGGGTCTAGTGAAAAACCGGCTCTACAAATGAAGGAGTGGACTGATGATTGAGGCTGCATTCGTTTACTTGATCGTTGAGTTCCCAGGCAACCAATCGAATGTAATCACACTCCCTATGGCAAATATGGAGATTTGCGAGACTGAGGCAGAACGCATTGAAAAACATTACAAAGAAAGCGGGCACACTTTTCGTCTTTGGGCTCACTGCGTCGAGAGCGGGATAGAAAATTTAAACACTCAACAGTAGGAGCAAGCCGCCGTGCCTGATGTCAACTATTTGGTACATCTAGGGATATATGCAGCCGGACTTCTAGCGCTCTCGATTTTACTGAAAAGAGATATGAAAGCGTTTGAGCAAATAAACAGAGAAAAATTTGATTTCTGGCTCTTCTTCGCACAATTCTACCAGTTCCGTTTCAAACTGGACAAAACCGACAAGTACCAGATGGCAGCAAAAAACTATATTCTCGGTGCGATGCCGATTGGCTTCTTGATGTTCATTGCGTTTTCGTTGAGCAATCATTTCTTAAGGTGAAACAAAAGGAACGATAAGTCGTGCCGAAAGCAAAAAAGGAGTGGGTGATCCGTGAATTCGAAGGATTGCGATTACTCAATGAATATCGATATCCATCGTCATTTTGGACTTACGATCAAATGGTATTTGTTCTGCAGAGGCTTTGCTCAAAGCACTTAACTTCGGACGAGATCTTCTCGGCGTCACTGCGGAAAAATAATGGACCATATTCTGGCCTTCTCGAACCAACACGTTCCCGAAGTTCTCGGCGACTTCATATCGCGGTCGGTCAAGATCCGCACTACACCGCAGAAATAGAAAATTCGACAGCGCAACAATAGGAGCGACTGATGTCTGCGACAGAGATTGGAAAGAACGTATTTGCGGCCATTGGTATAGCCGCAATTGGTGTTGTGGGCACGATTGGGTCGGGTGCATTTGGGTACTGGAATACAGATCGAAATCAAGACATTCAGATGGTCAATATAGCCTTGTCCATACTGGGTGGAGAGAACAAGGACACTTCATTTGAAGGGCGAATGTTTGCGCTATATGTCTTAGAAAAATACGCCGATGTGAAAATAAATAACAAAGCAGAATGGGCCACCAGCGGTACTTTGCCCAAAGATATTTATGTTCCTGGATATTCTGGCGGCGGCGGTGCCGGTGGCAATGGCAATGGCAATGGTAATGGATCCGGCAGTGAAGATGGTTGCGTCGATGTGCTTGGAATTTTTGGCTCATCATGCGGGCAGGGCGGTAGCGCCGGAGACGACAGCGGAGCCAGAAACCGCAATTAATGGCACGTAATGAAGGAGCTAGTTCCAATCAATGTCAGATGAGGATGCCAATTTCGAGCATTTGCTCAGCAAGAAATCATTCACAGGGCTTGTCGGAATGTTTTGCTATCGGGCCTTAACCAAGTCCGATGTATACGACCAAATAATTCGCGGCGCCGCGGAGGAGCTGTCTGCCGAATTCGATATCAGTACCAAGAAAGCTTTGAATTTTATCGGCAAAAAGTCTGAACCAATGCTTGAGGAGCTGCTTAACGACGACCAAAAACGGTCTAGATTCTTACTGGTCATGGAAAAGGAGCAGCCGCATTTCGAACAGAAAACAGACCGCAAATAAAAGGAGCCACTTGTGCGCACCCGCAGCGAACGTCCGCTTCCCCCCCCCCAAGCGGTCCTTGGTGGTGACTTAGATTGAGTACTCGAAACGACCATTTTTTTCGTCGCAAACATCAAAAATCTACTTCGCGGACGCGGTGTGTTTATCCCCATGCCCTCAGATTGTAGGGACTTCACGTCGTCAATTGCAACGCTGCTCATATCCAAGAGCAGATACTGGATCAATTCGGATTTGAGTGGCCAATTGCACTACCCCCGGGGGCACCAAAAGTTTGCAAAGTCGGCGTCCTGGTTGCCGCCCCCCATCTCATTCAAAGATTTTTTTCCTCAGCCCCTGTTTTTCAGGCCCTCATTCTCCGGTGCGTCACCGCAGCGCAAAAATTTGTCAAACGAAATCAAACAATTATGAACTCCAAAAAATCCGATCTCATCGCATTCTAGGAATTTTTTCCTGTTGCTACACGTCGTAGCTGACGACTTCTGACGACCGACTGACTACTTTGGGTTCCTCATAACTCGCTGTTTTCTTGGGTCTCTGACGACTTCTGACGGTTCTGACGACCCATCTTCATTTGAATATGAAAATTGCATACGTAGAGCCATAGCAACTTGTGACCGCGTGCAATTTGCTGACATTGTGCTGACACATCATTAGGCGCAGTGCCGAAAAAATATCTAAATGATTGATATTTATGGCGCGCTCGGGAAGATTCGAACTCCCGACCCCCAGATTCGTAGTCTGGTGCTCTATCCAGCTGAGCTACGAGCGCGTCGGCGAAAGGCAAAGCCTGTCCGCGAGGCGTCTACCTAATCCTTTCGATGGCGGAATGCAAGCGCAGCAGCAGAAAATTTCGACACAGGCCGAAGCGGCGCGCTGATGACGAATGACCACGTGACAGCCGAAAGGATTGCGGCCTATTCGCCGACCTCCTTGATGGCGACCGGCGCGACCGGATCGGGACACGCAATCGTGCCGTTCTGATTGGGCAGCGTGATACGGAAGCGGGTACCGGAGCCGGGTTTGTCTGCCAGTTCGATCGTGCCGCCATGGGCGCGCACCAGCTCGTTGGCAATGGCAAGGCCGAGACCCGTGCCGCCGGAGCGGGCCGACCCGTGGAACGCTGTAAAGAGGTTTTCGCGCGCCTTTGGCGGCATGCCGGGCCCAGTGTCGTCGATATCGACCGTGGCCGTGCCGTTTTCCACATTGGCCGACACGGTGATCCTGCGCACGATGGCAAGGTCGTCCGCGCTGTCCGCCGTCAGCGCCTGTACGGCATTGCGGCACAGATTGTGAATGACCCGGAAGAACTGCTCGCTGTCGACATCAAGCTCGAGGCCCGGCGGCACGTCGATCACAAAATCAATGGCTGCGTGGCTGGAGCCGGCTTCGCCGTCATGAGGCAGCTCGGTTTCGACAATCAGCATGTCGCGCACATCGGCCACCAGGGCGGCGAAATCAACCAGCCGGCGATTGGGTTCGGCCTCGCTGGCACGGCCGTAATCGAGCACCTCGCGCGTATAGGCAACGGCCCGGTCCATGGTGCGCAGAAGCTTGGGCGCAAAGCGTTTGACCATCGGGTCATCGACCATCGCCAGGCGGTCCGACATGAGCTGCGCCGAAGCCAGAATGTTGCGCATGTCGTGGTTGATCTTGGAGACGGCCAGCCCGAGATTGGCCAGGTGCTGCTGTTTCTTCAGCGTTGACTGCAATTCGCTCTGCATGGCCTGCAGGTGCCGTTCGGCGATGCCAATCTCGTCGTTTTTGGCGCGCGGGTCGATGATGCGCGCAGGATCCGACGGATCGCGGGAAAAGGACTGCATGCTGGACGTCATCCGGCGAATGGGCCGGATCATCATCGCGTTGATGGCAACAAACACCAGGCCGGCGGTAAAGAACGATATCAGCAGCGACAGCAAAAATACGTTGCGGCCATAGATCAGCAAGGCATTGCGCAACGGATCCTCCTCCATGACGATGTCGATCACCATGGCGCTGTCGCTGACCGGACCATAGACCCGGATGATCCGATCGTTGGAAAACAGCGTTTCAAATGCGTCGCGAATTGCGGCAAAGGCCGAGACGGATGCCAGATTGTACTGGCGGTCAACTTTCGGTGGCATGTCCGATGTGGCGATTAGCCGGCTCATATCGCCCGTCTTCAGCGCGATGGATTTGGTGCCGGTTGCCATCAGCGCGTCGTTCTGAATGGGCCGCGGCAGTTCCATATCCTCCCAGCCCTCGATCACCAGGCTGGCGGCGGCGGCCGTGCGCAGCCGGTCTTCGAGCCAGCGCATGCGCATATTGGCGACCGACGGCACGAATATCAGCACTTCTGCGGCCATGACGAAGAGCACCGTCAACAGCAGCAGTTTGCCCGACAGGCTGTGCCAGGGCTTTTGCTTGCCATTGGCATCGACCTTCTGCAAATTGTCGTTGCTTTCGCCCGAATCCATCACATTTCCTGGTTCAAATCAAAACGTTCGGGGCAGTTTGCCCCCGCCGTTCCGCTACCGCTGATATGCCGGGCATTGCTACACCAAAGGATGGGTCGTGCCTATCCAAATCGACGCATAAACCCGACAATACGGCGAACAAACGGTTTGCGTGTCATCGGAGTATAATAGGTAATTGTGGCGCGCTTTCCAATCTCAGCCATCGTCGGATAGGGCGGAACGTAGCCCCGCACATCGGAAAGCCGCATTTTGTTGGCAATGGCCAGCGCCCACATATTGATCATCTCGCCGGCGCCGGCTCCGGCGATCGAGACACCGAGTATTTTGCCCTTTTTGCTGGTGATGAGCTTGATAAGGCCGTCTGTCTTGCGTTCAGCCAGGGCCCGGTCATTTTCCGCATATGGCCAGCGCAGGACATGGATATTGCCGTACTGCTTGCGCGCCTCTTCCTCGCCAAGGCCGACATGGGCCAATTCGGGGTCGGTGAAGGTCGCCCAGGGAATGATGCCGCGGTTTTCCTTTGCCGGCGCACGAAACAGGATCTGCTGCAACACCAAACCGGCGTGATAGCCGGCTACATGGGTAAATTGCAAGCCTCCTGCAACGTCACCGATGGCATAAACCCGCTTGTTGCTCGAGCGCAGATTTGCACCGACCTTGATGCCGCTGCGATCATAGTCGATGCCGGCTTCGGTCAGCCCGATACCTTCGACATTGGCAGCCCGACCGGTTGCAACGAGGATGTGCGAACCGGTGAAGGTTGTTTCCTCTTCCTCTGTCTTGACAGTGACACGCACCCCGGACTTGCCGTGCTTTTTGACCTCGGTGACAGTCGCGCCTTCCAGGATTTCGACACCTTCGGACCGGATGCGTTCGAGCACGATGGCGGCCAGCTCCGGATCGTCCTTGCCCAACGCCTTCAACCCTTCGACGACGGTGACCTGCGAGCCCAGTCGGCGATGTGCCTGAGCCATTTCCATGCCGATGGGACCGCCGCCGATGACGATCAGGTGACGCGCCTTCTGGGAGCGGTCGAAGAGCGTTTCGTTGGTGAGGTAATCCACCGTGTCGATGCCCGAGATTGGCGGAACGAATGCGGAAGAACCGGTGGCGACGACAAACCGGCGCGCCTTGATTTCATAGTCTCCGGCGACAACAGTTTCGGTGTCGGTAAAAGCGCCGGCTGCCTCGATCACCTTGACGCCAAGCGCTGTGAAGCGCTCGACGGAATCATTGGGTGCGATGGTGCCGATGACGGAATGGATATGCGCATGGACCTTGCGGAAGTCGACCTTGACGTCGCCGCTGCTTACGCCGAAATGCGGAGCCTCGGCGATTGCATGGGCATGTTTGCCGGCGGCGATAATCGCCTTTGACGGCACGCAGCCATAGTTGAGGCAGTCGCCGCCCATCTTGCCCTTTTCGATCAGCACCACGTCAACGCCGAAGGAAGCGGCAGCGGCTGCGACCGTGAGGCCGCCGGAACCGGCTCCGATAACGCAGATATCGGGACGAAGCGTGGTGGTCATGAAAACCCCTCCATTATGTCAAGAACAGGAGTATATGCGGCGTGTCCCGATAATGTGAACCAAGCCGTAAAATACCCTGTTGAAGATTGGTCAGATTTGGCGGCCCGCTCGGACCTTTTTGATGACAAACGGTATCGCTGCGACGAGGGCGAGTGCCGCAAATGCAATGGTCAGTTCCGTGGTGACAAGATCGGAGACGGATACGTCGGTACCGGCCTCTTTCGCAGACAGGATCACGCTGTCGAGCCCCTGGCCGAGATAAGCGTAGGCATAGGTGCCTGGAAGGATGCCGAGGAAGGTTGCCGCGACATAGGTACGCAGCGGCACGTTGAACAATGCCGGGGCAATATTGATGACAAAGAACGGAAAGACGGGTGCGAGCCTGAGAACCAGCAGGAAACCAAAGGCGTTTTCTTCAAAACTGTGCGCCAGTTTGGAGACACCGGGGCCTGCAATCTTCTGCAGAAAATCGCCGAGGGCGGTTCGGGCGGCCAGGAAGATGATCGATGCGCCAATGGTGGCTGCAAATGCGGTCAGTGTTCCGGCGAGAAACCAGCCAAACAAAAACCCGCCAAGAATTGTCAGAAGCGAGGCGGCCGGGAACGAGAATGCGACGGCGAGAATATAGACGCCGAGATAGATGGCGCTTGCCATGACGATATTGTGCATCACATGGGTTTTGAGTGCATCGCGATGCTCAACAAGGGACTCGAAGGTCAGAAACTCATGCAGACCGAAGAAGTAGCCGATGCCAAGGCCCGCCAGAATCACGCCAATCGGTGCAAAGCGCTTTGCCCTGCCGGCGGAGGTGCCCGCCTTCGCTTTGCCGTCTTCGTCGATTGCCATATTCTGTTTGACCTGTGCGCCCGTGTGGTGATCGGCCGGTTTGCTGTCAATCGTCATGGGGTGCTCCTGAAATTTTGTGCATGATCCGGATTGCCTCAGACGTTTCCGGGTCATGCGAGCCTAAGCACCGCATGGGTAAACTGCCAATGACTTCCACTCCCGTTTTCGAAAGTGTATGTGACCTTGGGGGCTCTCGCGCTCACAATCCCGTGAACGGCTGGAGGGCAAATACGACCCTGTCAAGCGGCATCATTCAGTGACCAGTCATAGACAAAGCGGCCGAGAGAGGCTGTGCTTATGGCGGCATTGTGCCGGGGTTTGGCAAAGCCGCTCCAGTGCCGTTTCAGTTTCGACTTG
This sequence comes from Hyphomicrobiales bacterium, assembly GCA_024244645.1. Classification (GTDB taxonomy): domain Bacteria; phylum Pseudomonadota; class Alphaproteobacteria; order Rhizobiales; family Rhizobiaceae; genus Hoeflea_A. The sequence continues at coordinate 13,845 of JAAEOH010000255.1, forward strand.
CCGCCGAAATCTGCCGCATACCAGGAATAGATTTTTGAAGAGGTGATGCGCCCGGATTTTACTGATACACCGCGCGCGTGATTGACATAGTCGCGGGCATTCTGCGCCAGCAAACCGTCAATGTTTCTTCCGGTATAGGCACTCCACAGCAGATTTGGACAGGAATAAGAGGCGCAGTTCAACCCGTAGTGGGACATCGGGTCTGAAAAAATCGGTCGGACAATGCGGTGCTCGATATCGTCCAGCGACAAAGGCACACCCTCGACCGTCAGCAACTGCCGCGACCAGGGGCCGGATCCAAAAAGACCGCCGCCGCCGAGGTTGATTTTCTTGATCGAGGTTACCGGATAGTGGTCTGTCACCACGACGAGCGTTGCGGCATTGTAAAGATTGATCCAATAGGCATGCGCATCGTTGGCCGATAGGGTCGAAGGCTGTGCGGCCTGGAGTGCGCCGACATAGGATTTCAATGTGCCCTGGGCACGGGCTTTCAGGCCGCGGTAGTCAATGGTGTTGTATGCTTTTGCGTCACGTTTGACGTAGGTCCCCAAAATGGCATCGAACGCTGCATGGTTGACTGTGCCTCCGCCTTTCGGGCGGAATTTGGTGATCGGCCTTGCGGCCTGAGCGGGCATCACACCGATTGCAGCCGTCGCAGTTGCGACGGTGGTGCTTGCCAGCAGATGACGGCGGGTAATTCCGGTCATGTTGTTCCTCGCGCTTCGCATGATGCAGCACCGTTTCAGGCACACCGATCTTGAGGAAAATTGCGCGCGGGGAGCAAAGAAGCAATGGGCTCGTATGCCATCTCACCGGCATGTGATTCAAGGTGATCGCAGACAGGTGAGAAGACCGCGCGGAAACGGATGTAATGCGGTGTTCACGATCGCCGTTGCGCGATTGACTTGAACGCCGGTTTCTGCGTATAAGCCGCGCACGTTCGGGTTTGGCAGTCCGGCGCATTTTTTATTGTGCTTTGGCCACCCGTGCGTCAATCGCAACGCTGCTGTTTTACGACAGATCAAAGAAGGGCCGCACACCGCGGTGTTTAAATAAATGACCAAGCGTACCTATCAACCGTCCAAACTTGTGCGCAAGCGCCGTCACGGCTTTCGCGCGCGCTTAGCAACAAAAGGTGGCCGTAAGGTCCTCGCCACTCGCCGAGCACGTGGACGCAAGCGTCTTTCGGCCTAGGCCGGGACCGTTTTCAAAACCCGAAGAAGGGCTCATGCCGCCTAACAGGCTTTCGCCAGGAATCGGACGGTTGAAAAGGCGATCCGAGTTTTTGGCCGTTCGCAAGGGCGAGCGGCGAAAGGGCCCTTTTTTTCTGCTCGAAGTGCTTGACCGTGGCGCCGGCGACGCAAGGCCGCGGGTCGGCTATACCGTCACCAAGCGACAGGGCAACGCCGTCGAGCGCAACAGGATCCGGCGGCGCCTGCGGGAGGCTATTCGCCTGCACGCAGGATTTGATATGAAACGCGGCCATGACTATGTGGTGGTTGGAAGGCGCGATGCGCTCACCGCACCATTTGCGGAGCTCACCAAATCGCTTGTAGCACGCATCGGCAGGCCGGCAGCGGATGCCAACAGGCAGCGCCGCGTTTCCACGAAAGACAACAGGACCGAATGATGGAACAGAACCGAAATTTTTTCATTGCCATTGGTCTATCGGTGTTGATCCTCATTGCCTGGCAGTTTCTGTATGTCAGCCCGAAAATCGAGCGCGAACGCGCAGCCCAGGAAGCGCTTCAGGAACAGCAGGCTGCGCAGCAAACGCCGCAGAGTTCGCAGCCATCATCCGATACACCGTCAACAAGCACTGACCTGCCGCAAGCATCGACGACGACAACCACCGGCCTGCCCGGAGGCACAACGGCCAGCGAAAGCGCCACCACTGTCACCCGCGAAGCGGCCCTGGACCAGGCAGTCCGCATTACAATCGACACACCGGCGCTCACCGGATCGCTCAATCTTGCCGGTGCCCGTTTCGATGACCTGAAACTCAAGGGTTACCGCGAAACCGTCAATCCATCGAGCCCGATCATCGAGCTGCTTTCTCCGGCCTCCATGCAGGAAGGCTATTTCGCCGAATTTGCCTATGTCGGAAACGAGCAGAGCGGGCGGGTCCCCGGCCCCGACACTGTCTGGCGTGTTGACGGCGAGCCGAAACTTACACCTACAACGCCGGTCGAAATGACCTGGACAAATGAAAAGGGCCTTACCTTCGCGCGGACCGTCAGTGTCGACGAGAACTACATGTTCACCGTTATCGACGCTGTCACCAACAATTCCGACGCCACGGTTTCCGTCGCGCCCTATGGCCGCATCACCCGGCTCTACAAGCCCAACATAACCGGCATCTATGTGCTGCATGAGGGCCTGATCGGTGTCATTGGCGAAGATGGTCTGCAGGAAATCGACTACGATGACGTCGAGGAAGACCACACCATCAAGCCGGCCAAGGCAAGCAATGGCTGGATGGGCATCACCGACAAATACTGGGCAACAGCGCTCATTCCGGCACAGGGCAAGCCCTTTGAGACGCGCTTTTCCTATTTCTCGGACGGTCGGCCGCGCTATCAGACAGACTTTCTGAGCGACGCCATCACCATCAATGCGGGTCAGACCCAGACGATGGAAAAGCATTTGTTCGCCGGCGCGAAGCAGGTGCCGATCATCGACGCCTATGAAAAAGAATTCGATATCGAAAAATTCAACAAGATGATCGACTGGGGATGGTTCCACTTTATCACACGGCCGATGTTCTGGGTGCTCGACTTCTTCTACAATTTCTTCGGCAATTTCGGCCTCGCGATCCTGGCGACAACCGTGCTTTTGAAGCTGTTCTTCTTCCCGCTGGCCAACAAGTCGTACAAATCGATGGCCAATATGAAGAAAGTCCAGCCGAAGATGGAGGAGATCAAGGCGAAATATGGCGACGACCGTCAGGCCCAGCAAAAGGCGATGATGGAGCTGTACAAAAAGGAAAAGATCAATCCGGTGGCGGGCTGCTGGCCGGTGCTTTTGCAGATCCCCGTCTTCTTCGCTCTCTACAAGGTTCTCTACATCACCATTGAAATGCGGCATGCACCGTTCTTCGGCTGGATCCAGGACCTTTCGGCGCCGGATCCGACAACCGTATTCAATCTCTTCGGGCTTATCCCGTTCGATCCGCCGTCCTTCCTGATGATTGGCGTGTGGCCGCTTTTGATGGGCATCACGATGTTCCTGCAGATGCGCATGAACCCGACACCACCCGATCCGACACAGGCGATGATCTTCACCTGGATGCCGGTTGTCTTTACCTTCATGCTGGCGACCTTCCCGGCCGGTCTCGTCATCTACTGGGCCTGGAACAACTTCCTGTCGATCATGCAGCAGGGCGTCATCATGAAGCGCCAGGGCGTCAAGATCGAACTGTGGGACAATCTTGTCGGCCTGATCAAAAAGAAACCGAAAGGGCCTGACAGCACTTTCGGCCGGTCATGACAAGATGCGCTCTAGCGATCAAATCGCGACCGGCGATGATGCCCGGACCCTTTTTGCACGGCCCTGGGTGTTCATACGCGGTGTTCCGGCGATGCAGTTCCTGCCGCCGGAGGGACCGCCCGAGATTGCCTTTGCCGGCCGCTCCAATGTCGGCAAGTCTTCGCTGATCAATGCGCTTGTCGGACAAAAGGGGCTGGCACGCACATCCAACACGCCGGGCCGCACCCAGGAACTGAACTACTTCGTTCCCGACGGCTTTTCCGGCGCTGACGGCAATTTTCCTCCGATAGCGCTGGTCGACATGCCCGGCTACGGTTTCGCCAAGGCGCCGAAATCCCAGGTCGACCAATGGACGAAACTGGTCTTCGATTACCTGCGCGGCCGAGGAACGCTGAAACGCGTCTATGTGCTGATCGATGCCCGCCACGGCATCAAGGCCAATGACGAAGAGGTTCTGAAGCTGCTTGATGTCGCCGCCGTGTCCTATCAGGTCGTTCTGACCAAGATCGACAAGATCAAAGCTGCAGGCATTCCCGGGCTGTTGGAACGCACCGGCGCGCAGATTGCAAAACGCCCCGCGGCCTTTCCCGAACTCATCGCCACATCGTCGGAAAAGTCCTCTGGCATCGACGAGTTGCGACAGGCGATCGTCGTCGCGACACGCGGATAGCGCCCCTTATTATTTATGATTTTGTGGTACTCTCCGGCCAGTTGTCGACAGGGAAGGCATGAAATGGGCGACAAGCATGAGCCGCAACAGGTAGCCATGGCATGGGCGGTGCACGCGTTCACCGCATCGGGAATTGTGCTTGGCTTTCTGGCGCTCGTTGCCATTTTAGACAATGACAAGACAGCCGTGTTCATGTGGCTTGGCCTGGCGCTTTTTGTCGACGGAATAGACGGCACGCTCGCCCGCAAGGTGCGGGTCCGCGAGGTGACCCCGCAGCTCGACGGCACGACACTCGACAATGTCATCGACTACTTCACCTATGTGGCGGTTCCGGCGATGATGGTCTACTGGTTCGGGCTGGTTCCGCCCGGCTGGGAAACGGTCACGGCAGCAACGATCATGGCCGTATCGTGCTATACGTTCGCCAATACGGACATGAAGACGTCGGACTATTATTTTTCAGGATTTCCGGCGCTGTGGAATGTGGTCGTTCTGTATTTCCACATTCTGCAGACCAGCCCCTGGACCAATCTGATCGTCATCGCGATCTGCGCCGTGCTGACATTCATACCGCTCAAATATGTCCACCCGTTCCGGGTTGCGGACTGGCGCAACGTCACCATCCCGATGACGGTGCTGTGGGCGGCAACGACGCTGCGCCTGGTGCTGATACCTTCAGATGTGACGACCGAGCAGAAAGCTTCGTCGATCTTCTTCTGGCTGTGGGTTCTGTCGTCACTCTATTTCATCGGCCTGTCTCTGTGGCGTTCTTTCAAACCCGGCCCCAAGGACGACGGTCAGGCCGCCTGAGCGCGGAGCGAGATCGATCAGGCCTGAGGCGCAAACGTCATGGCAACGCCATTGATGCAGTAGCGCAGACCGGTCGGGGGCGGACCATCATTGAAAATGTGACCGAGATGGCCGCCACAGCGGCGGCAGTGAACCTCGGTGCGTGGCAGAAACAGCGCAAAATCGCGTCTGGTGCCGACGGCATCCGGCAAGGAATCATAAAAACTCGGCCATCCGGTTCCGCTGTCAAATTTGGTGTTCGACGCATAGAGCGGCAGCACGCAGTCGGCGCAGTTGTAGGTTCCCTCGCGCTTTTCATTGAGAAGCGCACTTGTGAACGGCCGTTCGGTGGCCTTCTCGCGCAGAACGGCAAACTGGTCCGGCGAAAGCAGCGTGCGCCACTCCTGCTGACTGTGGGTGATTTCGAATACCTCGTCTTCAGCCAGAGCCTGCGACGTAGACGGTTTAAGCGCGTAGAGGCCGCCAACACAGGCAAGCGCGGCGCCGGAAAGCAAAAAAGTGCGGCGTTTCATTGCAGACCTTTCAAATATGTGTGCCGGCAATACAGCAATTATGGCGATGAACTGCCCATGAACTTTTCGCGAGTATGCGATGCGGTGTTCTGACAAAACGGTAATTGCCCTCATCGGCCTTTGCCGTTAAAACGCACAGGATTCAGAGGGATATCCATGGCAGATACCGACGTTGAAAACAGCGAGATCCAGGCAAAGTTGCTTTCCCAGGCTTTGCCTTACATGCAGCGATACGAGGACTGCACGATCGTGGTCAAATATGGCGGCCATGCGATGGGCGATCCGGAACTCGGCCAGGCATTCGCCCGCGATGTGGCGCTTTTGAAACAATCGGGCGTCAACCCGATTGTCGTGCATGGCGGCGGTCCGCAAATTGCCGCGATGCTGACCGAGCTTGGTATTGAATCCAAATTCGAGGGCGGCCTGCGCGTTACCGACGAAAAGACGGTCGAGATCGTCGAGATGGTGCTTGCCGGATCCATCAACAAGGAAATCGTCGCAATGATCAACGCAGAGGGCGAATGGGCCATCGGTCTTTGCGGCAAGGACGGCAATATGGTGTTTGCCGAAAAAGCCCATAAAACCGTCGTTGATCCGGATTCCAATATCGAGCGCATACTGGATCTCGGATTTGTCGGCGATATTGTCGAGGTGGACCGCACGCTGATCGACCTTTTGGCGAAATCCGAAATGATACCGGTGATCGCTCCGGTCGCGCCGGGACGCGACGGCCATACATACAATATCAATGCCGACATCTTTGCCGGCGCAATCGCAGGCGCGCTTTCAGCGACACGCCTGTTGTTTTTGACTGATGTTCCAGGCGTCTTCGACAAAGACGGCAATCTGATCAAGCAGCTTTCCATCGCTGAAGCGCGCGCGCTGATCGCCGACGGAACGATATCCGGCGGTATGATCCCGAAGGTCGAAACCTGTATCGATGCCATCGAATCTGGTGTCGAGGGGGTCGTCATTCTCAACGGCAAAACCGCACACGCGGTGCTGCTGGAAATATTCACCAAGCACGGCGCCGGCACGCTTATCGGTCGCTAAAGCGTATCTTGTTTATACGGAATCAATTGACCGGAGCGATTTTGCCCGCTGACTGCGTTCGTGCAGCTTTGCATCCGCAACGGCGAGCGATTTCATGAATTCTTCCTTCATCATGTAGCTTTTCATCGCCGGAAGTCCGACGGCCCCCAGGGTGATGACACCGGCAAGGATCAGGATTGCCGAGGCAAGCGCGTCGAGAAACCGTCCGACGAGGGGCGCGAGCGGTCCCCAGTAGTCGGGCAGCGATGCCAGCGCCGGGATCGTCCAGAACCCTGTTGTGGCGTGCAGCGCAAGCGCAATCCAGAATCCGGCGCAATAGGCGCAGCGCCATTGCTTGTAGAGTGTCTGAAGCGGATTGGGCAATTTTGCAATCAGTGCGTTGAACCATGTGCCCCATTCGGGAAGCTTTTCCCAGACCAGGATGTGGATTGAAATTCCGATCAGTGCCAATTCAAAAGACAAGTTGTTTCTTTGTCATTTTTGAATGTTAGTTTGAGTGACTAACTTTTTTAGTCAAATAACAAGTCAGCCTTTCGAGCGCTGCAGAGGGATTGTGTCTGTGCGTTCCTCGATCTTTCTATCACCGAATTCCGATCGCAAAGCGCCAGCGGCGGCCTCGTATACTTTTTCGCCAACTCCCAGTAATTCCAGGCCTTTTTTCGTTAATAGGATGTGTTGCGCCCTTGCGTCCAGGCGGCAGGGAATGCGTTCCACCAGGCCGCGTTTTTCCAGTTTGACGATCATCGCGCTGGCTGACGCCTTTTTGATGCCCATCGCTGCGACAACATCCTGCAGGTGCTGGCCATGGTTATCCCCGCAGATTTTTTCCGCTTCCCGATCCTTTATCGCCCGCAGGTATTCGAACTCGCTGTGGCTGAGCCCGATGCGCGCGCCGTCGACCGCCCACTGGCGGTGTATGGTCCGATGAATATTTTCGAGAACTCTTGCGAATTTCATGGCAGGCTCTATGTTAGTTAGTCATCCTAACTTAATGACATCCTCAAGGGAGTCAAGAGCGATTAGGACCATCGACCCCGGAAACCGGAGCAATATTCATGTCAAAGAATTCGGCACTTTTCGGGTGAATTGTCAATTTCATACCGAACGGCTTTTTGTTGAAGCGTGGAATGCGGATTTGGAAAATGCCGAAATGCACGCGCATTTCAAGACCGAACTGACGCCATTGCTGGAGCCGCCGGTTCTGAAACATCTGCCGCCTTCCCTGCAACTCGCCGATGGATCAGACGCGGTGGACGCGTGGATTGCGGCCCTCGACGCGGCAAGCTGTGTCCATACGGTACGGTCAACCGATACATCGCAGTTGCTGGGTTTGCTCATCCTTGCACCGCTTGAGGAGCCGGACGGAACGCTGACAATTCATCTGGGGTATCTCTTTTCAGTCGGCGCCTGGGGCAAAGGCTACGCGACCGAGCTGATCAGAGGGCTGGTGGCATGGTGCGAGGATCAGCCCACCGATATGTGGCTCCTCGGCGGCGTCGAGATAAAAAACAGTTTATCCGCTGCGGTGCTGCAGAAAGCCGGATTTGTGCGCTCGGCCGATTTGTCTTCGGATGATACGGATATGTTTCAGCGCTTTGTTCGGAACGGTCGAGCCGGTGACCAGGCCCCTGTTTCACGTCTTTAAGCCAGCAAGACCAGCACAACAACACCGGCAACGATCAGCAGCGTGCCGATTATCTCCAGACGGTTGATCGTTTCGCGGAAGATGAACACCGAGGAGGCGAATGTGAAGATGATCTCCACCTGCGCCAGCACCTTGACATAAGCCGCCTGCTGCAACGTCATCGCCATGAACCAACCGAACGAGGCCGTCGCCCCGGCGGCTCCGACGATAAAGGCGGGCTTCCAGGCCTGGGCGACCCGGACAATCTCCCCCCGGTCGCGGGCAATCATCCAGCACAACATGATAACTGTCTGAAATACAATGACGAATGCCAGCGTGACGGCCGCCTGCATTATGAAATTCGGCCCACCCAGGGACAGGGAGGCAGCCCGATAGGCAACCGCGGCAATACCGAAGCCGGTTCCGGATGCAAGGCCGATCAGCGCCGTACGGCTGAAGACGGATGTCACAAGGCTCTTCCAGCTGACGGCACTGCGCGCCACCGAAATGAGCATGACGCCGAAAACCGATATGGCGATGGCGAAAAGGCTGCCTCTTGTTACCGTTTCCCTGAGGAACAGCAGGCCGAACAGCGCCGCCTGGGCCGGCTCGGTACGCGAATAGGCAGTGCCGACTGTGAAGTTGCGAAACGAAAAGAGGTAAACAAGCAGCATTGTCGCGGCGATCTGCGCAACGCCGCCGATAATCGCCCAAAACACAAAGACGCGGTTCCAGGCAGGCAGTTCCATGCCAACACCGACATGCAGCAGCGCAACGAAAAACAACGCAAACGGAATACCAAATCCAAAGCGTACAAACGTCGCGCCCGTCGTACCCATGACACCCTTGAGGTGTTTTTGCATGGCAGAGCGTATATTTTGCAGGAAAGCCGCAGCGATGGTTATGGGAATCCACAATTCCATGGCCGCGCTTTACGACTAAAATATCGCCAACGCAAATGCAGATGCGCATGGCAAACAACTGTGCAATAAGACGCTATGCCAAATCATCTGCCAAAAATCGACGAATTCGATCACGTTACCGAGTGGGTCTTCGACCTCGACAACACCCTTTACCCGCGTCATACGGATCTTTTTTCACAGATCGACCAGAAAATGACCACTTACGTGTCGGAGCTCCTGCGCCTGCCGCGCGAAGAGGCGCGCAGGGTGCAAAAGGAATATTATCGCGATTACGGCACAACGTTGAACGGGTTGATGACCATCCACAGCATCGACGCCAATGATTTTCTGGAGAAGGTCCACGATATCGACTATTCGTGGGTTTCGCCGGATCCGGATCTGGGTCGCGCGATCCGCGCCCTGCCCGGCCGCAAATTCATTTTCACCAACGGCGATGTCGGCCATGCGGAGCGCACCGCCACGGCGCTGGGGATTCTCGATCACTTCGATGAAATATTCGACATTCTGGCCGCCGATCTGCTGCCAAAGCCGGCGGCGCAGACCTATGACCGGTTTTTGTCGCTGCACAAGATCAACGGCGGTGAAGCGGCCATGTTCGAGGATCTGCCGCGCAATCTTGCCGTGCCGAAATCGCTCGGCATGCGCACGGTGCTGATCGTGCCGCACAATTTCGATGAGGCGATGGGCGAAACCTGGGAACAGGAGGGCCACGACGGCGCGCATGTCGAGTATGTGACCGACAACCTGTCAGGCTTCCTCAATCATTTCCTGGCTGAAAAGTGCTGAAAAAGGCCGATACAGCAACCGGCGCCGGCCTTATCCAATCGGGTCAGTTGGTTTTTGACTCGTGCTTCATCTTGCCGTGATCCATCGCCTTGGTTCCGGCCGGCATCACCGGCAGCATCAATTCAACGTCACCGGCCTTTTCGAATGTCAGCACAACCGGCACCATGCCGCCCTCCTTGAACGGTTCCTCGACGGCCATGAACATCATGTGGTAGCTGCCGGGTTTCAATTCGACCGTTTCACCGGCGGGCACCGCCAGGCCGTCTGCCAGCGGACGCATTTTCATAACATCGTCCACGACACTCATTTCGTGGATTTCAGCGCGTTCGGTCGCCGGCGTCGATATGGCAATCAGGCGGTCATCCTCACCGCCGTTGTTGGTGATGGTGACATACCCGCCACCAACCTTCTGACCGGGCAGCATGGCACGGGTCCAATGGGCCGACAGGTGAATGTCACCAACCATGACCATGTCGGCCTTCATGGCCGTTTTGTCTTGGTTTTCGGCGACGGCAACGGTGGCGAAAAGAGATGCGGCGCTCAAAGCGACCGCGGACATAAGAGTTTTCAACATATGCGTAGTTGCTTCCGTATTGTCAGATTAGATCCGGTCACCAGTGGTGACCACTTGTTTCAGATCAGACCGACAATGGCGGGCCGCGTATGCCATTGGCGCCAGCCGGTGCATCGTCTCCGGCAATCGCGGCCGGGCCGGCAAGCCACCAGCCTTCACCCAGTTTGCGCCGGGCAAATTCAACCGGCGACTCCGATTGAAACGCCTTGACAAACTTTCCGACGGTGCAGGCATTGCAGGTGATCACGCAGGGGCAGTCTTCAGGCATTGTTCCGGGTGCCCGGGATTCGGGATCGGAGACGAGGCCGTCCTGCGTGCATATTGTGAAATCAAGGCCGTTTTGAACTGCGCGGGCCTGTGCAACCGGCTGCAGCAGCGGGATGGCAAGCACCATGACGCAGAGTGTGGCGAAATGCGCCATCTCGGCGCGCAGGGCAGCCATCAGTGTCAGCCGGCGCTTGGTTTTCATACTGCAATCTATAGCCGCACGGAGCGGCAATGCCAAAGGACAAATTGCAGCAGGCTTCTAGAGACTGTAGTGATCGGCGATGATCTGCCAGGCTTCGTCGGCCGTTTCCACAAAGCGGATCAGATCCAGATCTTCGGGCGAAATGGTGCCGAAATCCGCCAGTTCCTGGAAATCGATCACCTTGTGCCAGAATTCGGATCCAAACAGGATAAACGGCACGCGTTCCATGCGGCCGGTCTGGATGAGCGTCAGCGATTCAAACAACTCGTCCATCGTGCCGAAGCCGCCGGGAAATACAGTGATCGCCTTTGCCCGCATTAGAAAATGCATCTTGCGAATGGCAAAATAGTGAAAGTTGAAGCACAGTTCCGGCGAAACATATTCGTTCGGCGCCTGTTCATGCGGCAGGATGATGTTGAGGCCGATGGACGGGGCCGATTCTTCCGCCGCGCCCCAGTTTCCTGCCTCCATAACCCCCGGACCGCCACCGGTGACCACGACAAATTCACGGTTGTAGGTCTCTGTGGAGTGACGCGAACACAATTGCGCAAATTTTTTCGCCTCGGCGTAGTATTTCGACGCAGCCGTGAGATTCTTGCGCTGGGTGGCGTTTTTTGCCGCCCAGGCATCCTTTCCAGGCTCCGGTATTCGGGCGCCGCCGAACATGACCACCGTAGACATGATGCCGCGCTCGCTGAGCAACATCTCCGGCTTCAAAAGCTCAAGCTGCAGCCTTACCGGGCGCAGATCCTCGCGGCACATGAAGTCGTCATCTGCAAATGCCAGTCGGTACGCCGGCGCTTCCGTCTGCGGTGTACTCGGCACCTCTGCTGCGCGCATTCGATCCGTTCTATTGTCGAACAGCGGATCCCAGACATCATTTTTACGTTTTGCACCCATGTGTTCACTTTCACTCGTTTACCAATGGCCGGGCGCCTCCGCCCGATTGACGGCCCGTCCTTCCTCGCTTAGAGCATATCCGGAAAACCAAACTGGCCGATCCGGACCGCAACCGCGCCGCAATTGCACCGGCAAAATGGGCGCTGTCCTACAGAATATGACATTGCCGGGGGGCAACAATGGCTTCCCACTACAATAAAGCGTGACCGTTAAGGAATAACTCCAAGGACCCCCAAAATGAGCAGATTTGACCTCGCCGAACTGGAATCTACGATCGACGCTGCATTTGACGACCGCGACAACGTCAATACCGGCACCCGTGGCCAAGCGCGCGACGCGGTGGAAGAAGCGCTCAACCTGCTCGACCGCGGGGAGGTCAGGGTGGCTGAAAAGGGCGAGGACGGCAACTGGAAGGTGAACCAATGGTTAAAAAAGACGGTTCTGCTTTCGTTCCGGCTGAACCCGATGGACGTCATCAAGGGCGGTCCGGGCGAAGCAAGCTGGTGGGACAAGGTTCCGTCCAAATTCGACGGCTGGAGCACGCATGAGTTCGAAAAGGCCGGATTTCGCGCCGTGCCGAACTGTACGGTACGCCGCTCGGCCTATCTGGCGCCGAATGTCGTTTTAATGCCCTGCTTCGTCAATCTCGGCGCCTATGTCGATGAAGGCACCATGGTCGATACGTGGGCAACCGTCGGCTCCTGTGCCCAGATCGGCAAGAATGTGCACCTATCGGGCGGTGTGGGCATCGGCGGTGTGCTTGAACCGCTGCAGGCCGGTCCGGTCGTCATCGAGGACAATTGCTTCATCGGTGCGCGTTCCGAGGTGGTGGAAGGCTGTATCGTGCGGGAGGGTGCGGTCCTCGGCATGGGCGTCTTCATCGGTCAGTCGACAAAAATCGTCGACCGCGAAACGGGCGAAATGTCCTATGGCGAAGTGCCGCCCTACTCCGTCGTCGTCGCCGGCTCCATGCCCGGCAGCAAGCCGATGGGCGACGGCAGCCCCGCACCCAATCTTTATTGTGCCGTCATCGTCAAGCGGGTCGATGAAAAGACCCGCTCGAAGACGGCCATCAACGAGCTGCTGCGCGACTGACATCGATGGACAAGCTCCCGCAGGCCGCTCAAGGATCGCCGGCGCCGTCCATGCGCTGGTTTTTCTTCGGCCTGTCGGGGCGCATCGGCAGGGCGCCGTATATCCTCGGCACGCTCTTGCAGATCGCGATCTTCGCGATTCTCTTCACCCAGATCCTGGCCTTTCCGGAAGACTCCGTGCAGTTCACCTATTGGAGCCTGGTCTTCTTCGCCTATGCGCTGGTTTTTGTGTGGATAATGGTGGCGATGTCTGTCAAGCGCCTGCACGACATGGAGATTCCTGGCGCCGTCGTGCTGTGCCTTTTTGTGCCGGTCGTGTCGATTATCGCCTTTCTGGTCATGTGTGTCTGGAAGGGCACGGACGGGCCGAATGATTACGGCAACGATTTCAATCGGCCGAAGACCTGATTGCAAACCTCAACCTGCCGCAACGTTTATCTAAGCAATAATCCGGCGATTGACCCACTCTCAATTGATTCAACTCCTGTGGCATAGTAAATAATTTGCAACCGAAGGTATGTGGCGGAGTTGCAGATGTTGTTGTTCTTCGGCTTCAAGGGACGTATTGGCAGAATAAAGTTCTGGCCGCTGCAACTCTTCTGGCAGTTGTGACATTTCCGGTCTTGGGGTTATTGCCGGACATGCCCTATCTGGAATCTAGGCATGCACAGGCGATTGTCGTTCTAGCTTTGTTTGGACTGGCATCGTTTTCGTTCATGTCGATCGTGATCAGGCGATTGCACGATCTCGGCAAGTCCGGCTGGTGGTACATCCCGTATGTATTCATGCCTAACGCGGTCATCGGCTTTGCCAAGACCAATCCTGACATCAACATACCCACTGCTGTTCTCGTTGTTGTCGCGATCGTTGCTATATGGGCTTTCCTGGAGTTGGGATTTATCAGAGGCACCAAGGAACTCAACAAAACCGACTATGGCCCGCCGCTCGTCAAAGCATGAATCACGCACTCCATTCGTGACAAACCCTGCCGATTTGTCTAAGCCTCGGACATGACCGATCCGATCTCAAATCTGGCCGCTTTGATCGGCTGCGTCTCCGTTACGCCAAAGGATGACGGCGCGCTTGACGCGCTGGAAAATATCCTCGAGCCACTCGGGTTTGCGGTTGAGCGCATCACCTTCGAGGAAGACGGTACCGAGCCGGTCGATAATCTTTATGCGCGGCTTGGGAGCGAAGGGCCGCACATCATGTTCGCCGGCCATACGGACGTGGTTCCCGCCGGCGATGTTGAGGCATGGTCGCATCCGCCCTTCGGAGCGGAGATTGACGGCGGTGCAATGTATGGCCGCGGCGCAGTCGACATGAAGGGCGGCATTGCCTGTTTCGCAGCCGCTGTGGCACGCCATATCGAAGCACACGGTCCGCCCGTTGGTTCCATTTCCCTGCTGACTACCGGAGACGAGGAAGCGGCGGCGATCAACGGCACAGCGAAGCTGATCGAATGGGCTGCGAACAAAGGCGAAAGCTGGGACGGATGCATTGTCGGCGAGCCGACAAATCCGGAAACGCTCGGCGACATGATCAAGATCGGCAGGCGGGGATCGCTTGCCGGGTCCATCACCGTGCAGGGCGTGCAGGGTCACGTGGCCTACCCGCACCTGGCCGACAACCCGGTTCGGGCGCTGCTGCCGATGCTCGAACGCCTTATCGATCCGCCGTTTGACCAGGGGAGCGACCAGTTCCCCCCGACCAATCTGGAAATCACCAGTGTCGATGTCGGCAATCCTGCGGTCAATGTCATACCGGCCAAGGCGACGGCATCGTTCAATGTGCGCTTCAACGACCATTGGTCGGCGGACACGCTCAAGGCCGAGATTGTCGATCGGTTCAATATGGCATCGAGCGACGACCGTTTCCGGCCGGGTCGCGACAAGGCCGTCTTCAATATCAGCTGGCGCGATCGGCCCGCCCCCGTTTTTCTGACCCGCGACGAGGCCTTGATCGACACCCTCTCCGCCGCCATCGAGGCGCGCACCGGCAAAAAACCGCAGCTCTCGACCACAGGTGGAACGTCGGATGCCCGTTTCATCAAGAACTACTGTCCCGTCGTGGAATTCGGCCTTGTGGGCCAAACCATGCATATGGTGGACGAACGTGTGGCGCTTTCCGACCTTGAAGGGCTGACCGGTATATACGAGGAGTTTCTGCAGCGCTGGTTCGGCAGGTGACGGTACCTTCAGCCAACGAGGTCGCCACCTATTTGACGGGCATCTACAAGCTGGTGCGCGGTGAAGAAGCCGGTCTCCAGTATCTGGATCTCAGCCTGACCGGCTTCTGGCGATCATTCTGGGCGTACGCCTATGCACTCCCGGCCTTCGGGTTTTTCTGGATACTGGATCGCGACGTACAGCTTCAAGGCGACCCCGATCTGGTCATCGGAGCAGGCTTTTTCATCAAGGCCGCTTTCACGGATATTCTGCGCATTGCCGCCGCGCTTGGTGCCGTTGCGCTGGCGGCGCGGCCGTTGGGGATCTCAGGTCGGTTTGCTCAATGGGTCATCGTGGCAAACTGGCTTGTTCTGCCGGTCCTTTACGTATTGGCGGCAGTCGGTCTTGCCGCCTATTCGGTTTCAGGCGCCGGCGGCAGTGGCCCGCTGATCATGATCGCCATCCTGGCGGCTCTTGTCGTTAGCTGGCGCGTTTACCGCTCCACCCTCGGCGGTGACGGTCTGCTGGCGTTCATGGTACTTCTGATATCCGAATTTGCATCGGGGTTTGTTTCCGTTGTCCTTGGTTGACAGATCGCGGCACAGGATGTTGTTGGCGACGGCGTTCTGTTTTGCATCCGCTTGAACAGCCGCTCAGGTTCAGCCTATCGTTCGAAAAAGGGGATTTGTGCATGAGCGACGGCAATATGCAGGCGGGTTATGACGCAGTTGACTGGATCGCCCATCACGCAACCGCAACACCGGACAAAACGGCACTGATCGAGCTGCCAAGCGACCGCTGCCTATCCTACCAGCAAACACACGAACGTGTTGGAAGACTGGCCTCGCACCTGAAGAGCCTCGGTGTCAGACAGGGCGACCGTGTCGGTTTTCTGGCGCTGAACACAACGGATATTCTGGAGCTTTGCTTTGCCACCTGGCGGCTTGGCGGCATCGTACTCGCGCTTAATTTCAGACTGACCGCGTCAGAGCTTGAATACATCATCGAGGACGCATCGCCGGACGTGATGGTTCATGACCGGGATATGCTGCAGGTCGTGGCTGACCTGCGGAAACGAACCGGTGTCGATCACTGGATCGAAACCGGCGGAGATGGCAGCGACAGCACCTATGAGCAGGCGATTGGCAATGCGCCCATCTGCATTGCCGAGCGCATCCCGCAACCGCTGCAGGCACAATGCATGCTGATGTATTCTTCCGGCACGACCGGCCGGCCCAAAGGGGTGATCATCACGCACGGAATGCTGTCCTTTTCCGCGTCAGCCGGAGCCGGTCCGGGTTATAACAGCCCGGCAAGTGTCTCGCTCGCCGCCATGCCGATGTTCCACATCGCCGCCATGAATGTCAGCTGTCTGCCGGCGCTGTGCATCGGCGCGACAACGGTCGTGATGCGCGGTTTCGAGCCAGGAGCGGTGCTTGCTGCGATTGACGACGCGTCGCTTGCCGTCTCGCATTTTTTTGCAGTGCCCGCCGCCTTCAATGCCCTGCGTCAGCATCCGGATGCGCGCACAACCGATTTTTCCCGGCTGGTGATCGCCGTTTCGGGTGCGGAAACCGTGCCGCCTCCACTGATCGCCTGGTGGGCCGAACGCGGCGTAGTGCTGCAGGAGGGTTACGGCCTGACCGAAACAGCCGGTCAGGGCTGCCTGCTCGCCAAGGAGGATGTCGGTCGCAAGATCGGCTCGGCGGGCAAATCGCTGATGCACAGCCACCTGAAAATCATGAAAGATGAGCACACACAGGCGCAGCCGGGCGAGCCGGGTGAAATCTGGATCAAAGGCGCCGTGGTCACACCCGGCTACTGGGGAAGGCCCGAATCCACCGAGGCGGCTTTCAGCGGCGGCTGGTTCCGGACCGGGGATATCGGCCGCATGGACGAAGACGGGTATTTCTACATCGAGGACCGGCTGAAGGACATGTATATCTCCGGCGGCGAGAACGTCTATCCTGCCGAAATCGAAGGTGTCCTTTACGGCATCGACGCTATCGCGGAAGTGGCGGTGATTGGCGTTGTCGACGAAACATGGGGCGAGATCGGCTGCGCGGTGGTCGCACTCAAACCGGGCTTCGAACTCGAGCTTGCCGATATTCTCGACCATTGCGCCGAAAAACTGGCCGGCTACAAGCACCCTGCTCATCTGCACATCGTGGAAACCCTGCCGCGAAACGCCACCGGCAAGGTGCTGAAGTTCGAACTGCGGAAGACCATGGCTGAACAGCTCGGCTTGTAATCGTAAAAACGCCACATACATCGCTGACCGAACCTGATCATCTGCCGATTTCGACTTGACAGGTACAGGCCCGGCAGGATGAGCCAAAAACGGCGGGCATTTGGAGGATGGTCATGGACAATATTGAAGGCAAGACGGCCTTTGTAACGGGGGCAGCCGGCGGCATTGGCCTGTCCATTTCTCACAGTCTCGCCCGGCAGGGCGCCAATGTGGTTCTTGCCGATACGAACGTAGATAATCTTTCCACTGCCCGGGACGATCTGGAACGGTCGGGGGCAAATGTCACCAGCGTCATTTGCGACGTCGTCAGTCCAGCGGACATGGAACAGGCAGCTCAGCACACGATTGACAGTTTCGGCAAGGTTCATATCGTCGTCAATAATGCCGGGGTCAGTCTCGGCGGACAGACCGGCTCCATTCCACTTCAGGACTGGCGCTGGATCGTCGACATCAACCTGATGGGCGTCGTCTACGGCACAGAGATTTTCACGCCCCTCATTCGCTCCCACGGCGAAGGCGGACATGTTGTCAACACTGCGTCTATGGCAGGCCACTGGGCCGCCAGATATCTCGGCCCTTACAACGCGACGAAGTTTGCGGTGGTCGGCTACACGGAAACCATCCGGCAGGAACTGGCGGATGACGGCATCGGAGCAAGTGTGCTTTGCCCCGGATGGGTGCGCACAAATATTCACAAAGCGTCCTTGAAAAGACCGTCTGCGGCTGGCAATGAAACACCCAGTGTCGATATGGTTGCATTTTCTCAGGTCGCTGCCGAAGTGGAAAGCGGCATTGACCCCGACGTCGTCGGCGATTGGGTCGTGGATTGCATCCGGGCGCGGAGGTTCTACATATTTACGCATCCGGAGATGGCACCGCTATCGATGCGCGGGCCGACATGATCAAAGCTGACTACGCGGCCTGTGTGGCCGATTTCAGGTTCAAACACATATGAACAGGATCGCAATGGCCGACAACAAAATGCTTGATGTTCTGATTATCGGTGCCGGTTTTGACGGCGTCTGCACGGCAATCAAGCTCAAACAGGCCGGAATTCAAAATATTCGCATATACGACAAAGCCGATGGCATCGGCGGCACCTGGTGGAACAGCGCCTATCCAGGCGCCGCGTGCGATGTGCCGTCGTATCTTTACTGTTTTTCTTTCGAACCAAACCCCAACTGGAAGCGACTGTTTTCTCCGCAACCGGAAATCCAGGCCTATGTCGAACATTGTGTCGACAAATACGGATTGCGCCCGCATCTCAACCTCGGCCGTCACATCCGGTCGATCAACTACGATGACCAATCAGCGAGCTGGCTTACGGAATTCCAGGACGGCGAACAGGTGCGCTCCCGGTTCGTCATCAATGGCTCAGGCGGGCTGCATCAGCCAAAAACCCCGGAATTTGACAGTGCGGACCGGTTTGCCGGCATCACCATGCATACGGCTAATTGGGACAAAACACTCGATCCCGCCGGCAAAGACATCGCCATTATCGGCAGCGCCGCGAGCGCCGTGCAGGTTCTGCCGGTGATTGCGCCGGATGCGCATGCCGTCTGCCTCTACCAGCGTACTCCGAATTATATTCTCCCACGCAACGATTTTCGCTATTCGGACCGCTGGAAAAGGCTGGCTGCCAGAATTCCTTTTCTGGGCTGGGTGCATCGCCAGCTGGTTTTCTACCGGCTCGAATTGCTGCTTTATCCGGTCATCGTGCGCGACAACTACCGCAGCAAGCGGGCTGAAGAGGCCAAGCGATACATCAGGATCAAGACCAGAGGCCGCAAGAGCCGCGACGCTATGGTCGCCGAACTACGAAATGGGCTGCAAACGCATTTTGATATCGGACGATTTTTTCGATGCGATCAATCGCGATAATGTCGAACTGGTAACCGAACCGATCGGTCACATGACAAAAACCGGCATTGTCAGCGGCGATGGCAAAGAAAGGCCTTTCGACGCCATCATCTATGCGACCGGCTTCGATCTGGAAGGTCACCTCTACAGTATCGATATCAAGGGCGCGGATGGCCTCTCGCTGCGGGATGCATGGAAAGACGGCGCCCAAGCCTATCGCGGCGTCATGGTGCCGGGATTTCCCAATTATTTCATGGTAACAGGCCCTAATACCGGCGTCGGAACCACATCCGTGGTCTTCATGATCGAGCAATCGGTCGGGTGGATCATGAAGTGCATCAAAATAGCCGGTGCGGACAAGACTGTCTCGGTCACCAAGGACGCGACAACCGATTATAACCGGCAGATTCAATCGGTATTTCCGGACACGGTCTGGGCTTCAGGCTGTGACAGCTGGTATCGAAAGGCGGATGGCAGCATCGAAACGCTCTACCCTTATAATGCCCGTACATTCCGCAAGCAGATGCGCCGCATCGACAGAAATCATATTCGATTTGAACCGGTCTCCACATATGCGGCTGAACAATTCGAGGCGGCGCAATGAACGTGCGCCGCACGCTTGACGGCAATACCCGCGCGGAAGGGTTTTGCGATCCGCAATTCCAGCCCGTGCTCGATGCGTTCTTGAACAATTTCGAAAATCACGACGAACTGGGTGCAAGCGTCAGCTTGCGTTCGGGAGACAGCGTTGTCGTCGACCTGTGGGGCGGGCATGCCGGCGCCGACCGGAAACGCTCATGGGACCGGGATACGGTTTGTGTCGTTTTTTCGTACACAAAGGCCGCAACAGCTTTATGTGCCCAATTGCTGATCGATCGCGGGGCGCTCGATCTCGACAATAAAGTGTCACGCTATTGGCCGGAATTTGCCCGAGCGGGAAAAGAGGACGCAACCGTTCTTATGATGCTTAATCACTCGGTCGGGCTGCCGGCGCTGCGCGAGCGGCTGAAACCGGGTGCCTATTATGACTGGGACTACATGACCGGACGGCTTGCCGAAGAGGCGGGTCCGTATTGTCAACAGAACGGATCGACGAGATGTCACGCGTCTCCGTGGAGGCCGACCGCGACGAAACCCTGCTTATTCCGACCCGCTTCGGCCAGGGTTTCATGCTGTCGATGGACAATCGCGATCTGCCGTCCGGGAATTCGGTGGTCATAGGCCCGAATGCGTTCGGTCATGTCGGTATGGGCGGCAGCATCGGTTTTGCCGACCGCGACCGACAACTCGCCTTCGGCTACACAATGAACAAGCTCGGCGGCGGCATTTTGCTCAATGAGCTCGGCCAGGCGCTGGTGGACGCGGCCTATCGCTGCACGGGCTGAATTTTATCCGGTGACGTTCCCGAGCAGCCCGTAGACCTTTTCCTTGGGTCGGCACAGGGCAACACCGAAATCGGTGACGACCACCGGCCGATTCATCAGGACCGGATGGGCGACAATGAAGTCGATCAGCTCATCGTCGGTCCATTTGCCGTCATCCAGGCCAAGTTCGTCATAGGGCGTGCCCTTCTGGCGGAGCAGTTCGCGCACCGGGATATCCATTGCGGCAATCAGCTCGACCAGTTTTTCCCTGCCCGGCGGGGTCTGCAGATATTCAATGATCTCGGGCTCAATGCCCGCCTCGCGGATGATCGCCAGCGTGTTGCGCGATGTGCCGCAATTGGGATTGTGGTAGATAGTCACATTCACATCAGTTCTCCTGCGAACCATAGTCGACTTTCATGAAATAGAGGCCTTCGGGACCTGCGACAGGCCCGCAGGCGGCTCTGTCCTTCGCCTCCAAGGCCGCCTGAACGTCATCGGCACTCCAATCGCCCTCGCCGACCATGCGCAGCGTTCCGGCAAACGAACGGATCTGGTTGTGCAGGAACGACTGCGCCGAGGCGAAGATCTCGATGCGGTTGCCTGTTCGCTCGACATCCAGCCGGTCAAGGGTGCGCACCGGGTTTTTGGCCTGGCATTGCGTCGATCGGAAGGTGGTGAAATCGTGCCGGCCGATCAGCCGCTGGGCGGCCTCATGCATGGCATCGGCATCGAGTTTCCTGGAGACCCAAAGCGCCCGGTTCCGCTCGATCGCCAGCGGCACACGGCGATTGATGATGCGGTAGAGATAGTGGCGTTTGGTGGCTGAAAACCGGGCGTCAAATTCATCATCGACAGCCTCGGCCAGCAGGATCACGACGCGCTCGCCGGCCTGCCCGAGATAGGAATTGATGGCATTGCGTACCGTCTCGGCGGGCCAGGCCTTTTCGAAATCCACATGCGCCACCTGCCCGAATGCATGGACACCGGCATCCGTGCGCCCCGCGCCGCGCACCGACAGATCATGACCGCAGAATTTTTTACCGGCTGCCTCGATCGCACCTTGCGCTGACGGGCCATTATTCTGGCGCTGCCAGCCCACATAGGGTGTGCCGTCATATTCGATTGTCAGCTTGTAGCGTGCCATCAGGACAGCGCCAAGCCGGTTTCAAGGCGGTTGCCACGCAGGAACTCGTCGGCGTTCATGGCCGTGCCACCGGCCTTTTGCAGACGCAGCAGTCGAACGCTTCCGGAACCGCAGGCAATTGTCAACTTGTCGTCAAGCACCGTGCCTGCCGTGCCTTCGGACCCCGCGACGCCCGAACGCAGGATCTTGACCCGCTCGGTTTTGCCGCCGAGCGGCATTTCACACCAGGCGCCCGGAAACGGCGACAGGCCGCGTATGTGGTTGTGAACCGCATCGGAATCCAATGAAAAATCGATGCGGGTCTCGCTCTTGCTGATCTTGGCGGCGTATTCCACACCGTCCTGCGCCTGGGGCGTCAGGGTCAGGGAATCGCGCTCCAGTGCCGCCATGGCGCGCTGCATCAGATCGCCGCCGATCAGCATCAGCCTGTCGTGCAGTTCGCCGGCCGTCATGTCGGGCCCAATGGTGACGCGCTCTTCCATGGCAATCGGACCGGTGTCGAAACCCTTGTCCATTTTCATCACCATGATGCCGGTCTCGGCATCTCCGGCCATGATTGCGCGCTGGATAGGTGCGGCGCCGCGCCACCGCGGCAGCAACGATGCATGACCGTTGTAGCAGCCAAGGCGTGTTCCAGTGAGAATGGTTTCGGGCAATAGCTGGCCATAGGCAACGACGACAGCCACATCGGCTCCCAGGTTGGCGAATTCTTCCTGTTCCTGCGGATTCTTCAGGCTCTCAGGCGTGCGAACCGGAAAGCCCAGAATTTCGGCCTGCTGGTGAACCGGCGACTTGATCACTTCGAGGCCGCGCCGGCCGGCTGGGCGCGGCGGCTGGGTATAGACCGCCGCAATCTCGTGACCATAGCCGGCAAGTGATGCAAGCGTCGGCACTGCAAATTCAGGCGTTCCCATGAAAATGATACGCAAGACATGTCTCCCGAAAGGCCGCACGTCGTCCGGTGCAAACCCGTATCAGATCCGCGTGCCGCCGCGGCTCTTGGCCAGTTTTGTGAATTTCTTGATCACCATGTTCTGTTTCAGTCTGGAGATGTGATCGATGAACAAAACACCGTTCAAATGATCTATTTCATGCTGCAGACAGGTGGCGAGCAAGCCTTCGGCCTCGATCTGCCGCTGCTTGCCCTCGCGGTCCAGATAATCGACCGTGACGTAGGCCGGGCGCTCCACCTCGGCATAGTAGTCGGGTATCGAAAGACAGCCCTCCTCGTAAGCGGAACGGTCATCCGAACTTGCCACGATTTGCGGATTAATAAAAACCAGCGGCGCGTCTTCCTCCTCTTCCTTGGAGCAGTCGATCACCAGCATGCGGCGCGGAATGCCCACCTGAATGGCGGCCAGACCGATGCCGGGTGCATCGTACATGGTCTCAAGCATGTCATCCGCCAGCTTCCGCACATCCTCGTCGACCCGCTCAATCGGATCGGATTTGGCGCGCAGGATCGGGTCGGGAAGAAGGGCGAGTGGTTTTAATGTCATGGCATGCATCTACGCATTCGAAGCGACAAGGTCAATTCGGCAGATGGCTCGTGTTCCTGTTTTGATCTGGCATAAATCAGAGAATCGTATAAGCTTGCGCCATGGATGCGGTTCAACTTTCTTTCGACACGCCGGTCACACAGATCGGCGCGACAATTGTGACACTCGGCGAGCTTGCGATCGCCGCTGCGGTGGTCCTTGCGCTGATCGTCCTGACAACGATCATCGCAGTTCGCCGCTCTGCACGAAAAAGGGCTGCGGCCCTTGAAGAGGCCGAACAGGCCGCCAGCAAACGCGCCGGCGAGATGGAAGCGCGTTTTACCGAAATCATGGGCGCCCAGGCGGAGATGCAGGGGCGCATGGCGACAATTGCCGAGGTATTCGGTTCGCGGCAAAGCGAAATCAACAAATCCATCAATGAGCGGCTTGACGGCATGGGCCAGCGGCTCGGCAACACCATCAACGAACAGACCAAGGCGACCCACGAAAACCTGACGAAGCTTCAAGAGCGTCTTGCGGTCATCGACACGGCACAGAACAATATTCAGGCGCTGGCAAAGGATGTCGTCGGCCTGCAGGCGATCCTGTCGAACAAACAGACCCGCGGCGCATTCGGACAGGCACGCATGGAAACAATCATCGCCGATGGCCTGCCTTCCAACGGCTTTGCCTTCCAGCCGACGCTCTCCAATGGCAACCGGCCCGATTGCCTGGTCTACATGCCCAACAAGGCGCCTGCGCTCGTTGTTGACGCCAAATTTCCTCTTGAGGCATGGAACAGCATTCGAGATGCCGAAGAGGCCGAGGCTCAAAAGCGGGCGACACAACGGTTCCGGCGCGACATTGAAGTGCACATCAAGGATATTTCAGACAAATATCTGTTAAAGGGCGAGACGCAGGATACGGCCTTCATGTTCGTGCCTTCGGAGTCGATTTTCGCCGAGATCCACGAAAATTTCGAGGGCCTGGTACAAAAGGCGCACCGGGCACGCATCGTCATCGTGTCGCCATCGCTGCTGATGCTGTCTTTGCAGGTTGTGCAGGCGGTGCTGAAAGATGCACGCATGCGCGAACAGGCGCATCTGATCCAGGGCGAGGTGGTCCGGTTGCTGGATGATGTTTTGCGCCTCGACGACCGGGTGCGCAAACTGCAAACGCATTTCGGCCAGGCGCAGCGCGACATTGACCAGATCCTGACGTCGGCAGACAAGGTGACGAAACGCGGCGCAAAAATAGAAGCGTTCGAGATTGAACCCGAAGCTGAAACACCGGCAGAAACGGACAGGCCGAATGTGGTATCCGTGCCGGAACATTCAGGCCGGCTGAAGCTTCACGTGGGCGACTAAAACGGATTTCGACTGCTTGAATTCAGGTGTCTTTGCGACGCAGGCGCACGACCACGTCTATGTGGGCGATTTCCATGCCTTCGGGAACTTCAGGCAGCCCGCTGATCGAAAGATCGCCGGTCGAAATATCCATCACCTCGTTTTCCCCTTCGATGAAGAAATGCTGGTGATCGGAAGTGTTGGTATCGAAATAGGTTTTTGACGATTCAACGGCCAGCACGCGCAGCATGCCGGCATCGGTGAACTGATGCAGCGTGTTGTATACGGTTGCCAGGGAAACCGGAAAACCGGCCTTCAACGCTTCTTCATGCAGTTCCTCGGCTGTCAGATGACGGTCGCCCTTGGCAAACAGCAATCCAGCCAGCGCCATCCTTTGACGGGTCGGTCGCAAGCCGACAGAGCGTAGGCGGTCACCGGCAAAGCGGCTTGGACGAGGTTGATGTTCGGAACTGCTGTACATGGCTTCATCTTGACTGGCACCCGGGAATGGGCAATTGCACGATATATAACTTTGGACAGTGCATTTTTCAATAGTGGAGTTTGAAGGTCCTCTTTGTTTTTTTGCCAACCCAAGCGGACAATTCGAGGCCAAATCCGGTTGTAAGTCCGGATCGGACGGCATATTTGGATTCCGGTGCTTTTCGCCAGCAAACAAGCTGTGTTAGGGTCACGCTGCATCAGCGCCGCACGCGTTCGAATTCGGGAGTTTGAAATTTAGATGAATGATAGGCAGTCAAGTTTCAGCTATGAAGATATATTGACCTGCGGGCACGGAAAAATGTTCGGCCCAGGCAATGCTCAGCTCCCGCTTCCGCCCATGTTGATGTTTAATCGCATCACGCAGATATCGGAAACCGGCGGCGAATATGGCAAGGGTTTCATACGTGCCGAGTTCGACGTTACCCCCGATGTATGGTTCTTCGGCTGCCATTTCGAAGGCGATCCCGTCATGCCGGGCTGCCTGGGCCTTGATGCGCTCTGGCAGATGACCGGGTTTTATCTCGGCTGGCTTGGTGAGCCTGGGAAAGGGCGCGCCATCTCCGTGGGTGAAGTCAGACTGACCGGAATGGTGACGCCAAAAACCAAGCTGGTGGAATTCGGCGTCGACTTCAAACGGGTGTTGCGCGGGCGGCTTGTGCTCGGCATTGGCGATGGCTGGGCGACGGCAGACGGTGAGCCGTCATACAAGGCAAACGATCTGCGGGTCGGCCTTTTCCGGGAAAAAGCTGAATAATATTGACAGCATCGCCGCATGGCGTCATCTCGTAGAGCGCTTCTCGTGTAAAACCGCAGTTTCTGTGGAAAGGAAACCGTATGAAACGTGTTGTAGTCACCGGAATGGGGATCGTTTCCTCCATTGGCAATGACGCGCAGGAAGTCACTGAATCACTGCGTCACGCCAAGTCCGGCATTTCATTTTCAGAGGATTTCTCGGAACACGGTTTCCGTTGCCAGGTATGGGGCGCTCCAACCCTCGACCCGACCGACCTCGTCGACCGCCGCGCCATGCGTTTTCTCAGCAAGGGCGGCGCATGGAACCATGTCGCCATGCAACAGGCGATTGCCGATTCCGGCCTCGAGGAAAACGATATTTCCAGCGAGCGAACCGGCATTGTCATGGGTTCGGGCGGACCATCCACCAGGACCATCGTCGACGCGGCGGATACTACCCGCGAGCGGGGCAGCCCCAAGCGCATTGGTCCGTTCGCCGTTCCAAAAGCCATGTCGTCGACAGCTTCGGCGACGCTCGCAACCTGGTTCAAGATCCACGGCATCAATTATTCGATTTCGTCGGCCTGCTCGACCTCGGCCCACTGTATCGGCAACGGCTACGAACTTATTCAGATGGGCAAGCAGGATATCATCTTTGCCGGCGGGCACGAGGATCTCGACTGGACAATGTCGAACCTGTTCGACGCCATGGGTGCCATGTCCTCCAAATACAACGAAACCAGTCCGGACACGGCTTCCCGCGCCTATGATGCCGACAGGGACGGTTTTGTCATAGCCGGCGGTGCGGGTGTGCTGGTGCTCGAGGAGATGGAACACGCCAATGCACGCGGCGCGAAAATCTGCGGAGAAATCGTCGGATATGGCGCAACGTCGGACGGATACGACATGGTCGCCCCTTCCGGCGAGGGCGCGGTGCGCTGCATGAAGCTTGCACTTTCCACCGTCGACACTGCGGTGGACTACGTCAATACGCATGGCACATCGACACCGATCGGCGACAGTCGCGAAATCGGGGCGATCCGCGAAGTCTTTGGCGAGGAAATGCCCCATATCGCATCGACAAAATCGCTGACGGGCCATTCGCTCGGAGCAACCGGTGTGCAGGAATCGATTTATTCACTGCTGATGATGAAAGAGGGTTTCATCGGCGAGAGTGCCCATATCCAGAATCTGGATCCGGAATTCGAGGGTGTGCCGATCGTTCGCGAACGGATAGACAACGCCAAAATCGACACGGTTCTATCCAATTCCTTTGGATTTGGGGGGACCAACGCAACACTGATATTCAGGCGCCACGAGGGGTAGATTGTTTCCAT
The DNA here is from genome assembly GCA_024244645.1 of Hyphomicrobiales bacterium. GTDB lineage: Bacteria > Pseudomonadota > Alphaproteobacteria > Rhizobiales > Rhizobiaceae > Hoeflea_A. Next base: position 40,933 of record JAAEOH010000255.1, read on the forward strand.
GGGTGAACTGATGAAAGGCAAGCGCGGCCTTATTATGGGCGTGGCCAACGATCATTCGATTGCCTGGGGCATCGCCCGGGCACTGCATGCACAGGGCGCTGAACTGGCCTTTACCTACCAAGGCGAAGGCTTCGGAAAACGTGTCAGACCGCTGGCCGAACAGGTCGGCTCGGACATCGTCATACCGTGTGATGTCGAAGACATAGATACGGTCGACAATGCGTTTGCGGTCCTCGCCGACAAATGGGGAAGCATCGACTTTGTCGTCCACGCGATCGGCTTTTCCGACCGCAACGAGCTGAAGGGGCTTTATGCGGATACGACCCGCGCGAATTTTTCGCGCACCATGGTCATTTCCTGTTTTTCCTTTACCGAAATCGCCAAACGTGCCGCTGGCCTTATGAGCGATGGCGGCTCGATGATCACCCTGACCTATGCCGGGTCCACCCGGGTGATGCCGAATTACAACGTCATGGGGGTCGCCAAGGCGGCGCTGGAGGCAAGCGTGCGTTATCTCGCCGCCGATTACGGTCCCAGAGACATTCGCGTCAACGCGATCTCTGCAGGCCCGGTGCGCACCCTGGCGGGTGCCGGCGTATCGGACGCACGTGAAATGTACAATTACCAGCAGAGAAATTCGCCAATGCGGCGCAATGTGACGATCGACGATGTTGGCGGATCGGCGCTCTATCTGCTGTCAGATCTTTCGAAGGGCGTCACCGGAGAGGTCCATTTTGTCGATTCCGGCTATCACGTAACCTCGATGCCGGTGCTCGATGAACTCAAGACCCAATGGTCGAACGGCAATGGCAAATAACTGCCGGTCTAGACCATTTCATGGTTAGATTGAAGCATTTGATGGCGGAAAGTCGGGCCACTCGACTAGGCGTGTCGCGCAGCGCGATGTGGTACATCGGGCAAGCGGCGCAACGAAGCAGATGGGCCGATTATCCGCCACCCGAATGGGCCGGGCGATTTTGCCCTCTGACTGGTTTGTCCTGAAACAGGATGACGTTCCGCGGCGCAGCTTGTGCGGCAAAAAACCGTGCGCTAAGTTTACCAATGGCGGGTGCAACGTACGGCCATGGTTCCCAACCTTGCACTGCCGTACGATGTCTCAACGCCAGACAATTCGCATATTTGCTATCAATTTCAACATCAAGGATAGCTTAGATGATCAAGCCAGCATTTGCGATAATTCTGTCACTTTGTTCAACGACCGCACTGGCGGTCGATTTACCGGAAAACTTTGATTACATCGGCCCGACGGTATCGGCTTTGGAAGAGGCGGATGGAAAGACCCTCTACTATATTGATGAGGGAGAAAAGGATTGGACGCCCGTCGTCTTTTTTGGCGGCTCGGGCACTTCGGTTGCGGTATTTGGAATAACCGAGTTTCTGCGCACCCTGCGCAACGACCTCAAGCTGCGGATAATCTCGGTCGAGCGCGACGGGTTCGGCCAGACAGCGCTATCTAAGGGACATACCTATCAGGACTATGCGGACGAGGTTGTCCGCGTTCTGGATCATCTCGGCGTCGCAAAAACAGCGCTGGTAGGAATTTCCGGCGGCGGTCCATATCTTGCGGCAACAGCGGAAAAACTGGGAGACCGGGTGACCTCGGTGCATATGCTGGCCACATACAGCCAGTATGACCCGGGCGATCCGGACACGAGCGGGTTGTGTAAAATGTCGGAGGCTGAAATTGTCGGGGCAGCCGGCTATTACGCAGGCGACCCCGTCGCCTGGTGGACACTGGGCGAGAACAGCCCGACCGCAAAAATCCCCGGTTTCACCGATGCAAGCCGCAACGACGGCGCCCGGACGTTCTCAATGCGGGGTCAAAAAATGGATGGCGCGGCGCTTCTGGCTGAATTCAATCGGTTCTGCACTGCCAAAGTCGCCGATCTGTCGGGTGTGAACGCACCCGCCTTCATTTATTACGGCGAAGCGGATGATACAGTGAAGCCCGTGCATGCCGAGTTCTGGCAGGGCGCATTTCCCAATATCGCAAAGGTGCGGGCCTATGCGGGCGAAGGACATGACATCCAGTATCGACACTGGGACCAGGTGCTGCTGGATATGGCCGGAATGGACGATCAAATCGCCATGTGCGTCGACGGTTCGTCGGTTCTGATCAGCGAGGCCGATGCGGCATCGACGGAGAATAGCGGTGGCTCGATCGGCATTTGCGCGTGGAAAGACTGAACACTGCATAGGCGCATAGAAAAACCCGCTGCCGTCAAGCAGCGGGTTTTTTGTTCAGCAGTGCCCGGATTATTGTGCGGGTTCGCGCGGGACTTCCTGGCCGGACGCCTGATCGACGACCTTCATGGAAAGGCGAACCTTGCCGCGGTCATCAAAGCCCAGAAGCTTGACGAAGACCTTGTCGCCTTCCTTGACCACGTCCGATGTCTTGCCAACGCGCTCCTGAGCGAGCTGGGAAATATGCACCAGACCGTCGCGCGGGCCGAAGAAGTTCACGAATGCGCCGAAATCGGCAACCTTCACGACCGTGCCTTCGTAAATGACACCGACTTCCGGTTCAGCAACGATCGAGTGGACCCATTTCTTGGCTGCCTCAATTTCCTTGGCAGAAGCGGATGCGAACTTGATGGTGCCGTCGTCGTCGATGTTGATCTTGGCGCCGGTCTTTTCAACGATCTCGCGAATGACCTTGCCACCGGAACCGATCACATCACGGATCTTGTCGACCGGGATGTTCATGACCTCAATGCGCGGCGCAAACTCGCCAAGCTCTTCGCGGCTTTCATTGATGGCCTTGCCCATCTCACCAAGAATGTGCAGGCGGCCGCCCTTTGCCTGGCCGAGGGCGATCTGCATGATCTCTTCAGTGATGCCGGTGATCTTGATGTCCATCTGCAGGGAGGTGATGCCGTCCGCGGTGCCGGCGACCTTGAAGTCCATGTCGCCGAGGTGATCCTCGTCACCGAGAATATCGGAGAGTACCGCAAAGCGCTCATCTTCCTTGATGAGGCCCATGGCGATACCGGCGACCGGCTTGGCCAGCGGAACACCCGCATCCATCAGCGCCAGCGAAGTGCCGCAGACGGTCGCCATGGAGGACGAACCGTTGGATTCGGTGATTTCCGAAACCACACGCAGGGTGTAGGGGAATTGCTCGCCTGTCGGCAGCATCGGGTGGATTGCCCGCCATGCCAGCTTGCCGTGACCAATTTCGCGGCGGCCGGGCGAGCCGATACGGCCCGTTTCACCGACCGAGAAAGGCGGGAAGTTGTAGTGCAGCATGAAATTTTCTTTGTACATGCCGGTCAGGCTGTCGACATACTGCTCATCTTCACCGGTTCCAAGCGTCGCTACAACGATGGCCTGGGTCTCGCCGCGGGTAAACACGGACGAGCCATGGGTGCGCGGAAGAACGCCGACTTCGGCTGAAATGGCTCGAACCGTGTCCAGTTCACGTCCGTCGATGCGGTTTTTCGTGTCGAGAATGTTCCAGCGAACAATCTTGGCCTGAAGGGATTTGAAGACGGCGCCGATCTGATCGGGAGAGTATTCGGGCTCTTCTTCGCCTTCGGGAAGGAATTGTGCGACGACCTTTGTCTTGACGGCGTCAACCGCATCGTAGCGTTCGGCCTTGTCGATGATCTTGTAGGCATCGCGCAGTTCGGTTTCGGCCAGCTTGAGCATTGCGCCTTCGAGGGCCGACAGATCTTCCGGTTCGAATTCGCGCGGCTCCTTTGCGGCGACTTCAGCAAGCTTGATGATCGCGTCGATCACCGGCTGGAAGCCCTTGTGGCCGAACATGACGGCGCCAAGCATGACGTCCTCGGCCAGCTCGCCGGCTTCGGATTCAACCATCAGAACGGCATCCTGGGTTCCTGCAACGATCAGATCGAGGCTGGATTCATCCATTTCGTCGACATGCGGGTTGAGGATGTATTCGCCGTTGATGTAACCGACGCGGGCGCCACCGATCGGGCCCATGAATGGAACACCGGACAGGGTCAGCGCCGCTGACGTGGCAATCATTGAAAGCACATCCGGATTGTTTTCCAGATCGTGCTGCATCACCGTGATGATGACCTGCGTGTCGTTCTTGTAGCCGTTCGGAAACAGCGGGCGGATCGGGCGATCGATAAGCCGGCAGACAAGCGTTTCGTTTTCGCTCGGACGGCCTTCACGCTTGAAGTAGCCACCCGGGATCTTGCCGGCGGAGTAAGTCTTTTCCTGGTAATTCACCGTCAGCGGGAAAAAGTCCCGGCCTGGGGTCGGCTGTTTGGCGGAGACGACCGTCGCCAGAACGACGCTTTCGCCGTAAGTTGCGAGAACCGCACCGTCAGCCTGTCGGGCGATCTTGCCCGTTTCGAGAATGAGCGGACGTCCGCCCCATTCGATTTCTACCTTGTGGGTATTGAACATATCTTGTCCTTCGTATGGAACAGCATGAACCCTTTCATGCTGCCCCGTTTGATAACGTGCATGGCCCAACCGTTGGGCCAATCCGGTATTATCGTCACGGGCAAGACAGCGGGTGGCTTTGGCTCATCAAGCAACCAGCAATCCTGCCCCGTGACCGTTCCATCGGGTGCATCACAGCGCCCGGAAACGAAACGGCGGGGCACGCATTGCCCCCGCCGGAAAAACCTAACGGCGAATACCGAGGCTCGCGATAAGCTTTTTGTACCGCTCCTCGTCCTTCTTCCTCAGATAATCGAGGAGAGAACGGCGGCTAGAAACCATTTTCAGCAGGCCACGGCGGGAATGGTTATCCTTCTTGTGGTCCTTGAAATGATCCGTCAGATTGGAAATGCGTTCGGTCAGAATGGCCACCTGAACCTCTGGAGATCCGGTGTCGCCTTCCTTGGTTGCGTATTCCGTCATCAGTTCTGCTTTGCGTTCAGCAGTAATCGACATCGTGCCTTCCTTTCATTTTGGAGGGATTAGACGCCCAAGGCCGAGATGTCGGTCAGCCTGGGCCGCGTTTACGGAGCATTGGCCCCGTATTGCGGTGCATATAAGTCAGAATTCCAAAAAATACCAGTGTTATTTTAATTCCGTGTTTTCCCGGCAGAACCTGCGCAACCGCAGCAAAGCCCTTATCCGCCAAAGACGCGCCGTGGGCGAAACTCGCCCTGCGCTATTTCACCGATCGCTACCAGGCGGCCGTTCTGGGTTGCATAGGCCTCGTCCGCGGGCAATGGCGCGTCGCGGCCACGCAAAAGGACCGGATTTCCGCAGCGCAGACGCTGCGCCTGCTGGTCATTGACCGCAAGATGCGGCAAATGCGCAAGCGCCTCGCCGGTGTCCACAATATGCGCATCAAGGGCCACCAGACGTTCCTCTTCGTCCTCGACGCCTTCCAGCGCCACAAGATCTTCCAGCGTCACCAGATCATTCTCGCCAAAGGGCGCGACATAGGAACGGCGCAGCCTTGCAATATGCCCGAAACAGCCGAGGTCGCGACCCATATCGCGCGCCAGCGACCGGACATAGGTCCCCTTGCCGCATTCGACCTCAAAAACCGCTGTGTGCTCATCCGGGCAGGCGACAAGGTCCAGCCGATGGATTTCCACCTCACGGGCTGGAATTTCGACCGTTTCTCCTTCGCGTGCCAGATCGTATGCGCGGCTGCCGTCGATCTTGACGGCCGAAAACTGCGGCGGAATCTGCTCAATGATCCCGGTATATTTCGGCAACAATGCACGAATGTCCGCTTCCTGCGGGCGCTGTTTGCTGCTGTTGGCAACGTCGCCTTCCAGATCATCAGTGGTGCGCTCCTCGCCCCAGCGCACCGTGAATTCGTAGATCTTGCGGCCGTCCATGACGTAGGGCACCGTCTTCGTGGCGTCGCCCAGAGCAATCGGCAGCATGCCAGAGGCCAGCGGATCAAGGGTACCGGCATGGCCGGCCTTCTGCGCATTGAACAGCCAGCGGATTTTCGAAACCGCTTCGGTCGAGCCGAAATCGACGGGCTTGTCCAAAATAATCCAGCCGGAAACGGCACGACCCTTTTTCTTACCGCGCCGTGACATTAATTGTCGTCTCCGTCACCGTTGTTTTCCAGGTCTCGCATGACCTGGGGCGAGCGCAGGAGATCATCGATCTTCTGATAGTTGTCAAAACTTGTGTCGTCGCGAAAACGCAGATCGGGCATATATTTCATTTGACGCAGTGCCGGCGTAACCCGTTTGCGGATATAGCGCGCATTGCGGTTGAGCGCTTCCACTACAGAGCCGTGATCTGCCTGACCGAGCGGCGTGATGTAGGCCGTGGCGATTTTCAGATCCGGCGACATGCGCACTTCCGAAATCGAAATGACCGTCTTTTCAATCAGCGGATCGCGCACCTCGCCGCGCTGCAGGACAGTGGTAATTGCGGCACGGACCTGTTCACCGACACGCAGCTGACGCTGCGAGGGTCCGGACGACGAAAAGCGGGACATCTTACAAACCTTCTCAACCATTGCGCCGGGTTGGGACCGTGCGCCAATGAATAAATATCAGCGGGCGCCGCAAGCGGCGCCCTGCTCATGTCACAGTGATGACGCTGTTCCTAGAGCGTGCGGGTAACATGCTCGACGCGGAAACACTCGATCACGTCGCCGGCGCGGATGTCTTCATAATTTTCGAAGGCCATACCACATTCCTGTCCGGCATTGACCTCGGCGACCTCATCCTTGAAGCGCTTGAGCGTTTTGAGGCTGCCTTCGTGGATCACGACGCTGTCGCGGATCAGGCGGACGCCGGAACCACGTTCGACCTTGCCTTCTGTGATACGGCAACCGGCCACCTTGCCGACCTTGGTGATGTTGAACACTTCCAGAATTTCGGCGTTGCCGAGGAAGGTCTCGCGGCGCTCCGGCGACAGCATGCCGGACATGGCCGCTTTCACATCGTCCACCAGATCATAGATGATGTTGTAGTAGCGGATCTCGATGCCCGTGGCCGCGGCCGCATCGCGCGCCTGCGTGTTGGCGCGGACGTTGAAGCCAATGATGGCTGCATCGGACGCCTCGGCCAGCGAAATATCGGATTCGGTTATACCGCCGGCACCTGAATGCACGATGCGTGCTCGCACCTCATCGGTGCCCAGCTTATCGAGCGCGCCGGCAATGGCTTCGATCGATCCCTGCACGTCACCCTTGATGACAAGCGGAAATTCATTGAAACCAACGTCCTGCAGCTGCGTCATCATCTGTTCAAGCGAACCGCGGGTGCCGGCCTGTCTGGCAACGGCCTTCTCGCGCGCAATGCGCTGTCGGTATTCAGCGATTTCGCGAGCCCGGGCCTCGTTCTCGACGACGGCCAGCCGATCACCGGCCAGCGGAGTTCCCTGCAGTCCGAGCACCTCGACCGGTGTCGCGGGACCTGCTTCGTCGACCTGGTTCCCGTGGTCGTCGACCAGCGCACGCACACGGCCCCATTCATTGCCGGCCACTACAATGTCGCCGATATGAAGCGTTCCTGCTTCAACAAGCACGGTTGCCACAGAGCCCCTGCCGCGATCGAGTTGTGCTTCAATGACGGCGCCTTCGGCGGTGCGGTCGGGATTGGCTTTCAGGTCAAGAATTTCGGCCTGCAGCAGGATGGCTTCCAGCAATTTGTCGAGATTCGTGCCCTTGGTGGCGGATACCTCGACATCAAGCACTTCACCGCCCATGGATTCGACGAACACCTCATGTTGCAGCAGTTCGGTGCGCACCTTGTTGGCGTCGGCTTCCGGCTTGTCGATCTTGTTGATGGCAACAATGACCGGCACTTCGGCAGCCTTGGCGTGGTTGATCGATTCAATCGTCTGCGGCATGACGCTGTCATCAGCGGCGACGACCAGAATGGCAATGTCGGTAGCCTGAGCGCCACGGGCACGCATTGCAGTAAAGGCCGCGTGGCCGGGTGTGTCGATGAAGGTGATCTTCTGACCGTTCTGCTCGACCTGATAGGCGCCGATATGCTGGGTGATGCCGCCGGCTTCGCCTGACACAACATTGGCGTGACGGATGGCGTCCAGAAGCGAGGTCTTGCCGTGATCGACATGACCCATGATCGTGACGATCGGCGGACGGGACTTCAGCGTGGCATCATCATCCTTGATGTCGAAAATGCCTTCCTCGATGTCAGACTCGGCGACGCGCTTGACGGTGTGACCGAATTCACTGGCGATCAGCTCAGCCAGATCGGCATCGATCACGTCACCCGGCTTCATCATCTGCCCTTCTTTCATCAGAAACTTGATCACATCGACCGAACGTTCGGCCATGCGCTGAGAAAGCTCCTGAATGGTGATGGTCTCGGGCAAGGTGACTTCACGGGCGATCTTCTCCCGCGGTTCCTGCATTTGCGCCCGCTTCATCTTTTCCTGGCGGCGGCGCATGGCGGAAAGCGAGCGGCCGCGCTGGTTGCCGTCTTCGTTGAGGGCAGTGTTCAGTGTCAGCTTGCCGCGGCGGCGCGAATCGTCCCCGCGCGGCCTTGACGGCTTCGGCGTTTCGGGGCGCGATGGTTTGCCTCGCTGCGGTTGCGCCTTGCCCCGCGAATCCTCGTTATCGTCCGGCCGCTGAACACGTGCCGGACGCCCGGATGGTTCTGGCTCCGGCATGATGGGCACTTCGGGTTCAGCGATGGCTTCGACCACTTCTGCTGCCGCGTCCGGCTCTTCTGCCTTGCGACGTGCTTCTTCCTCGGCCTTGAGCTTGGCTTCCTCTTCGAGCTCGACTTTGAGGCGAGCGTCTTCCTCGGCCTGCTTTACAGCTTCGTCCTCGGCAATCTGGCGCTCTTCGGCATCGCGAATCTTGGCGTTCGCAAGTGCACGCTTGCGGGCATCCATTTCACTGGCTGACAGCTCATTGAGAACCGAAGCCTTCTTGGCCGCTTCGCTCTTCTGCTCAGCCGGGGTCTTGGACACCGGCTTTTCGGCGGCCGCAGGCTTGGTGGTTGCGCTCGGTACCTGCGTCGCAGGCTTTTCGTCTTCCGGGCGGGAAATGCGCCTCTTGCGCGTTTCGACAACCACAGCCTTGGTCCGGCCGCGCCCCATATCCTGGCGCACCGTCCCCTGCTCAACGCCTGAGCGCTTCAGCGTCAATGTCTTTTTGCTCGACACGCTGATGGTTTTGTCGTCCTTGGTCTCGCTCATTCCGTATCCGTTTCCTCTGCGGGATCGCCCGCTATGTGACCGTCTTGTGCTCCATTACGGAACCGATCAAGCATCCTTGCGCGTTTCACTACACCCTGACCGGCCTGCCCTGCAAGCGCTGCGAGGTGGATTACGTTGCCGCCGGCCATCACAACGGCCATTTCTTCTCCGGTCAGGAGGTGAAATGAGCAAATCTCATCGCCCCCGGCGGCTGCCCAGGCATGGCGTGCCTGGTCGATCTTTCTCACTCCATCGGCCGCCGCATCGGTCGAATGGAATACCGCAAGGGCCTGGCCTGACCGGACCGCTGCATCGACCTTTCCCGAACCGGCGACCACCTGTCCGGCTTTCCGAGCCAGGGCGATCATCCCTGTCAAAGCCGAAACGAGCAGCCTATCAACCGTTTCGTCCAGTCCGTCCGGCACCGTGACTTTCGTCTTCAGGGCCCGTGCAAAAAGGTTCTTTTTCATGGCCTGAAGGACAAAGCGCCTCTCAGCCAGCACCCAGCATCCGCGCCCGGGCAGTTGCGCCTTCAGATCAGGAACCACACCACCGTCCGGATCGGCAACAAACCGAATCATCCGGTCCGCCGGCCCACTCTGGCGCGTCACGATACAGGTCCGGTCGTTCACTTCCGCGCGCAACCCCATTTAACAGACGCAAGGCCCCTGCACTCAGGCCTGCGCCACCTCGTCCGTTGCCGCTTCGGCCTCCGCAGCCACGCCGTCTTCACCTTGTTCGGCTTCTTCTTTTTCGATCAGGTCCTCTTCCGTGATCCATCCGGCGGCCAGTCTTGCGGTAACAATCATTTGTTCGGCATCGGCACGCGATACGTCCAGATTGCTGAACAGTCCCTCGAACTTCGTCGTTTCGCCGTCTTTGCGCTCGCTCCAGCCGACAAGATCATCGGCGGCGCATCCGGCAAAATCGTCCATCGACTTGATGCTGTCTTCACCCAGCGCGACCATCATGGCGGTGGTCATGCCCGGAATAGACCGCAGATCGTCGGATACGCCGAATTCAACGCGCTTTGCTTCCAGTTCGGCTTCAATGGCCTCAAGATATTCGCGTGCACGGCTCTGGATTTCTTCCGCCGTCTCTTCATCGAAGCCTTCGATCGATGCGATCTCTTCCTGATCGACATAGGCGACTTCCTCAACCTGAGAGAAGCCTTCCGAAGCGAGCACCTGGCCGACCATTTCGTCGACATTGAGCGCGTTCATGAAGAGTTCGGTCCGCTCGTTGAATTCCTTCTGACGGCGCTCCGATTCTTCCTGTTCGGTCAGAATATCGATATCCCAGCCGGTCAGCTGCGATGCCAGCCGAACATTCTGTCCGCGGCGGCCAATGGCAAGCGAAAGCTGGTCGTCCGGGACGACAACCTCGATCCGCTCTGCATCCTCGTCGAGAACAACCTTGGCCACTTCAGCCGGCTGCAGCGCGTTGACGATGAATGATGCCGGATCGATCGACCACGGAATGATATCGATCTTTTCGCCCTGCAGTTCACCGACAACGGCCTGTACGCGGCTGCCGCGCATGCCGACGCAGGCACCGACCGGGTCGATGGAGCTGTCGTTGGAGATCACGGCAATCTTGGCGCGGGAACCCGGATCGCGGGCAACCGATCTGATTTCGATGATGCCGTCGTATATTTCCGGAACTTCCATGGTGAACAACTTCACCATGAACTGAGGATGTGTGCGTGACAGGAATATTTGAGGACCGCGCTGTTCGCGGCGCACGTCGTAAACAAATGCGCGCACCCGGTCGCCGTAGCGGAAGTTCTCCCGCGGGATCAGTTCGTCACGGCGGATAATGGCCTCACCGCGCCCGAGATCGACGATAACGTTGCCGTATTCGACACGCTTGACCGTACCGTTGACGATTTCGCCGACGCGATCCTTGAATTCTTCGAACTGTCGGTCGCGCTCGGCTTCGCGCACCTTCTGGACGATGACCTGCTTGGCGGATTGCGCCGCAATGCGGCCAAAGTCCATCGGTGGCAGCGGTTCTGCGATAAAATCACCGAGCTGCGCTTCCGGATTGCGGTCGTGGGCAAGCTCGATGGCGATTTGCGTCGAATAATCCTCGACCGCTTCAACCACCTCAAGCAGGCGCTGCAGCTTTATCTCGCCGGTTTTCGGATTGATGTCCGCACGAATATTGGATTCCGAACCATAGCGCGAACGGGCCGCTTTCTGGATAGCATCCGCCATCGCGTCTATGACGATTTCGCGGTCGATCGCCTTCTCGCGGGCAACTGCGTCCGCGATCTGAAGAAGTTCGAGCCTGTTTGCACTCACTGCCATTTTGCTCTCCATCATATGGCATGGCGCGACATATGCCGCCGCCGTCTGTAACTTTAACTGCCACCCTCTTGCGGGCTGGCATCTTTCGAACGCGCCGCCTTTGCAGCCTTGTCGGCAGCAAGTGCGTCGCGAATGAGGTCGTCGGTCAAAATAAGCTTGGCTTCGCTCAACGCATCGAATGGAATATGCACCACCGGGTCATCACCATAGCTTGCCTGGTCACGGTGCAGGTCAAATCCGTCTGCATTGACATCTGTGATCTTGCCGCGAAAACGCTTGCGATCCGCGACCATTACGGATGTCTCGCACTTCAGCAGATGCCCGGTCCAGCGCTTGAAGTCGGATTTCCGCACCATCGGCCGGTCGATGCCGGGAGACGACATTTCCAGGTGATAGGCGCTATCAATCGGATCTTCGACGTCAAGCACCGGTGAAAGTGCCCGCGACAGCGCCTCGCAATCTTGGACCGTCATGGTGCCGTCATTGCGCTCGGCCATGATCTGCAGCGTCATGCCGTTCTGACCTGACAGACGCACGCGCACAAGCCGGAAATCCATCGATTCAAGAGCCGGCTCGACAATCGCCGCGACGCGGGCATCGAGCCCTGTCTCGGTTATCAAACGGCTTTCCGTTGCGGTTTCGCCAATTGCTGCTTCTTCAGACAATCGCTGCCTCATACAAAGGACCCGCACGGGCCCAACTAACAAAAAAGAGCGGGTCCGGGCGGCCCACTCTTGCTCTGGATGATCAAGATTTTGGGTTGATATACTCCCGAAGCGACCCGATTGCAAGGTCAATAGACAGGCAGCGCGAATTGTCTGCTACACGCGCCGGAAAGTCAGATAGGCGGGCGTGCGCCCCTCGCGAAGTGCCTTTGCCTCATAACGGGTTCCCGGCCAGCCCTCATAGGGCTCCTTCCAGTCCGCGGCGCTTTGTACCAGCCATTCAAATGCCGGGTGCCGGCGGCAGTGTTGCAATGTCCAGTTGACGTAGGTGTCGATGTCAGAGGCAAAGCAAAACAGGCCTCCGGGCTTCAGTATACGGGCCATGCGGTCAAGATTCACGTGAGACACGAAGCGGCGCTTCCAATGTTTCTTTTTAGGCCACGGGTCGGGGTACAGCAGGTCAATATGGCCTACGGATACCGGCGGCAGCCAGTCGAGCAGAATGGTCGCATCATCATCATAAAGCCGGATATTGGGCAATGGATCGGCGTGCAGCGCGCTGACACATTTAGCAAGGCCGTTGACGAAGGGTTCCACACCGATAAATCCGGTATCAGGCTGTGATCGTGCTCGATTGAGCAGGTGCTCGCCGCCGCCAAAACCGATCTCAATGCGATAGGCGGTATAATCCTTGCCAAACAGGTCACCAAAGCTCTGCGGCGGTGGACCATGCGGGTCCAGTTTCAATTTAGGCAGCAGAACCCTGACGGCTTCCGCCTGCTTTGGGCGAAGCGTTTTACCCTTGCGGCGGCCAAAAAAAGCCTCCGTCGAACGGGTCGGGTGTTCAGAGGACATTAGTTTTGATTCCTGCAAAGACAGGTCATGGCACTTAAGGCGTTGTCAGCTAGACCGCGTTCGCCGCGGCTCTCGCACCGTTCGTGGTCTTGGTTCTTACCGCCTGTTTCAGCGGCTTGACCAGATCGGTCTTTTCCCACGAAAACGATCCGTCGCGACCACTCTTGCGCCCGAAATGTCCATAGGCGGCGGTTTTGGCGTAAATCGGCTTGTTGAGATCTAGGTGGCGGCGAATGCCGGTGGGTGACAGGTCCACCAGTTGCCGAATGATGTCCTCGACCTGCTCCTCCGAGATCTTGCCGGTCTCGTGGAAATCGAGACAAATCGACAATGGCTGGGCAACGCCGATTGCGTAGGAGAATTGAATGGTGCAGCGATCCGCGAGTTTGGCTGCGACAATGTTTTTGGCCAGATAGCGTGCCATATAGGCGGCCGAGCGGTCGACCTTGGTGGTGTCCTTGCCGGAAAACGCACCGCCTCCATGGGGCGCAGCGCCGCCATAGGTGTCGACAATGATCTTGCGCCCGGTGAGGCCTGCATCTCCATCGGGGCCGCCGATTACAAATTTACCCGTCGGGTTGATGAACCAGTTGCAATCCTCGGCTATGGGAAGGTCACCCAGCGCCTCGCGGATATAGGGCTCGACCACGGCGCGCACCTTGTGCGAGTCCCAGCTGTCATCGAGATGCTGTGTCGACAGGACGATCTGGGTAACTTCAAACGGCTTGCCATCGACATAGCGCACGGTCACCTGGCTTTTGCTGTCCGGTCCGAGCGACGCGGCATCGCCATCACCCTTCTTGCGAGCGTCGGCGAGCAGACGCAGTATCTGGTGGGAATAGTAGATCGGCGCCGGCATCAGGTCGGGCGTTTCGTTGCAGGCGTAACCGAACATGATGCCCTGGTCACCAGCGCCTTCATCGCCCTGCCGGTCGGCGGCGTTGTCAACACCCTGCGCGATGTCGGCCGACTGCGAATGCAACAGCACATCGATGCGGGCGGTTTTCCAATGGAATCCGTCCTGCTCGTATCCTATGTCGCGAATTGCGCGGCGTGCGGCCGAGCGGAAGCGGCTCGGATTGATGACGTCGTTGCCGTTTTTGTCTTTTTTCATCAACGTCGCAGGCACGCGGACTTCACCGGCGATGACAACCCGGTTTGTCGTTGCGAGGGTCTCTGCGGCTATGCGCACGGTCCAGGGATCAATACCCGTCTTGCGCGCTTCCTTGTAAATCAGGTCGACAATTTCGTCCGATATCCGGTCACAAACCTTGTCCGGATGTCCTTCTGATACCGATTCACTCGTGAAGAGATAATTGCTGCGCGCCATACCCGCCTCTCAGAACTGCACATCGATGCAGTCTAGTTATTTAAAACGAGCAGCAAATTCAAGCGCAGAACGATATAAATATATCTTGATATGACTGACAAAGAGCAGATAACCCCGGGCACTGGGGTTTTTTCTGTTGATAGCCGGTCTATAAGCCGCGATGCGGAGCGTTTGAATGAACCCCCTGCCTTGACGGACAAAAGCTGGATGCCGGGAAAGACGCAGGCCAATTGAGCTTGGTCATTTCCACGGACGCTGCGTTATTCAGAGTCGGCGGCCAGCGCTTTCACAAGATCGACGATTTTGCGCCGCACCTTGGGATCGTCAATTTTGACAAATGCCCGGTTCAGCTGAAGGCCTTCGGACGACGACAGAAAATCGACAACATAGTTGGAACTGGATGCCTCTGAAACACCGGGCGTACCGGTTGAGGGATCGCCGGGAGCATCTTCAAAGAAAAATGCGACCGGAACATTTAAAACCGAGGAGATGTTCTGCAGTCGGCTTGCTCCGACGCGATTGGTTCCCTTTTCGTATTTCTGGATCTGCTGAAAAGTAATTCCGAGACTCTCGCCCAATTTTTCTTGACTCATGCCGAGCATTGTACGGCGCAACCGAATTCGGCTGCCCACATGTATGTCAATGGGATTTGGCTTTTTTTTGCTAACAATGGTGGTCATATTTATTTGTTCTCGCAGATGTGACGGTATCCGCCACATGTTTATTTTTATTGAAACTGACATTGCCGAAGTATTGGTTTCCATCGCCCGGTAAGGGAAACCTACTAATCAGAAACACCAGCGGTTCATAGTTACAGTATTAATCTATGCAATTTTAGGGGTTTTTCGTCAATTGCCGGTCCGAACAAAACTGTAGCGTGAAACGAATGCCCCAAACAATAGCAAAGCGATTATCAACCAGAAGGCAAGACTTGCATTCCAATTACTTCTGTCTGCGTGTATTTTTTTTGGTAATGCAACGTCGACAAAGCCAATCACGTTTTGTGACATTCCCGCGATCACACGACCCCTGCCGTCCGTGACAGCCGAAATACCGTTATTGGCAGCACGTACCAGCGGCAGGCCGGTCTCGGCGGCGCGCAATTGTGCCTGCCGGAAATGCTGATACGGACCTGGCGTGTTGCCGTACCATGCATCGTTTGTGATGTTTACGATGAAGTCGGCCGGCGGGCCCTCCGCGGCCATTTCTGCGGGAAAAATGACCTCGTAACAGATCATCGGTAAGAAGTGTTTTTCTTCTTGCACCGGAACAGTATAGCGGCGGCTGCCCGCGGAAAAGCTGGCAGGAGTATTTGCTATCGTATCGAGGCCTGTGCTTTCCAGCAGCGACGCCAACGGCAAATACTCGCCGAACGGCACCAGGTGAAGCTTGTCGGCCGCCGCAACGATCTGCCCTTCATCATCGATCGTGTAGATCGTATTGTAGTAACGCACCGCGCCGCCGGCTTCGCCGTCTTCCTTACGTACCGCACCGACGATAAGCGTCTGTCCTTCTTTCAGAGTCTGGCCGATCATGGCCAATGCGGCCGGATTACTGGTCAGGAGAAACGGCAGTGAAGTTTCCGGCCAAACGATGAGTGTCGGTTGGGCGCCGCCCTCGGAAGGACTATTGGTCAATGAAAGCAGCGTTTCGAATATCTGTTTGCGTTCAGCGTCGTCCCATTTTTTGGACTGGTCGACGGAGGGCTGCACGATGCGAACGACAATGCCGTCCTCAACGCCTGGAGACGGGGCAGCAAGCCGCCAATACCCATATCCGAGATGGGCCGCCAGCAGCAGCACGGCGATTGTGAGGCCAGGCACAAGGCCGCGGCGCGTTGCAATGAGCGCAGGCATTGAAAACACCAGAACAGTGAGCGCCGACATGCCAAAAATACCAATCAGCGCCGAGGATTGCATCATCAGGGGGACCGGCATCGCACCATAGCCAATGGCATTCCACGGAAAGCCGGTGAGCACGAAGCTGCGCAGCCATTCGGCCAGACCAAAGCCGCAAGCCAGCGCAAAGATCCGTCCAAGACCATCGGACCACAATGCCCGCGCGAAGGCGGCGGCAAAACCATAAAACACCGCGAGCAGGGCCGGAAGTCCGAAGACCGCAATGGGCAGCGCCCAGGCAAATTCCTCTGCCTCGATCAAAAGCGCGTTGCCGAGCCACCACAAACCGCCTGTAAAATACCCGAAACCGAACCACCACCCCGTCCAGAAAGCCGGGTTCAGACGGCCGATAAAACCGGACTCGGGATTGCCGCTGGCCCCGTCAAGCAGCCAGACAAGGAGTGTGAAGGAGACAAAAAGCACTGCAAAAAAGTCGAATGGTGGCAATGAAAGCACACCCAGGGCGCCGGCGCCAAAGCAAACGGCCCACCGCCTTGCTCCCCAAAGCAGCATGATTTTCCCGGCCAAACGCTCCATATTCTCTCCCAATGCCGATGCACGCGACCGCCGCTATTCAACATGACGCTGCCGGCCGGCGGGCACCAACCCGGCCGAGCAGACCCAATCCACGAATCAGGCGCACAGGGATTTATAGCAAAGGAACCAGTTATTGACCCGCCTCAACGGGCAAACGGCCAGTTTGGACAGTTTTGCGGAGATTTATCGGGTGTTCTGCCCGGAAGACGTGGCCTGCACCTTGGGCTTTTTTGCATCCCGGGACGGCTGTTTGCGTTCTACGTCCGCCTTGGCCGGCCGGCGCCGGCGTTCAACCATGCGGCGGCGAACGATACGCACGCGCTTGATGCGTCTCGGATCGGCGTCGAGCACATGAAACTCGAACTTCGGCAGGGCTCGTACCACCTCGCCGCGCGCCGGTATGCGACCCAGCGCCGAGAAGATGAGGCCGCCAAGCGTGTCGACATCCTCGGCCGTGTCTCCAAACTCGAAATCCTTGCCAACAACCTTGGCAATGTCCTCGAGCTCGGCCCGGGCATCGGCAACAAAGACATCCTCCGAGGTGCTGGTGATCATATCCGCTTCGTCGTCATGCTCGTCTTCGATATCGCCGACCACCATTTCGACAATGTCTTCCAGCGAGACGAGGCCGTCAGTGCCGCCGTATTCGTCAATCACCAGAGCCATTTGCGTGCGCATGGCCTGCATGCGCTGCATCAGGTCCGAGGCCAGCATGGACGGTGGAACAAACAGGACATCGCGGACGATCCCGGCCTCGTGGACAGTCCTGGAAAGCTCGACACGGGCCAGATCGAACTGTCCGGGTTTGACCTGTTTGTCCTTCTTGGCTGCCGCGGTGCCATTGGCCGGCTTGGCAGTTGAGCCGTTGCGGGACGCGCGGCGCCGATTTCGTGCCTGTTTGGTGATATAGGCGACCAGATCGCGGATGTGGACCATGCCGCGCGGATCATCAAGCGTCTCGCCATAGACCGGCATGCGGGAGTGGCCCGTTTCCTCGAACATAACCATCAGCTCATCGAGCGTGATTGTGCAATCGGCAGCCATAATTTCCGCACGAGGCACCATGACATCTTCAACGCGCACTTCGCGCAACCGTAAAATGTTGTGCAGCATCGCCCGCTCTTCCGGCGTGAAGGCGGTGCCGAAGGCCCCGTCCGACGAAAGCGCGTCGGTCAGGTCCTCACGAAGACTGTGTTCGTCAGATGTCCGAAAGAGCCGGAACAGTTTCGCCCACCAGCTGTGGCCGTTTCTTTCCGCCGGGTGGACTATGACCGGAAGCTTTCTATTTCCGGGGTCCTCGCCGCTATCGGCGTCTTGTGTACCGGTCGATCTGTCGTCCGGCGCCGCCGTGCTGGATTGCTCATTCATCGCTTGTCAGACTGGAATAGTGTTTTCATAGGGGTCAGATAGGTCGAGCATCGCCAAAATGCGAGTCTCGTGACCTTCCATCATGCCTGCATCCGCATCATCAATGTGATCATAGCCTAACAGATGCAAAAATCCATGCACGAGAAGATGTGTCAGATGGTTATCAAAGGAAATACCGAGCTCAGCCGCCTCTCGCGCGACCGTTTCATGCGCAAACAGGATATCGCCAAGCATGGGTCCGGGCATGTTCACCGGCTCAACCGGACAGGCGGGGAACGACAGAACATTGGTGGGCTTGTCCTGATCGCGCCATTGCAGATTGACTTTTCGCATGGCCGCATCGTCGCCAAAGACAAGCGACAGTTCACAGCCACCGTCGGGGAAAGGCTGCCCGGTCTGTTCGATCAGATAGGCCTGAGCAGCGGTGATTGTTCTGTCGCACAGTGTCTCAAGCGCATCGGCTGACGGCCAGCCCGGAGCTTCAACGGCCAGCAGAATATCGATGTTACCAGCGGGAACGCTTGCGCCTGTCATTCAGGGTCCGGTTTGCCGCCATCGGCGACCATCGTGTTCTCCGCATCATAGGCGGCTACGATACGGGCAACCAGCGGATGACGCACAACGTCGGTGTCCCGAAAACGCACGGTCACAACGCCTTCGACACCCTTGAGAATGTGGAGTGCCTCGACGAGGCCCGATTTGGCGCCACGCGGCAGGTCGATCTGGCTGGGGTCACCGGTTACGATCATGCGAGCGTTCTCACCGAGCCGCGTCAGGAACATTTTCATCTGCATGGCTGTCGTGTTCTGAGCTTCGTCTAAAATGACAGCGGCATTGGAAAGCGTCCGGCCGCGCATGAACGCCAGTGGCGCAATTTCGATGACGCCGGCAGTGATTGCCCGTTCAACCTTGTCGCCGGGGATCATGTCGTAGAGCGCGTCGTAAAGCGGACGCAGATAGGGATCGACCTTGTCCTTCATATCGCCGGGCAGATATCCGAGCCTTTCGCCGGCCTCGACTGCAGGACGCGAGAGGATAATTTTTTCGATCAGGCCGCGCTCCAGAAGCTGCGCCGCATGGGCAACCGCCAGATAGGTCTTGCCTGTGCCGGCGGGCCCGATCCCGAACAGAAGCTCGGCGCGATCCATGGCACGGATATAGGCGTCCTGATTGGGGGTGCGGGCGACGATGGTCCTTTTGCGGGTCGCAACCTGTGCAAAGGCCATCTTTCCCTTGTTTTCCATGGTAGGCAGGGTCAGCTGATCATCGGCGGCCACCGACATGCGGATGGCGCCTTCCACATCCGATGCCTGAACCTCCTCACCCTCCTGAAGGCGGTCATAGAGATAGTCCAGCGCCCGGCGCGCCTGGTTTGCGGAAGACTCATCGCCCTGAATGGACACCTGATTTCCCCTGGCGCGTGCGTCGACGCCCAGTTTCTGCTCAATCAGCGCGAGATTCTGGTCGAACTGGCCAAACAGCTCGCTAGCAAGTCGGTTGTTTTCGAAGGTCAGGACGATATGCGTCGTGTCGGATGCCCCGGCCCGGCTTGCGCCGGCTTTTTTCTTGATCGCCTCAGGTCTACTCAAATGGTCGCACTCCCGGATTCGCCCTGCACTGTTTCGGCAAACAGCGAATTTGTCCCTGTTTGGGTGATTCTCACTTTTACAATTTCACCGATTTGGGATGATTTTGCATCAATTATTACCGGCTGCAGCCAGGGAGACCGGCCGATCAGCTGTCCGGGCTGGCGGCCGGGCTTTTCAAGAAGCAGGTCAATCGTGGCCCCGACACAGTTATCGGCGAACTTCGACTGGTGTTTGCGCAGCAAGGTCTGCAGGCGTTCAAGCCTTTGCGACTTCACGCCCTCGGGGATGTGGTCGTCCCTTTCTGCACCCGGGGTTCCCGGGCGCGGTGAATATTTGAATGAAAAGGCCTGTGCATAACCTACCTCTTCGACCAGGCGGAGCGTATCTTCAAAATCGGCATCGGTTTCACCCGGGAAGCCGACGATGAAGTCTCCGGAAAGGGCAATGCCCGGCCGCACTGCCCGGATGCGCTCTACAAGCGTCAGATAGTCCTTTGCCGTATGGCGGCGGTTCATTGCTTTGAGAACACTGTCCGAACCGGATTGCACGGGCAGATGCAGATAGGGCATCAGCTTGTCGAGATCGCGGTGCGCCTCGATCAGTGCATCATCCATATCGCGTGGATGACTGGTGGTGTAGCGAAGCCGCTCAAGCCCGTCGATACCGGCAAGCAGTCGAAGCAGTTCGCCAAGGCCCCATTCGCGACCGTCTGCACCTTCACCGTGCCACGCATTGACGTTCTGGCCCAGCAGCGTGATTTCACGTACCCCCGCCGCAACCAGCTGACGGGCTTCGCGCTCGATCTGTCCGACCGGCCGGGAAACCTCGGAACCGCGCGTATAGGGAACCACGCAGAAGGTACAAAACTTGTCGCATCCCTCCTGGACGGTCAAAAAGGCCGTCACGCCGCGCGATGCAATCACCTTTTTTTCCGGCTCCGGAAGATGCTCAAATTTGTCTTCGATGGCGTATTCGGTCTCGACGACCTTTTCGCCGTTGCGCGCCCGGGCTATCGCCTGCGGCAGGCGATGATAGGTCTGCGGGCCAATCACCAGATCAACGATCGGGGCGCGGCGGATGATTTCCTGACCCTCGGCCTGCGCTACACAGCCGGCAACGCCGACCATCAGATCTGCGCCTTCCTCGGCGCGCGCCTGCTTCAGTTTGCGGATCCTGCCGAGCTCGGAATACACTTTCTCGGCCGCCTTTTCGCGGATATGGCAGGTGTTGAGAAGCAAAAGGTCCGCTTCTTCGGGATTGTCGGTCTGCTGATAGCCTTGTGTGGAAAGCGCGTCGGCCATGCGTTCCGAATCATAGACATTCATCTGGCAGCCATAGGTTTTGACAAAAACCTTGCGCTTATTGGCCTTCGCACCATTGGGCGCGCCATCCATCTTGTCCGTTTCTGCCTCCTTCAGCATGGTGTCGTTTCCGAAAGTCCAGGAGCACATTTGGCCGGCGCGTGCCGGTCAATCACATAGTAGATCATTCCATATAATAGTTCAGAACACGCAATCGCGGCTGTTTGGGGCTGAGTCAAGCCAAATCCGGGATTATTGCAGCCTGCCCGGTCTGAAATGGCGGCCTTGCCGCTCGATGACCACCGTTAAAGGGTCAATTCGGAGCCCTGCCACTGCCATAGAGCTGTTCCTGCAGCATGCTGCGTACCTGTCCTTCGACGTCCCGCGTCACTCGCTTGCGATTGCTGTTTTCGTCATAAACCACCGGTTCGCCAAAACAGACCTGGACATCGAACGAGCCCTCTTTCAACACACCCATGAGATGCGGTGTCAGTTCAGTATCGCCGGGCCAGGCCGCAAGCGGCCTGCCGTAACGGCCGAGCGGCACCCCGTTAGCGTGGGTGTAGGCGATCGCCACCGGCTGGATCGAGACTGCGCCGGTCGGCGATGCGCCAAGCGCCGATGCCGCCGCACCAAAAAGCGAACTCTTGAAGTCCAGTATGCGGTTGCCGTCGTTTGTGGTGCCTTCGGCAAACAGCACGACGATTTCGCCATCGGCAAGCCGTTTGCCGACTTCGGTGACCTGTTCGCCGGTCTGCCGGCGCCTTTCGCGCTCGATAAAGATCGTCCGTTGCCATTTTGCGAGCCAGCCGAACACCGGCCAGTCGCGCACTTCGGACTTGGCAATAAAGACCACATCAGCAACGGATGACAGCACGACAATGTCTTTCCAGCTGCTGTGGTTTACGGCCATCATCAGCGGCCGGTGAGAATCAAGCGCGCCATGGATGATGACACGAATGCCCAACAGCCGTACGGCAACCCGATGCCACCATCGCGGCAGATACCAGGAGAGCTTCCAGTTGAACCTGTTTGACAGCAGCTGCACCGGCAGCATCACCAGCGTCACCAGCACGATAATAGTCAAAACGATGGCGATGCGGGTCCACGCGATCATCAGAATGGTCCACTCCCGCACGAGCGCACTTCAATCTTCCGATCAGGCATGGTCAGTCTTTCGCCTTATTGAGCGGTATTCCGTAAAGTTCGAGGCGGTGATCGACCAGCTTGAAGCCGTGTTCACGGGCTATCTTTTCCTGCAGCATTTCGATTTCGGCTGACTGAAACTCTATCACGCGTCCGGTCTTCAGATCGATCAGGTGATCGTGATGTTCGTCGGGAATGGTTTCATAGCGCGACCGACCGTCACGAAAATCGTGACGTTCTATGATGCCGGTGTCCTCGAACATTTTCACTGTCCGGTAGACCGTTGATATCGAGATGTTCGGATCGACCCTGGCGGCACGCCGGTACAGTTCCTCGACATCAGGATGATCCGCGGACCCATCCAAAACCCGGGCGATGACACGCCTTTGCTCCGTCATGCGCATGCCGCGCTCGACGCACAGTTCCTCCAGGGTCTTTAATTCTTCCGTCACGCGCAACCTCACAGCCGCTAGAGCATTTCCAGAATTGGCCTACCCAAGATCGAGCCGCATGACAAGCGCCGCGGTGCGGGCTCCACTGTCCTGATCATAATATGCGGCCCGTTCGGCCACTTTGGAAAAGCCTATTTTCCGGTATAGTGTGATCGCCGCATCATTGCCTTCGTCCACCTCGAGAAACAGCGAGGGAGTGCCTTCGGCGCGCAAATGCCGCAACACTGCGCCCATCAGCCGCCAGCCAAGCCCGTTCTGGCGATATTTCGGAGATACGGCAATCGTCAAAATTTCCGCTTCATCGGCGGCAAGCCGGGCAAGGACAAAGCCGCCCGACCTTCTGCGCCGGCCGGGTCTGCGGGCAATAAAGCCAAAAACCGCGTCCTGCCCGAGGAGAGCCTGAATTTCTCCGTCACTCCAAACCTGCGAAAAGCCGCCTGCATGCAGAACCGACGCTTCGGCGCAATCGCTGGCGTCCATGGGGACAATTTCGAAATCGGCTGCCCAGCGAAAAAGCGAAGATGTGCTCACAGCTTTGCCCCCTGCCGCTCCACGGCAAAGCCGCTCTGGGGTTTTGCGTCAGCGGATCTCAAATAAAGCGGCTCCGGCTGGCTCTCCTGCGGTCTGCCCTGGGCCCCAAGCCTGGCGATCGTTTCGATATCCGCCGTCGAAGCGTAGTCAACAATTAAACGTCCGGCCTTGTCGTCCGCATCAAAAACAAGCGATGCGCCCGAACCGGTCAATGCCGCCTGCGATTGTCGCACACGTTCACCGGCGGCCTCCAGCGACATAGCCGCCGGTGAACCGTCTGCATTTCCGTCCTGATCAAAAAGCTGCACATAGACCTCGCCGCGGCGTGCATCGAGAAGAACGAAAAGTGGTCTGCCCTTCGGGGCGGCTTGCGCTAGGCCGTCAAAAATAGTCACACCGACAAGCGGAACCGACAGCGCCAGCGAGAGGCCTCGCATGGCGGCCACACCAACCCGCACACCGGTAAAGGATCCAGGTCCAATGCACACGCCAAGGCGCTGCAGGTCGCTGTAGTCCATCGCGGCTTCATCAAGCGCCTGTCTGATGACCGCAAACAGCCGCTCGGCATGACCGCGGCCGAGATCTTCCACGGCCTTTCCAAGAACCTTGTCCTCGACAGAATCGTAGACACAGGCGGCGCACAGATGTGCGGCGGTATCAATTGCCAGCGTGATCATCGCGGTCCAGTGCGCCAAGCAGAATGTTGTTGAATTCCCCGGCGCGGGTCAGAAACGGTGCATGACCGGCGCCGTCGATATAGGCCACACCGGTTGCGCAGCCGGGAATGTGTTCGGCCATGAAGCTGCTCGCCTGCGGCTTGCACACCAGATCCTTGCTGCCGCAGATGATTGTCGTCGGCAGGGTGATGCGCGGCAAAAGATCGATCTGCGAACGTGCGTCGGTGCTGACATAGTCGTTGATCGTGACATCCTGCCGTGCACGTGCGGCGAGATCGGAAATGAAAGCGGCCACTGTATCGTCTTCCGGCGATATGCGTCTGCCGAACCAGCGCGCTGTTGCTTCAAAATCGGTTTCGAGCGCCCGCCTGGTCTTGGGTGTGCCCGCCGGATCCTGGCCGTAGGGAAAGCGGTCGTCCGACAGACGCTGCGGGATCGTGTCGACAAGAACCAGACGTGCCGCCTTTCCAGGGTATCGGGTAACGAACACCTCGCAGATGCATCCGCCCATTGACCAGCCGACAATTGTTACATCGTTCAAGGACAGCTGCTCGACGATCGCCGCCAGGTCGTCGCAATGGTCTTCAAAGCTGATATCCGACGATGCAGCCGTCGATCTGCCGTGTCCGCGAAGATCCGGACATATGCAGCGAAATTGCTCCTTCAGCACCGCAACCTGTTTGTGCCAGACCGTGCCGTCCATCATCGTGCCGTGGACAAAAAGGATCGCCGGCAGGTCGCCGCCGCTGTCGGCGATGAAAATCTGCTTGCCGCCGATCTCATGTCTCATTTGCCGCACATGTCCGTCAATTCCGGGCAAATCAACACCGATATTCATAAACAAAAGAGTTTGGCCGCCAATTGTAACACCGGCGGCCGTCAATATCAGACCGCTTCAACTTCCTGCACTTCGGGAATGAAGTGACGCAGCAGGTTCTGGATGCCGTGCTTTAGCGTTGCCGTAGACGAGGGGCAACCCGCGCAGGCGCCTTTCATGTGAAGGAAGACACGGCCGTCCTTGTAACCCTTGAAGGTGATGTCGCCGCCATCCTGCGCCACAGCCGGTCGCACACGGGTTTCAAGCAGTTCCTTGATGGTTGCAACGATCGGCTCGTCGGATTCGTCGTAGAACTCGCCTTCGTCGCTGAAATCCGAATCGGTCACGGAGCTGTTCATAATCGGAGCACCGGACATGAAATGTTCCATGATCGTGCCCAATATCGCCGGCTTGAGATGCTGCCACTCGGCACCGTCCTTGGTGACAGTGATGAAATCATAGCCATAAAAGACACCGGTAACGCCCTGAATGGCGAACAGCCTTTCGGCAAGCGGCGATGCTTCCGCGGCACTTTCCGCATCGCGGAAATCGGCCGAGCCGGCTTCATAAACCACTTTTCCGGGCAGGAATTTCAAGGTCGCCGGATTCGGTGTGGCTTCCGTCTGAATAAACATCAATTTTGCTCCTGAGCGGCGGGGGCCCTGCCGATTGACGGCATCTTACCGCACCCGCCTGATTATGCGAGGAAAATAAGGCACAAACCGCCAGACTTCAAGAAGACTCAACGCCGCACATGACCTGGCGTTACTGGTTGCCGATCAACAGAGCGCTTCGATATCCTGGTCGCTCAAAGCATCGGGAATCACGGTGACGGGAATGGGAAACGCCGCGCCACGTCCGGCAATCGACGAGACCAGCGGCCCGGGGCCCTCCTTTGCAGAGCCAGAAGCCAGCACCAGAATGGCAATATCCTGATCTTCCTCGATCACAGCATGTATCTCATCTGTCGTCTTGCCCATGCGAATGGTCAATTCCGGCTCGATACCGCTGTTTTCGCGCACCATGGCCGCGAATCGCTCCAGCGCAGCGTCAGCCTCTTCGCGGGCCTCCGCCTTCATAATTTCCTCAACGCCAAGCCAGTGCTGAAAATCGCCGGGTTCAATGACAAATATCAACACCAGCACGCCGTTTGTGCGCTTCGCGCGGGCTGCCGCATAGTGAACCGCCCGCTCGCATTCGGGTGTATCGTCAATCACCGCAAGAAACTTGCGCCGGTGACCTTCTTCTCTGGACAGTCGCTTCGATACCATGGCGCGAAGTGTGCCATCGGCTTTGTAGCTCGGCAAGCGTTAGTTTGCGAGGGTCCCCAACGCCGTTGCATCGGCACTGGGAGTCATTTCAGCGCAACAGGCCGATAATATCCTTGACGTCGTCAATGGTTTTACCGGCAATCTCGTCGGCACGATTGCCGCCATCTGCAAGGACACTGTCGATATGGGCCGGGTCAGCCTCCAGGCGGCGCATTTCATCACTGATGGGCGCCATGACACTGACCGCAAGTTCAGTCAATGCGGGCTTGAAGGCAGAAAACTGCTGGCCGCCGAAATCGGCAATCACGGCTTCCGTGCTGATATCGGAAAGGGCGGCATAAATGCCCACGAGGTTTTCCGCCTCGGGCCGACCCGCCAGGCCTTTAACGTCACCCGGCAACGGTTCAGGATCGGTCTTTGCCTTGCGGATCTTTTTCGCGATCATATCTGCATCGTCCGTCAAATTGATGCGTGACAGATCCGAAACATCGGATTTCGACATTTTTTTCGTTCCGTCGCGCAGGCTCATGACGCGTGGCGCCGGGCCCTCGATGAGCGGCTCGGTCAGGGGGAAATAGCCATTGACCCGCTCTTCGCCGACAAGCATGTCGACACCCAGTCCGGTTTCCGCAATACGCCTGGAAAAGTCGATATTGAACTTCTGCGCAATATCGCGGGTCAGCTCGAGATGCTGCTTCTGGTCGTCGCCGACCGGCACATGTGTTGCTCGGTAAACCAGAATATCGGCGGCCATCAGGCTTGGATAGGCGAGCAGTCCGAGGGACGCGTTTTCCCGATCCTTGCCGGCCTTGTCCTTGAACTGCGTCATCCGGTTCATCCAGCCGATGCGGGCAACACAATTGAAAATCCAGGCGAGCTCTGCGTGTCCGGGAACGCGGCTCTGATTGAAGACGATATGTTCTTTCGGATTGATGCCGGCGGCAAGAAAAGCAGCGGTAATCGACCGCGTCTGGCCGGGCAGATCATCATGCACTAGTTGCGCCGTGATGGCGTGCAGATCGACAACGCAGTAGATGCAGTTGTGGCTTTCCTGCAGCGCAACGAACTTGCGTATGGCACCGAGATAATTGCCCAGGTGCAGATTGCCGGTTGGCTGCACACCGGAAAAGACGAGCGGCTTGAATTCGGACATGGATATTCCTGAAAATAATTTTACTTCGGCAGATGTCGCGCCGGGTTATGCACCGGTGCCGCCGGTCGATCAAGGAATTTCCTCGATCGGTGGCGCTCAGGCAGACTGCAGAAGATCCCAGGTGTTGCCGAACGGGTCCATGAATATCGCCACTGTGCCGTAGGCCTTCCTGCGCGGTTCTTCGAGGAAGACGACACCCTTTTGAAGCATGCCTGCGTGGTCCGCGGCAAAATCGCCGGTAAACAGGAAGAACCCGACGCGGCCGCCGGTCTGATCGCCGACCCGGGCTTCCTGGCGATCGTTTCCGGGTTCGGCAAGCAGCAGGCCAGATCCCGCGCCACCCTTTGGACGGACAAGCACCCAGCGCTTGCCGCCGCCGAGATCCGTATCCGAAACCAGCTCAAAACCGAGCGTGTCGACAAAAAACGAAATGCCCTCGTCATAGCTGGGCACAAGCATTGTCACATGGGCAATATGCTGCATATCGGTTCCACCATTATTCCTGCCTGCGTCTGACCAGCGACATCAATTGATGACGGTCCATGGCACCCGTGGCGAGCACGAACGCGAAATAGACCAATGCACCGCCAGCAATCACGGCAATCATCAGCGCGATCCGCGGTAAAAGACTGCCATCCATCAGCAGCGGCCCCATCAAAACCATGACGAAATACAGGCAGACGCCCATCCAGGCGCTTCCTGCCACAATCAATGCCACACGCTTCAGCGTCTGCGTGGTCGGCCGGAACTGGTTGTCGCGGTAAAGAAGGCCGCCCAGAAGCAGCGCATTTGCCCAGCCCGCCAGTGACGTTGCAATGGCAATGCCCATCACGCCAATGATGGGGAAGAGGATCAGGCTGCCAGCGACGTTGATCGCGGCATTGACACCCGCAAACCACATCGGAGAACGCATGTCTTCGCGGGCATAAAAGGACGGCGTAAAGATCTTGTTGAGCACAAAGGCCGGCAAACCGCCTGCGAAGGCAGCAAGCACCGTTGCGGTGATCAGCGTCGTTTCACGGCCGAATTCGCCGCGCTCGAAAAGCAATGCGACGATGGGCGCCGGGATGATTGCGAAGGCAACTGCGGCGGGAACAGTGAGGCCGAGGCCGAATTCGAGGCTGTTGTTCTGCAGATCCTGCACCGACTGGGTGTTGCCCTCTTTCAGTGCCCTGGACAGTTCGGGCAGCAGCACCACGCCTATGGCGATGCCGATGACGCCGAGTGGCAATTGAAGGATCCTGTCGGCAAAATTGACGATCGCGATGGCACCGTTGTCACCCGAGATGATGATCTGGCCGATCAGCAGGTTGAGCTGAGTGATGCCGCCGGTGATGGCGGCAGGCAGCGCCAGCCACAATAGCCGCCTGACCGGTAGCGTCAGGCGCGGCATGCCGATGCGAATGTGAAATCCGATTTTCCTGACACCGTAAACGAGCAGCGCAAGCTGCAGGATGCCTGATACCGTCACCCCGACTGCCATGGAAACACCGACGGTTCGTTCGTCAACACCCTGGCTGACCACCGCAATGAGGACGCCGACCAGAACAATGTTGAGCAGCACCGGACTGATGGCGGCAAGAAAATAGTGCCTATAGGAATTGAGAACCCCCGACAGCATCGCCACCAGCGACATGGCGGCCAGATAGGGAAACATGATGCGTGTCAGAAAGACGGTCAGTTCGAATTTTTCGGGAATTTCCGTAAATTTTGGTGCGATTATCGTCGATACCAGAACCGGCATGAAGATCATGGCAAAGGCCGAAAGCGCAATCAGGACGAACAACAGGACCGACAGAACCTGGCGCGCAAAGATTTCGGCAGCGGTTGCGCCGCCGCCCTCCAGCTCCTTGGCAAAGAGCGGAATGAACGCAGAGTTGAACGCGCCTTCGGCAAACAGCCTGCGGAAGAGGTTGGGAAAGCGGAAAGCGGCGTAAAATGCATCTGAAACGGGACCGGCGCCGAGTGTATATGCGATCAGCGCCTCGCGGACAAAGCCGAGCACACGGCTTGCCATCGTCGCGGATCCGACACTGGCAAATTTTCGCAACAGGCTCATGTCTGCTTGACCCGCCTGCGTTTGTCAGTCGGCGGTGCGATGATGCCCTGGGGCATTTTCTGGCGAACGTCCTCTTCAATGCCCGCAAGCACGGCTTTTAGTCGGGCAATGATGTTGCCATGCCTGTTTTCATTGGTAATTTTGTGACCGAACAGGTCGGTCACGTAGAAGGTATCAATCACCTTTTCACCGAATGTGGTGATGTGTGCCGACGCAATATCGAGCGACAGATCGGAAAGAACTTCGGTGATTTCCGACAAAAGCCCGGTCCGGTCGAGTCCTTCCAGCTCGATGACGGTAAAAAAATTCGACAGGCTGTTGTTGATGGTAACCCTGGGCGTGACGGAAAACGGTTTGCTCTTGCGCCGGCTTTTGGTCTTGTGGGCAATCACTTCCGGCAGATGTTTCTGCCCGGACACAACGGCTTCTATCAATGCTCCGATACGCTCTGCACGGCGCAGTTCGTCGGCATCCTCGCTGAAGGCACGATTGATCATGATCGTATCGAGCGCCCGCCCGTCGGCAGTGGTAAAGACCTGCGCGTCGGCAATATTGGCCCCGGCCGCGGCGCAGGCACCGGTGACGATTGACAGCAGCCTCGGATGGTCGGGCGCAACTACCGTAATTTCGGTGATCGCGTGGAAAGAATGGGTGCGCACCATTGTCGAGAGCTGCTTGCCGGCATCCTTGGTTCTACGCATGAAGTCGGCATGGCGAACCTGGTCGTCAAGTTCTACGCTCAGAAGATAAGGCAGATAGTGAAGCTTGATATAATCCTCGCGCTCCGTGTCCGGCCAATCGTCAAGCGCCTCGGCCAGACGCAGTCTCGCCTCCTCGGCCCGCTCCCTGCCCGATACCGCGGAAAAGCCGCCGGACAGCATCAGTTCCGTCTCGCCGTAGAGCGTACGCAGAAGCTGGCCTTTCCAGCCGTTCCATACGCCCGGTCCGACAGCCCGGATGTCGCAGACCGTCAGCACCAGAAGCAGGCGCAGCCGGTCGAGGGACTGCACGACATCGGCAAAATCCTCAATGGTCTTGCGGTCGTGGAGATCGCGCGACTGGGCAATCATCGACATGCTCAGATGTTCCTTGACCAGCCAGGCGACGATCTCTGTCTGCTCCGGCGTAAAGCCGAAGCGCGGACACAGCTTGCGCGCCACTTTCGCGCCGGCGACGGAATGATCTTCGGGGCGGCCCTTGGCGATGTCGTGCAATAAAATTGCCACGTAGAGCACTTCGCGCTCTGTGATCTCCGGCAAGATGCTGACAGCAAGAGGATGGGCATCATCATCCTTGCCCTGCTCGATGCGCGACATCACCTCCACCGCCCGCAGCAGATGTTCATCCACCGTATAGTGGTGATACATGCTGAATTGCATCATGGAGACGATCTTGCCGAAATCCGGGATGAAACGCCCGAGAACGCCGGCCTCGTTCATGCGGCGCAGAATAAGAGCCGGACGGCGCGGCGATGTGAGAATCGAAAGGAAAAGCCTGTTCGCCTCTTCATCCTCCCGCAGCTGTGCGTTGATCAGCTTGAGCGAGCGGGACGCGAGTTTCAGCGCATCGGGATGAAACAGAAGATCGTGAATATCGGCAAGGTGAAAGAGGCGGATGAGATTAACCGGATCGCGTTTGAAAACCTCGTTGTCGGCAACCGTGATGCGGCCATGATCCTGCATGAAATCGAGGGTGCCCGGCACCTTGCGGCGGCGCTTGGCAAGACGCCGCAGGACGCGCGAAAAGCCCGGCGCTTCCTTGGCCTGCTCATCTTCCAGCGCCGCACATAAAATGCGGGTGAGGTCACCGACATCCTTGGCGACCAGAAAATAGTGCTTCATGAACCGTTCGACGGCGGACAGGCCCGGATGGTCGTGATAACCCAGATTCGCCGCTATTTCGCGCTGAATTTCGAAAGACAGTCGTTCCTCGGCCTTGCCGGTGAGAAAATGCATGTGGCATCGAACCGCCCACAGGAAATCCTCCGATTTCTCGAACAGTTTGGCCTCGCGGCGCGACAGCACGCCCAGCTTGACCAGCTGGCGGGAGGATTGGACGCGATAATGATATTTCATCATCCAGAAGAGGGTCTGCAAGTCGCGCAGACCGCCCTTGCCTTCCTTGACGTTCGGCTCGACCAGATAGCGCGTGTCACCCGCCTTCTGGTGGCGCACATCGCGTTCGGCAAGCTTTGCAGCAATGAATTCCCGGGCACTGTTGCGTACTACTTCCGCATCGAATCGCTTTTCCATGCTGTCGTAGAGCGGTTCGGAGCCGCAGATGTAACGTGCATCGAGGATCGCCGTGCGGATCGTCATATCGCTGTTCGACAGACGAATACACTCGTCAATATTGCGGGTGGCGTGGCCGACCTTGAAGCCCATGTCCCACAGCATGTAGAGCACGTATTCCACAACCTGCTCGGTCCAGGGCGTCGGCTTGTAGGGAAGCACGATCAGAAGATCGATATCGGATCCGGGCGCCAGTGTCTGGCGGCCGTAACCGCCGACCGCCGCCAGCGCCATATGCTCCGACGTCGACGGGTTCGTCACCGGATAGGCATACTCAGTCGCATAGCCGAAAAGCGCCTTGATCACCTCGTCCTGCAGCATTGACAGGCGGTAGGCGCAATCAAGGCCGCTGCCGTCCTCGCGCAGCATGTCGGATATGGCGGCGCGACCATCGCCTACGGCTTTCTTCAAGGCAGCGAACAGCTCATTACGCGCTGTCATGGAGGCCGGATCCTGTGCCTCTTCGGCGATTGCATTGCACGCGTCGAGCAGTGACGCACGATCGAGTATGCGTTCAAACTGCAGGTCTTTCGAGGTCATGCCCATGCGGTAATTTATCGCCCGTCTGTATAGCAACCGCCTTGCTGTAGCGCGTTTTCCGTGAAAGAACCACAGCAGAATGCAACAGGGTAATCAGACAGGGAATTCCATCCATGATCACTGTGCTCGGTTCGATCAACATGGACTTGATTGCAACGGTCGACCGTTTGCCCGACCCCGGCGAAACCGTCGGCGGGCGCACGTTTTCAACGGCAGCCGGCGGCAAGGGCGCCAATCAGGCATTGGCCGCGCGCAGGGCTGGCGCGTCGGTGCGCATGTGCGGTGCGGTGGGCCGAGACAATTTCGCCGAGCCGGCCCTCGCGCACCTGACGGAGGCCGGTGTGGGGCTTTCGGAAGTCCGCAAAGTCGACGGTTCAACCGGTACCGCGCTTATTCTGGTCGAAAGCAGCGGCGAGAACATGATCGCCGTCATTCCCGCAGCCAACGGCACTATCAGCGACGGCGATGCAGACAATTCGATCGCAGTGATGTCGGGAGGCGACTATCTGCTTATGCAACTGGAAATCCCGGCACCGGCGATCAGGACGGCGATGCGCGACGCGCGCCGGCGCGGTGTCATCACAGTGCTCAATATCGCTCCGTTGACGGACGACGCGGTCCAACTGGCGGCAGGCGCCGACATCGTCATCGCCAATGAAACGGAATTCGAACGCCTTGCCGGCGGGAAAGTCATGCAAGGGGCCGAGCGGGATCAGGCGCTTTTGGACATGCACGCCAAATCCGGACAGACCATCATCGTCACGCTCGGTGCCGACGGCGTTGTCGCCGCGCGCGAAGGTTCACTGCACAGGGCAGCCGGACTTGATATCGAACCTGTGGATACGGTCGGTGCGGGCGATACGTTCTGCGGTTACCTGGCAGCCGATCTCGACCGCGGCCACGGGTTCGAGACGGCGCTGAAACGTGCCGCCATAGCCGGAAGTCTTGCCTGCCTGAATCCGGGCGCACAGCCTGCGATCCCGCTCGGAAGGGATGTCAACGAGGCTGTCTGAGCTAAAGCCTGGCGAGATGCTCCACCAGCAAATCGAAGAACCCGTCCGCGTTGACATCACGGATAACGAGGGCGTTGTGCGGCTTGCCGGTGACCTGCCACCAGTCGACAACCGTCATTCCGGCTGTCAGCGGCGAATTGGTCTCAATCTCGACATTGCAATAGCGGCCCGAAAACAGCTCGGGTTTCAACAGCCAGGCAATGACCGTCGGATCATGCAGCGGTCCGCCATCGGTGCCGTATTTTTTTTCGTCAAAGCGCTCGAAAAACTCCAAAAGCTCGACAACGGCCCTTGAAACCGGCGTCGCCAGTTTCTCGATGCGGGCAAGGCGGCTTCTCGTCGTCAGGACTTTGTGGGTGACGTCCAGCGGCATCATGACGATCGGGATACCAGATTCAAACACCATGTGGGCGGCTTCAGGATCGACATAGATGTTGAACTCGGCGGCTGGTGTCACATTGCCGCCCTCGAAGAATCCGCCGCCCATCATGACGATCTGCTCGACCCTTTCGGCTATCTGCGGTGCCTGCTGCAGCGCAAGGCCGATATTGGTGAGCGGGCCGAGGGTGCACAGCGTCACTTCGCCGGCAGGCTCCGACAGAAGGGTTTCAACAATAAAATCAACGCCATGCAGTGGCTGTAGCGGCATATCCGGATCGGGCAGAACCGGCCCGTCGAGGCCGGTCTTTCCGTGCACATATTCCGCAGTGACCAGCGGCCTTTCCATGGGCGATTTGGCGCCGGCGAAGACCCTGGTGCCGGGTTTTCTTGCAAGCTCGCAAACCATGCGAGCGTTTTTTTCCGTCAATGCGAGCGGCACGTTGCCGGCGACGGCGGTGATGCCGAGAACATCCAGCTGGTCGCTGGCGAGGGCAAGCAAAATGGCGACGGCGTCATCCTGTCCCGGATCCGTGTCGATTATGATTTTCATGGGGTCTTTGCTGTTGCCAACCATCTTGTCCTCTGACGCTTTGCGGAACTATGCGCCCGTCTCCTGCCGACCGCAATACGCTTGCGATATCAAATTCGGTCCCCATATAATTATCATGACGGGTGCTGAAAGCAGGCCCGCCAACATGTCGCTTGAAACCAAGGACAGGATGGAAAAATGTCTCGAATTACGCCCTTTTCAAGCCCGCTGCTGCTCGGCTTCGATGCGATGGAAAAAAACCTGGAACGCATCGCCAAGGGGAGTGACGGTTATCCGCCCTATAATATCGAACGGGTTGCGGCAGATGATTCTCAGGCCGAAACGCTGCGCATTACCTTGGCGGTTGCAGGCTTTTCGCAGTCCGACCTCGATGTAGCCGTTCAGGAAAATCAGCTGATTATCCGCGGCCGGCAGGTGGAGACCGAAGATCACGAATACCTTCACCGCGGGATTGCAGCACGCCAGTTTCAGCGCACTTTCATGCTTGCAGACGGAATGCGTGTGCTCAATGCGGACCTGAAAAACGGCCTGCTTGCCATCGATCTGGTCAAACCGGAGCCGGAGCGTCAGGCCAAGCGCATCAATATTTCGGTCACCGAGTGACGACGGTAATTCGAACGCCTGTCACCAGCGTTCGCCGCGCATTCAATACGATAAATCGATTTTTGCCGCATGCGGGCAAATCCGCATCGGCGCGATCTTCCAAAGGAGGATTTGAGTATGGCTTTGGACAGCAAAATACGCATCACCAAGGACGAACTGGCGCATCTTGGCGCCGGTCAGGTCGGGTATATCCGCAAAATGACTTCGGATGAGGTGCAAAAACGGTTTCCCGATGCACCAAAACTGGAATCTGGCATTGATCTTTGGGCTCTGTTCGGCGCCGATGGCACGCCGCTGTTTTTGAGCGATGATCCGTCCACGGCCTATGTGAAGGCGGCGGAGGATGAAATCAGCCCGGTCAGTGTTCACTGACGAGACAAAATACCGGTCCTGAAACCAAAAGCCTGCTGATGACCGTCCGCAGGCTTTTTTTGACACTATCGAGCGGTCAGGCGGCGTTGGATGCGGGGGAATCTGTCAGAAAGGCATAAATTGCAGAAGCCGATTCCGTTTGCCGCAGTTTTGTTACCATGTCGCCGTCGCGCAGCACCCGTGCAATGCGCGAAAGTGCCTTGAGGTGGTCAGCGCCCGCGCCTTCGGGCGCAAGCAGCAGAAACACCAGATCAACCGGCTGATCATCCAGAGCCTCGAAGTCCACGGGCTCGGGCAGCCGGGCGAAAACGCCGATAATATCCTTTATGGAGGCCAGTTTTCCGTGCGGAATCGCTATTCCGTTGCCGACACCGGTGGAGCCCAGTCGCTCTCGCTGCAAAATGACGTCAAACACCTCTCGCTCGGAAAGGCCTGTCACATGTGCAGCCTTGGCCGCCAGTTCCTGAAGCAGTTGTTTTTTTGAATTGACTTTGAGCGCGGGAAGTATTGCGTCCTGTATGATCAAATCCGCAAGTGACATCGCCTGTTCCTCGAGTATCGAATTGTGTTTGCCGGACGCGCGGTATGCCGCCCTTTGCCGCAAACAGTTAAACTAAGACTTGATATCGGCGGTATCGATCCAGCCGATATTTCCATCATTACGACGATACACAACGTTCACTTCGTTGTTGCCAGCATTGCGAAATACAAGAACCGGATTATCCGTCATATCCAGTGCCATGACTGCGCTGGCAACCGTCATGGTCTTAACTATTTTCGAAGACTCCGCAACAATCACCGGTGCGTAGTCCTCGGGTAGTTCGTCTTCATCATGCTGGCCTGAATCCATGACCCTGTAAGCAA
Source organism: Hyphomicrobiales bacterium (assembly GCA_024244645.1). Classification (GTDB taxonomy): domain Bacteria; phylum Pseudomonadota; class Alphaproteobacteria; order Rhizobiales; family Rhizobiaceae; genus Hoeflea_A. The sequence goes on from JAAEOH010000255.1 coordinate 76,619, forward strand.
CTTCGGCACTGTTCGTGTGGTTGCCCGCATGATGATCCTTCAAACGGCGTTTGTAGCGCCGCAAACGCTTTTCCACCCGTTCGGCGGCCGCATCGAAGCTCGCCTGTGGTTCCTGAGCCTGACCGGTTGCCTGCAAAGAAGCGCCTGTATCGAGATGCACAAGACAATCGGTTGAAAAACGGGAGCCTGACTTCTCAACAGTTACCTGGCTAGAAAAACCACCACCGAAATATTTAGTCACCGCATCGCCAATCCGGTCTTCAATGCGCGTACGGAAGGTTTGCCCGATTTCCATATGCTTGCCCGATACGCGTACGCTCATTGTACAACCCTTCTTGTTCTTTGCCGTTTTGTACCAGTCTATGCGAATCTTCCACACCATCCAAGCCGAATGGCGTTCAATTTGATGCTTTGCGGAAGCGGCTGTGTAAAACCGTCCCAACCCGTATTGAGCGTGTTCACTGCTCTCTGGCGTGCGGACGCGGCGGCTTTAAGGCGAGATAGCCCAAAAGTCAATGCAACCGGATGCAAGAAGTTGATCCAGTCCTTGTTGATCAACCCGATTTGAAGCCATTTTGTGGCCCTTTCGATCCATTTACCCGGTTTGCAAAGACCAGCCGGATAGCCCCTTATTGTCCGGCTCGCGCCAGAGCACGTTTTTCGCGCCGCCTTTGCACAGAGGACGCAATGTTCATACCTTCGCGGTATTTTGCCACCGTCCGGCGCGCAATATCGACGCCCTCGTTGCCCAGATTGCGCACGATAACGTCGTCCGAAAGCACCTTTTCAGGCGATTCATTGTCAATCATCTGGCGAATCCGGTGTCGGACAGCCTCCGAGGAATGGCTTTCACCGTCTCCGGAGGCGGCAATCGAGGCGGTGAAGAAAAACTTCAGTTCAAAAATGCCGCGCGGCGTCGCGATATATTTGTTGGACGTCACCCGGCTGACGGTGGATTCGTGCATGCCGATCGCATCAGCGACGGATTTCAGCGTCAAGGGACGCAGATACTCAACACCCTGCGACAGAAATTCCGTCTGCCGCAGCACGATTTCACCGGCCACTTTCATGATGGTCTTGGCCCTCTGGTCCAGACTGCGGGTCAACCAGTTGGCGCTTTTCATGCATTCGCTCAAATATTCACGGTCGCTGTCGCTGTGGCCGACGCCCGCGGAGACCTGCCTGAAATAAGTGTGGTCCACAAGAACCCGTGGCAGAGTTTCAGGATTGAGTTCGACATTCCAGCTGCCACCGGAACCCTGGCGTACTGTGACGTCGGCGATGATCGTCTGCACATTCGCGCCATCGAAGCGGTTGCCGGGCTTCGGGTCCAAAGCCCGGATTTCAGCCAACATATCGAGAAGATCGGCTTCTTCCACGCCGCAGAGCTTTTTCAACGACTTGAAATCGCGGCGGGCCAGCAGCTCCAGATTGTCCACCAATGCCCGCATGGCCGGATCAAAACGGTCCTTCCTGCGTAGCTGAATTGCAAGGCATTCCGACAGTGAACGCGCAAAAAGCCCGGCCGGTTCGAACTGTTGCAAAACGGACAGCACCGGCGCTGTCGCTGAAACATCGACGTTCAGTCGTTCGGCGGTTTCATGCAAATCCACTGCCAGATATCCGGCGGCGTCAAGGTGATCGGCAATGTCAGCAGCGATCAAACGTTCCGCAATATCGGGAAACGCAAAAATGATCTGTTCATTGACGTTTTCGCGCAGCGTCTGGGGCCGGCTGCAAAATCCATCTGGATCATGGTAGGCATCGCGCGTATGCGAAGCCGCCCCCGGCATCGATTTCCATTGGTCTGCAAGCTCGGGCGCATCGGGTGACGCTGCTCCGCTGTCTTCCGGAAACACGTCTTCCGGAGCTGCGTCCAGTTTTGCAGAGATTTCCTGACCGTCGTGTTCGAGTTCGGCCCGGAACCAGTCGGCTTCGGTACCGTTTGCTTCCCGGCCTGGCTCGGATTCACCCATTGCCTCGACCGTCGGCGTATCGACATCAGCCGCTTTTTCGAGAAGCGGGTTCTTCTCGACTTCCCGCTCAACATACTGCATCAGCTCGGTGTGGGTCAGCTGCAGCAGCCGGATCGATTGCATCAGCTGCGGTGTCATCACCAGCGACTGGCTTTGGCGCGTTTGCAATGAGGCTGTGAGTGCCATTAATCCGGAAATACCCGTGTTGTATCAACTCATAAAAACCGGATTGTGCGATGCCATCCGTTTAAACTGGCCCAAAAATTGCTTTTTGGGCGCAAATGTCAAGGCTGGAGCTAAACAACTTTGGGCTAGCGTAAATACGAATGCGCGGCAATGGGGCGTTCAAAGCCGGAATTCTTCGCCCAGATAAAACCGCCTCACATCCGGGTTTTCGACAATGTCCTTGGGCCGGCCATGCGTCAGCACCTTGCCGGCATGGATGATATAGGCACGGTCGATCAGTCCCAGCGTTTCGCGCACATTGTGATCGGTAATGAGAACACCGATGCCGCGCTGGGTCAGGTGCCTCACAAGTGCCTGAATATCCGAAACGGCGATCGGATCTACGCCGGCAAACGGCTCATCGAGAAGCATGAAGGTCGGATCGGAAGCCAGCGAACGGGCGATCTCAAGTCGGCGGCGCTCGCCACCAGACAGCGAAATGGAAGGTGCTTTGCGCAGGTGTTCGATGCTGAATTCGTCAAGCAGTTCGTCCAGTTTTCTTTCCCGCGTGGCCTTAGCGCGTTCAACCACTTCGAGCACGGCCCGAATGTTGGCCTCGACACTCAGGCCCCTGAAGATCGACGCCTCCTGAGGCAGATAACCGACACCAAGACGGGCACGGCGATACATCGGCATTTGGGTCACGTCGTTGCCATCGATGCGGATCGTGCCCTCATCCACCGGCACCAGGCCCGTAATCATGTAAAAACAGGTTGTCTTGCCCGCGCCGTTGGGTCCGAGCAACCCGACGGCCTCACCACGACGAACACCGAGTGATACACCATTGACGACCCGGCGCGACTTATAGGTCTTGGTGAGATTGCGGGCAATCAGCGTACCTTCGTAACGCTCCTGCTCGCTCTGACCGGCCGATTGCGGAAATTGCTTGGACACCCGGGTCTTTGCCCCTTCACCGCCGGATCTGCCCCTGAACATAGCTGAAATGAAAGTCAATTCGAAACGCTCCTAGAGCGAGATTTGCAACTGCTGGCGGAGGCGGCCACTACAACGTTCCGCAACTGACATGCCTTTGAAAATAATCATTAAATGCCTTACAGCGACAGACTGCCAATGCATTTCAGAATGCGTGGCCTATTTCCGTGATTTCGGGTCCAGCTGCATTTTGACGCGGCCGCCGGCGCTTCCGCCGACACGCCCGCCACAGCCTTCCAGCCTGGCCTCACCCGATTGCATAAATACCGTCAGTTTGCATCCGACTAAAACGTTGTCGCCTTCGGACAGAACGACGCGGTCTCCAGTCAGTTCTACGGTTTCCGCCTTCATGTCGAAGACGCCTTTGTCGGCCGTCGCTTCCTGGTTGTCCGATTTGATGTAAACCTTGCCCCTGACATCAATACGGTCAATCTCGGATGTTCCGGTGGTGGCCGAGCCATCGTCCTTGGCGTAGTAGACGATCATGTGGCCCGACTGCATGATCGTGTTGCCCTGAACCACCTTGACATTGCCGCTGAACGTTGCCGTGCCCTTATCATCCTGCACCTGCAGCTTGTCGCTTTCGATCTGGATGGGCTTGTCACCGGAAAGCGCAAGACCATCGAGCCGGCGCGAGTTTCTCTGCTGCGCATTGGCATCCAGGGATAGTACACCAGACCAAAAGATACCGACTGCGAGCAGGCCCGACAGTCCGGTGCGGAGATAGCAATGCATGGGCTTCAACCTTCCAAAGGAGCGCCGATCAACTGCCGCTCCCCTTCCTGTCGGATGCGGCCTTGACCGCTCCGGGCTTGATCGTCATGCGAACACCATTGTCAAAGGTGATCATAGCTCCGTTGTTTTCCATGATCAGCGACTGGGCGATCAGTGTTGCCTTGTCCGTGTCGATTTTGACCTGTTGGTCCGAACTAAGCTTGCCGCTCTTGATGTCAATATGCGCCGAACTCAGTTCAACCGTCATACCTGCTTCGGTAGTCACAGTAAACGGCTGATCCAACGACAGAAATTCCTCATCCCGGTTGTAAATTCCGCTGATCGCGCTGAGCACGGCCATTTCCGATTCGTTGAACGGAAAATCCGCCACAATGTCCTCGAGACGTATCACCGATTGCGCAGAGAGATCCTGGACGGCGCGCAGGGCTTTGACCGAATAGCTCTGGTCGTCGCCTATCTGGCCGGTCATGACCGGATTGCTCATGATGAGTTTGCCTTCGGATATCGCGGAACTGTCGACCGAAGCACCCTCAGGCAGCGTACGGGAGATCATCGTCGAGCCTACAAAGGTCACGACCGCAAACAGTGTCGCTGCTGGGAAGGCAAGCTTCAGCAGTCTGACCCGTTTGGAATGCCGAAGAGCGGCGGCGTAGTCGCTCTTGGCCTGATTGCGCCGGTCCGGTTTCACCGTTGCATTGCTCATATAAGTCTGTAATCCCCCGGCCAGCTTCATTCCGGCCAACGCATTTACAAAAAAATGCCCAACACGTCGTGGGCAGAACTTACCACATGGTAATGGGCGCATATAGACCCAATGTGGTTTTTGTGTGCGGCGCAACAGCTTCAATCAACGATTTTTTTCGGATTGCAATTTGTTGTTATGACATAAAGCATCAATCTGCTATCTGATTGAGCCAAAATAAATATATGCTCGAAACACACGGATTGGAGCAATGGATCAAACTGGAATCGCGGACCGCCGCCGACTGCGGCGAAAACTGACTTTCTGGCGAGTCATCGCACTCATTGTCGTGATTATCGCCATCGCCGGCATTGTGTTTTACAACTCCGCATCCGACCCCATCGGCGGCAGATCAACCGCCCATATCGCCCGGGTAATGATCTCGGGTGTCATCACCGACGATTCGGAGCTGATCGAACGACTGGAGACCATCCGCAAGAGTGATCGGGTCAAGGCGCTGATCGTGCGGCTCGAATCGCCAGGCGGCACCTCCTATGGCGGTGAAACCATTTACAGAGCCGTTCGCGCCGTGGCCGCCGATAAGCCGGTGGTTGCCGAGGTCCGGACCCTGGCAGCATCCGCAGCCTATATGATTGCCTGCGGCACGGATTACATTGTCGCCGGCGACACATCCATCGTCGGCTCGATCGGTGTCATTTTCCAATATGCGCAAGTTTCCGAACTACTCGAAAAGGTCGGCGTTTCGGTACAGGAGATCAAATCGGCGCCACTCAAGGCCGAACCCTCGCCCTTCCACGCGGCCAGCGATGAAGCAAAGGCGATGATCCATTCAATGATCAATGATTCCTTCAACTGGTTCGTCGACCTAGTCGCCGACCGGCGGGGAATGTCGCGCGCCGATACGCTCAAACTTGCCGACGGCAGTATATTCACCGGACGCCAGGCGGCCAGCAACGGCCTGGTCGATGTCATCGGCGGGGAAGCGGAAATCCGCACCTATCTGACAGACAAAGGCGTGGCAGAATCACTCAAGATTGTCGAATGGGAACGGCGTAAATCAAGCGGCGAGCTGCTGTTCGGCAATGCCATGGTTCGGCTGCTCACTGCGCTTGAAGGCAACTCGATTCCGTTCGCCGATCAGTTGCGCCAGCTCGCGGAACGCAAGTTGTTCCTTGACGGCCTTGTTTCTGTTTGGCAATTTGGCCCGGCAGAACAATAGCACGGATGAGGGGAACCGCCGTGATCAAGTCCGAGTTAGTGCATATCATAGCCGCCCGTAATCCGCATCTATACCATCGCGACGTGGAAAATATCGTCAATGCGATACTGGATGAGGTGACGGACGCGCTGGCGGAAGGCAATCGGGTCGAGCTCAGAGGGTTCGGCGCGTTTTCAGTCAAGAACCGGCCCTCGCGGTCCGGTCGCAATCCTCGAACTGGTGAATCCGTTTTCGTCGAGGAAAAATGGGTGCCGTTTTTCAAGACCGGCAAAGAGCTGCGCGAGAGGCTCAATCCCAACGGCGAAGGCTGATTGCCGTCATCGCGTAATGGCGCGCCGCAAAGTGCGGCGCTTGTGACCTGAAGCAACTGCCGCATGCCGACAACTTGCTCTGGCGTGACGTTGATTGCAGTGCTATTCGTGCCCGAGGGCGCGTCATAATTCCAATGCTTCAGTTTGGACATGACGCGCTTAACTCAACAGGTTCGGATGCGATGACAAGAAAGCTGATCAATTTTATTATCCTGGTCCCGGTTGCGATCATCCTGATTGTACTTTCGGTCGCCAACCGCAACATCGTCACCCTGGCACTCAATCCTTTCGATCCCAGCGATTCGGTGCTTTCGATCAATTCACCGTTCTTTGTGTTTTTGTTTGCTGCCCTGATGATCGGTATGGTGATCGGCTCGCTGGCAACCTGGTTCAAACAGGGCCGGTACCGCAAGAAGGCACGCCAGGAGGCCAAAGAAGCCGTGCGCTGGCATACTGAAGCGGACAAGCAACGCGAGCGCGCCGAAACGGTTTCAGGCGGCAATTCGCTCACCTCGACCTGAGCCGTCGGCGGTCTGTATCCAATGAAAATAATCTCTGCCGATCAGGTTGACGCCCTGCTGGATTTTCCCGCGCTTATCGAGGCGCTCGCCACCGCCTTTTGCGGCGGTGTGCATGCGCCGGTGCGCCATCATCATACGGTTGAACGCCAAGAGGGTGCCGACAGCACCATGCTTTTAATGCCTGCCTGGTCTGACTTTGCCCGCGAGAGCATTGAAGGCAACGGGTATATGGGCGTTAAAATCGTCACCGTCAGTCCCGACAACAATCTCGTCGGCAAACCGGCCGTCATGGGTGTTTATCTTCTTTCCGACGGCATGACGGGCGAACCGCTGGCGCTGATCGACGGCCAGAAACTCACTCTGTGGCGTACGGCGGCTGCATCGGCACTGGCTGGACGCTATCTCGCACCGCAGGGCGCCAAATCCATTGTGATGGTCGGCGCCGGCAAGCTGGCGCCCTATCTTATCCGAGCCCATGCCGCCGTCCATCCGATCAGCCGGGTGACCCTGTGGAACAGGAACCCCGAAAACGCAGAAAAGCTGGCGCAGGAGATAGCCGGTGAGCCGTTCAATATCACAGTGAGCGAAAACCGTGCGACGGCGATCGCGGATGCGGACATCGTGTCAGCCGCAACAATCACGTCGCAGCCGTTGATCGAGGGCGCGTGGTTGTCACCCGGCACTCACCTAGATCTTGTAGGGGCCTTTACACCTGCCTTGCGCGAAAGCGACGATGAAGCCGTGCGACGGGCGACGCTTTTTGTCGACACGTTCGGCGGCGCGCTCAAAGAAGGTGGTGACCTTGTTCAGCCTATCAAAGCCGGTGTGATCGACAAATCCGATGTCGTCGCAGATCTCGCCATGTTATGCGCAGGCGAGCACGCAGGGCGCGCTAGTGCAGACGAGATCACGCTGTTCAAATCGACCGGTGCATCGTTGGAAGATTTTGCCGCCGGCTGCCTGGTCTGGCAGCGCCATGCCGAAAAAGAAAGCTGATCGAACTATCCGGAACTGCCGACCACTTCTCCGAAGCTGGTGAAAAACTGGCCTGCCAGCTTTTTTGACGTTGAATCGATCAGTCTCGAGCCGAGCTGGGCAATCTTGCCGCCGACCTGCGCCTTGACGTCATAGCTCAGTATCGTATCGGCGCCGTCCTCGCGCAGCACAACATCGGCACCGCCTTTGGCAAATCCGGCGATACCGCCCTTGCCTTCTCCGGAGATCGTGTAACTTTCCGGCGGGTTGATGTTTTCGAGCGTAACGGCGCCCTTGAAGGTTGCCGACACAGGCCCGACTTTCAGCTTGACGGTCGCCGACATTTCATTGTCTGACGTCATTTCCAGAGACTGACAGCCTGGAATGCACTGCCGCAAGATTTCTGGATCATTGAGCGCTGCCCACACGACATCCCTTGACGCCGCAATCCGTTCTTCGCCATTCATTTCCATGTGTCTGTCCTTCGTTGCCTGCGGTCCGAACGAGCCCGCCATCTTGCCGCATAACCTATGCAGCGACAAAACGTCTTTGCCAAGGGGGACTCTAGTGCTATTTGCATGCTCCAGCAGTGCGATACCCGCGGCGACAGAAACGGACGGAATTGTTGAAAGAAAAACACTTGCGAAAGCCGCAACGAAAAAAGCAGCGGTCAAACGTCAGACCGGGCTCGCCGTCGGACAGTCACACGCCGGCCCGACGTACGCAAAAGCCACCCAGCAAGCATGCTGCCGGAAGCCCGCATCAGACAAAATCCGCCAACAGCTCAGCGCCCGCAAGGCCGCCGCGTCAGGGCAAGCGGCCTGCGGAAAATACGCCGGTTATCTTGGAGACGGCTGCCTGCGAGGGATTTCGCCTCATCGACAGCGGCAATGGCGAAAAACTCGAGCAATACGGCCCCTATCGTATCATCCGCCCCGAAGCCCAGGCGCTCTGGCCGCGGGCGCTCGGCGAGGCCGAATGGGCATCGGCAAGCGCCATTTTCACCGGTGATACGGACGAAGACGGCATGGGCCGCTGGAAATTTCCCTCCGAACAGCTGGGTCAAACCTGGCCGATGCGGCTTCTGGATATCGATTTTTACGGGCGATTTACGTCATTTCGCCATGTCGGAGTCTTCCCGGAACAACTGGCGCATTGGCGCTGGATGCAGGATAAGATCCGTGCAGGCGATCGCACGCTCAAGGTCCTCAATCTGTTCGGCTACACCGGCGTCGCATCGCTGATTGCCGCCGCTGCCGGTGCCGAGGTCACACATGTCGATGCGTCCAAGAAAGCCATTGGCTGGGCACGGGAAAACCAGTCGCTGGCTGGTATTGAGGACAAACCGATCCGCTGGATCTGCGACGATGCGATGAAATTCATCGCCCGCGAGGAACGGCGCGGCAACGGCTACGATATCATCCTGACCGATCCGCCAAAATTCGGGCGCGGGCCGAATGGAGAGGTGTGGCAGCTGTTCGATCATTTACCAGCCATGCTCGATATCTGCCGGTCGATCCTCAGCCCGGATCCGGTGGCGCTGGTGCTGACGGCCTATTCCATCCGGGCATCGTTCTATTCGATCCACGAACTCATGCGTGAAACGATGCGCGGTGCAGGCGGCGTGGTGGAATCGGGCGAATTGCTGCTGCGTGAACAGTCAGCCGGCCGCGCGTTGTCGACCTCACTCTTCAGCCGCTGGGTGAGCCCATGACCTCCGGCAACACCAGCACACAAAACGAGCGCAGGACGGGTGTCGGACAGGTCAAGGAAATTACCAGCCTGAGCAATCCGGTCATCAAGGACATCCGTGCGCTGAGCCTGAAAAAGAACCGCGACCGCATGTCGAGCTTCATGGCGGAGGGGCTGAAACTGATCATTGACGCACTTGAGCAGGGATGGCAGATCAGGACGCTGATTTATTCAAAAGCCGCCAAGAGCAACAACGGCGTCGAACAGGCCGCCGCCAAAACGGTGGCGCTTGGCGGGCTTGTGCTGGAAGTCAACGACAAGGTGCTTTCGGCAATCACCCGCCGTGACAATCCGCAGATGGTCTGCGGCGTCTTCGAACAACGTTATATTGAGCTTGGTGAGCTCCATCCAAAAAAAGACGAGACCTATGTCGCGCTTGACCGGGTACGCGATCCCGGCAATCTCGGCACCATTATTCGAACAGCGGACGCGGCGGGTGCAAGTGGTGTTGTCCTGGTCGGCGATACGACCGACCCGTTTTCACTGGAAACGATCCGCGCAACAATGGGATCGATCTTTGCGGTCCCGGTGGCCCGCACCGATGTGGACAGTTTTCTCAAATGGCATGACGGGCACAATGCGTGCCTTGTCGGCACGCACCTTGCCGGCGCGGTCGATTACAGGAATATTGACTATGGAGAGCGGTCCACCATTTTGCTGATGGGTAATGAACAGGCGGGGCTACCGCCAGCGCTTGCGGAACGGTGTGATAAGCTGGCAATAATTCCCCAGAGCGGCCGGGCCGATTCGCTCAACCTGGCCGTCGCAACCGGCGTCATGCTGTTTGAAGCCCGCCGACATCTGCTGGAGGTGCAAGGATGAAAGCCGTACGGTCACTGTTTTCCAGACCCCGATTTGCCATGGGACTGGTTGCCGTGCTGGTGGCAATCGATCAGACGGTGAAATGGGCCGTTGATAAATATCTGCCATTCCAGGAGATGGTCGATGTTCTTCCGGTGCTTGCCCTGTTCTACACAAAAAACCAGGGCATCGCCTTTTCCATGCTGACCGGGATCGGCGAGAAATGGCTCATTGCGCTGATGCTCGTGGTGATCGGCTTCGTTGCCACATTGTGGGCCAGAAGCACCCCTCAACGCTGGATCAGTCAGAACGGTTTCGCATTCATCGTCGCCGGTGCGATCGGTAATCTGATCGACCGGGCAATGCACGGCTACGTGGTCGACTATATTCTTGTCCATGCGGGCAGCTGGTATTTTGCTGTCTTCAACCTTGCCGACGCCTTCATCACCATCGGTGCCGTCGCTATTGTTGTTGATGAAATCTTCGGTAAATGGCTCTATCCGGCCGAGCTCGACGGGGCCGAGTAACACGCAAGGCGCTGAAAAGGGAGAAACACCAATGCAGCAACCGTTCAAAGCCATCGTCATCTCGCGTGACGATGACAAGGTGCAGAGCGTCGAAACTAGGGAAATCGGCTTCGATGACCTGATGGACGGGGATGTGCTGGTTGAAGTCGAGGCGACGACGATCAACTACAAGGATGGCCTCGCCATAACAGGCAAAGCGCCGGTTGTGCGCCGGTGGCCGATGGTACCGGGTGTCGATTGCGCCGGCACAGTGATCGAATCCACCCATGGCGACTTCAAGGCTGGTGACGAGATCATCCTCAACGGCTGGGGTGTCGGCGAAACCCATACGGGCGCCTATGCACGCTACGCGCGGCTGAATGGCGACTGGCTCATTCACAGGCCGGCCGGCATCAGTGCGCATGATGCCATGGCTATCGGTACCGCCGGCTATACGTCTATGCTTTGTGTGATGGCCTTGCAGCGCTACGGCCTGAAGCCGGAAGACGGCCCGATTGTGGTGACCGGTGCCAATGGCGGGGTCGGTTCCGTCGCAATCTCCCTCCTGTCGCAGCTTGGATATGAGGTGATCGCATCGACCGGTCGGCCGCAAGAAGCGGATTTTCTGAAATCGCTGGGTGCCACTGAAATCATCGATCGCAACGAGCTTTCCGAACCGGGCAGACCGCTGGGCAAAGAACGCTGGGCCGGCGGCATCGATTCGGTTGGCAGCAACACGCTTGCCAATGTTCTGTCGATGACCCGCTACGGCGGCGGTGTTGCCGCCTGCGGGTTGGCGCAGGGCATGGATCTGCCGGCGACCGTTATGCCGTTTATCCTGCGCGGCATCGCATTGCTTGGCGTTGATTCTGTCATGGCGCCCAAGCACTTGCGCGAAGAAGCATGGGGTCGGCTGGCAACGGATCTGGATTTCGACAAGCTGCACGCACTATCGAAAACAATAGCATTTGATGATATCATAGCAACTGCAACGGCGCTGATCGATGGGAAAATCAGAGGCCGCGTTGTGATAAATATGGGCGGATAAAATTTACAAAACGAAATATTCACACCCGGACCCTTCTTCATGGTACAGAAGTGTCGGGATGTCACTGCAATGTCGTATAGTCCTGATTAACAGGTATCAACGCAATTATTCAGGGTTGATGTGCCATGACATTGAACGTGGGCGAAATGCCGGCAACTGATATGATGAACGTTGAAACCGCTGTACTCGGGCGAATCGGCCATCTGGAAACGCGGCTGGCGACATCGCCAGTGGAGATCGCGGCTGCCCAGGCTGTGCGGTTCAACGTGTTCGCCAAGGAAATGGGCGCTGACCTGCCGCTCGAGTCGATGCGCTGCGGCCGCGACATGGATGCATTCGACGCGGTCTGCGATCACCTGCTCGTGCTTGACAGGTCGATTGTCGGCGGCCCGGAAGACCAGATCGTCGGGACATACCGCCTGCTGCGGCAGGACGTTGCCCGCGCCAATGACGGGTTTTATTCGACGTCCGAATTCGCCATCGCGGATTTGCTGGCGCGGCATCCGGAAAAACGTTTTATGGAGCTGGGACGCTCCTGCGTTCTGCCGCAATACCGCACGAGCAGAACCGTCGAGCTGCTGTGGCAGGGCAACTGGGCCTACTCGCTGGACTACGGTGTCGATGCGATGTTCGGGTGCGCATCGATGCACGGGATCCGGCCGGAAGCACACGCGCTGCCATTGTCATTCCTCTATCACAACTGCCTTGCGAGCGGATCATGGGCCGTCAGCGCCCGGCCGGAGCTTTTCAGCAACATGGATCTCATGCCAAAAGAGGCGGTCAACGCGCGCGCCGCCATCAGCTCCATGCCACCGCTGCTCAAGGGTTACCTTCGTCTCGGCGCAATGATTGGCGATGGTGCCGTGATCGACAAGGCATTCGGTACAACCGATGTCATGGTTGTGCTGCCAATCGCCCAAATCAACAATCGCTATATCAACCACTACGGCGCTGACGCCAGCCGTTTTGCTTCCTGAAGATTCCGGAGTGGAACTGAAAAAAAGGGCGCTGAAAAGCGCCCGTTTGTTGTTTCATATGCTACCGGCCAGCAACCGGGCCCTCTCAACTGCCAACATTATAGGCCGCAAGCGCGGCCATGTTGACAATATCGGAATCGCGGGCGCCCATGGAGACGATCTGAACCGATTTGTCGAGTCCGACAAGCAGCGGGCCGATGACCGTCGAGCCGCCGAGTTCCTGCAGCATCTTTGTCGATATGGAAGCCGAGTGGAAGGCCGGCATCACAAGCACATTTGCCGTGCCGGAAAGCCGGCAGAAGGGATACTGCGCCATGACATCGGCATTGAGCGCCACATCGGCGGCCATGTCGCCGTCATACTCGAAATCAACGCGGCGCTTGTCGAGGATGTTGACCGCTTCGCGCACCCGCTCGGCGCGCTCGCCCGGCGGATGTCCGAAGGTCGAATAGGCAAGCATGGCGACCCGCGGCTCATAGCCCAGCCGCCGTGCGACGCCGGCGGCTTCTTCGGCGATATCGGCCAGTTCTTCTGAATCGGGCATGTCGATGACGGCTGTATCGGCGACCAGAACGGTGCGACCGCGACACAGCGCCAGTGAGACGCCGATCACCCTGTGGCCCGGTTTGACGTCGATACAGCGGCGCACGTCGTCCAGCGCTGTCGAATAGTTACGCGTCGTGCCCGTCACAACCGCGTCGGCGTCGCCGAGCGCCACCATACAGGCCGCAAAGTGGTTGCGGTCGGTGTTAATCAGCCGCTGGCAGTCACGGTAGAGATAGCCCTGGCGCTGCAGCCGCGCATAGAGGTATTCCGTATAGGCCTCGAGCCGCCGCGACACGCGGGCGTTGGTCAGTTCGATTTCCGGTTTATCGAGATCGATGCCGGCCTGCTCGGCCATCTGCTCCATCTGCTCGGAGCGGCCGAGCAGGATGGCGGTACCAAGGCGCTGATTCACATAGGAAACAGCGGCGCGCATGACATGTTCTTCCTCACCCTCGGCAAAAACCACACGGCGCGGCTGACGGCGAACACGCTGATAGATCCGTTGCAAAGTCGAGGCAATCGGATCGCGGCGGGCTGAAAGTTCGCGGCCATAGGCCTCCAGATCGAGGATCGGCCTTTGCGCGACGCCGGAATCCATCGCTGCGCGTGCAACTGCCCTCGGTACGTCACTCAGGAGCCGCGGATCGAAGGGAACCGGGATAATGTAGTCCGGACCGAAACGCGGACGATTGCCACGATAGGCCGCAGCAACCTCATCCGGCACATCTTCACGCGCAAGGCTTGCAAGCGCTTCTGCAGCGGCGATTTTCATGGCGTCGTTGATGGTCGATGCCCTGACATCGAGCGCGCCGCGGAAAATATACGGAAAGCCAAGAACATTGTTGACCTGGTTGGCATAGTCGGACCTGCCCGTCGCCATAATCGCGTCGTCACGGATTCGGGAGACCTCTTCGGGCGTAATTTCCGGATCCGGGTTGGCCATTGCGAAAATGACAGGATTCTTGGCCATGGAACGCACCATGTCTTCCGTCAGCGCACCCTTGACAGACAGGCCAAAAAACACGTCCGCGCCGTCGAGCGCTTCGGTCAAAGTCCTGTCGCTGGTCTTGACGGCATGGGCCGATTTCCACTGGTTCATGCCTTCTTCGCGGCCCTGATAGATGACGCCCTTGGTATCGCACAAGGTGATGTTGTCAGCTTTGAAGCCCATGGATTTGATGAGTTCCATGCAGGCTATTGCCGCAGCGCCTGCCCCGTTGCACACCAGCTTGGTCGTCTTCATGTCGCGGCCGGTCAGGTGCAACGCATTGATCAGTCCGGCAACCGCGATGATGGCGGTTCCGTGCTGGTCATCATGGAAGACCGGAATATCCATCACCTCGCGCAGCCGCTGTTCGATGATAAAACAGTCCGGCGCCTTGATGTCCTCAAGGTTGATACCGCCAAATGACGGGCCGAGATGGCGCACGCAATTGACGAATTCGTCGATATCCTCCGTTCCGACCTCAAGATCGATGGAATCGACATCGGCGAAGCGCTTGAAAAGCACCGCCTTGCCTTCCATCACCGGTTTCGACGCCAGCGCCCCGAGATTGCCAAGCCCCAAAATGGCCGTTCCATTGGAAATCACGCCGACAAGGTTGCCGCGCACCGTATAGTCGAAAGCCCGGGAAGGATCGTCGGCGATCGCCTTCACCGGAACCGCAACACCCGGCGAATAGGCCAACGACAAATCCCGTTGGGTCGCCATTGGCTTGGTGGCGTTGATTTCCAGCTTTCCGGGCCGGCCGCGGGCGTGAAACTCCAGCGCCTCCTGCTCCGTTATGGTCGACATTGTATTGGACGCTTTGTCGGTTCCCGCCATATTTCCTAACCCGTTGTTGGCGAACCGCATTTGCGGCGCCTGCCCTGTTGTTTTTGCTGTGCGTGCACCGTTAGGGTGCTATCGACAGTGTGTAAAGCTTGTCATTGATGATGCAGCTTAACGAATTGGTTGAAAGTGCCAACCGGCAAAACCCGGTAATATGGTTTTCGTTTATGGCATGCAACGCGATCGGACCGAAGCTGAATCGAAACGCAAAATGCGTCCGACAGCCGGTATTCGGCATAAAAAGCTGGATAACGGTGATACTGAATTGTCGCGGTCGCAGGGTACGATATAAGCACCGGAAGGACCGCATGGAACGAATTTTATGCTGACCACCGCAATGCTCGCTTCGGCCGAAAGCCGGGCCACCGCAACGCCGATGATGGAACAATTCATCGAAATCAAGGCGGCCAATCCCGACTCGCTGCTGTTTTACCGCATGGGTGATTTCTACGAGCTGTTCTTCGGCGACGCCGTCGAGGCATCAAGGGCGCTCGGCATTACGCTGACCAAACGCGGACAGCATCTGGGCGAAGATATTCCGATGTGCGGCGTGCCTGTCCATGCCGCGGACGACTATCTGCAAAAACTGATCGCCAGCGGCTACAGGGTGGCGGTCTGCGAGCAGACCGAGGACCCCGCCGAGGCCAAGAAACGCGGCTCCAAATCCGTCGTCCGGCGCGACGTCGTGCGGCTCGTCACGCCCGGAACGCTGACGGAAGAAAAGCTGCTGTCGCCATCGGAATCGAACTATCTGATGACGCTGGCGCGGGTCAAGGGCATGGCGCAGGGCGGGTACGCGCTCGCCTGGATCGATATTTCCACCGGGACGTTCCGTCTGGCGGAGACTTCGAAAAGCCGCCTTGCAGCGGACGCCATGCGGCTGGAACCGAAGGAACTGATCGTCTCGGACCGTGTGTTCCATGACGAGGACCTGCGGCCCGTTTTCGATGTGCTCGGTGCGATTGTTTCGCCGCAGCCGTCTGTGCTGTTCGACAGCGCCAGCGCCGAGGGCCGCATCAAACGGTTTTTCGACGTTTCGACGCTCGACGGTTTCGGCAGTTTCTCCCGTGCCGAACTTGCCGCCGCTGCCGCGGCAATCGCCTATGTCGAAAAGACCCAGCTTTCCGAACGGCCGGCACTGCGGCGCCCGGAGCGGGAGACGGCAGGTTCAACGCTGTTTATCGACCCGGCGACGCGCACCAATCTGGAACTTCTGCGGACACTGTCCGGAGACCGCAGGGGCGGCCTGCTTTATGCCATGGACCGCACTGTGACCGGCGGCGGCGGACGGCTTCTGGCAGAGCGGCTGATGTCTCCGCTAACCGATCCGGACGCCATAGGCAAACGGCTCGACGCCGCTGCCTGGTTCCTGTCGCAGGCACAGCTTAGTGAAAGCAGCCGCGAGGCGCTGAAGGCTTCGCCCGATATGCCGCGGGCCCTGTCGCGGCTTGCGCTCAATCGTGGAGGACCGCGCGATCTCGGCGCCATTCGTCAGGGCCTGGAGGCGGCACAACATCTGTGCGGTATCCTCGCAGATGCCGATCCGCCGGCGGAAATCGCCGAGGCCGTCCTCGCCCTTGAGGACCTTCCTGATGATCTTTGTCAGCACCTCGAGAATGTGCTCGACGACAAGCTGCCGTTGCTGCGCCGGGACGGCGGTTTCGTGCGATCGGGTTATAATGCGGAGCTCGACGAGATGCGGGCGCTGCGTGACCAATCCCGCAAAGTGATTGCCGGCCTGCAGGCGCAATATGCCGAGGAGACCAACGTCAAGTCTTTAAAAATCAAGCATAATAATGTGCTCGGCTATTTCATTGAGGTGACCGCCGGCAACGCATCGACGCTGACGGAAGGCGACGAGGCCAAGGCGCGGTTCATCCATCGCCAGACCATGGCCAATGCCATGCGCTTCACCACAACGGAACTGGCGGATCTCGAATCTCGTATCGCCAATGCCGCCGACCGGGCCCTGACAATCGAATTTGCCATCTATGAGGAATTGACGACGGCTGTCGTTTCAGCCGCCGATGCGATCACGTCTGCGGCCTATGCACTTGCGGTGCTGGATGTGTCGGCGAGCCTTGCAATTCTTGCCGAAGAGCAGGGTTACTGCCGGCCGACCGTCGACACGTCCATGGCGTTCCATGTGGTCGCCGGCAGGCACCCGGTGGTCGAGCAGGCGCTGCGCCGGCAGTCGGAGGACCCGTTTGTCGCCAATGACTGCGATCTTTCGCCCGTTGCAGAAGCAATCGAGGGCGCCATCTGGCTGCTGACAGGACCGAATATGGGCGGCAAATCCACATTTCTGCGTCAGAACGCCCTGATCGCGATTCTTGCACAGATGGGGTCCTTCGTTCCCGCCGGCAGCGCCCATATCGGCATTGTCGACCGGCTGTTTTCGCGTGTCGGCGCATCGGACGATCTTGCCCGCGGCCGCTCGACCTTCATGGTCGAAATGGTGGAAACGGCGGCGATCCTCAACCAGGCGAGCGACCGCTCGCTGGTGATCCTCGATGAGATCGGCCGCGGCACGGCGACGTTTGACGGGCTGTCGATCGCCTGGGCCGCCGTCGAACACCTGCACGAGGTCAATCGTTGCCGCGGCCTCTTTGCCACGCATTTTCACGAGCTGACGGTGCTTTCCGAAAAACTCGGCCGGCTTGCCAACGCCACCATGCGGGTGAAGGAATGGGAGGGCGAGGTGATTTTCCTGCATGAGGTTGGTCCGGGTGCCGCCGACCGTTCCTACGGAATCCAGGTGGCAAGGCTTGCCGGCCTGCCGGAAGCCGTTGTCGAGCGCGCCCGCGATGTGCTGAGCCAGCTCGAAGAGGGCGAGCGCAAGAGCCCCGCCCACCAACTGATCGACGACCTGCCGCTGTTTTCGGCCGACATCAAGCACCAAGCACGGCCAAAATCCGGACCGTCCGAAATCGAGGATGCGCTCGCGGAGCTCAATCCCGACGACATGACGCCGCGTGACGCGCTGGAAGTGCTCTATGCGCTGCGGCTCAAGCTGGACGGCGGGAAATAGCGGCAGGAGGCTCTACCAGGAGGGAAATAACGCCTTTCGCAGAAGCGAGCCGAATGTCTGTTTTCCGGTCGAAAATTCAGTTGGTGTACGGGCCAGCCGGCTGGAACTCATTCGGCTCCCGGCCCCAAAAGGGCATCGATAAACCTTGAAAAAAGCTCACCTTGAGATCGAATGCGCAGCTTGGAATAGATGTTGCGGCGGTGGATACGGACCGTTCCCGGTGAGATGCCGAGAATGCGGCCGATCGCATCCGCTGAATGTCCCTTCAAAGTAAACTCAACGACTTCCTTTTCGCGCGGGGTCAGCAGACCTTCGTCAAATTTCTGGAAAGCTTCATCGACTTTGAGTTTTCGTCCGCTTCGCCCCTCGTCTTGTGGTTTCTCGGTAAACTTGCTGGCCAGATTGACCCAGTGCTTGCGGCCGGCTTGACTGACGACCGGCCACGCTTTGCCGAGTTGTCGGAACTCCTTGGCTGAAAACGCCTTTTTGGCGCGCATTAGCGAAACACAGACCGTCGCATTTTCAGGCAGGTCGATGACGTAGCAAATCTCCTCGGCAAGGCCGGTTTTCACATAGTAGTTCCGAAAATACTCGCCCTGATAGAACCGATCCGGCGCCAGATCCTTGAGCCGGTAGAGGCCGGGATCGACGGAATTGGTGCTGGCCAGAAAAAATGGATCGAGGAGATATGGACCCTCCTGATAAATCCTCGACCATGATCTTTCGTTTTCCCTTGGGAAAATCGTCATGGAGGTCGAGCGGCCGGGCTGTGCCGAGATACCCAAACACCACAGTGAAATCGAACGGGGCAATATTCTGCAACGCCTCCGAGAGGGAAACGGCGAACGTTTTCGTACCTATCGCTGCGATGATGGATCCAACCGATTCAAGCCAATCGGACAATGCATCTACCCCCTATTCCAATTTTAGTACCACAATTATGATATATACAGCCTTCGGCTTTTTTTTTACATTTGTCTAATATGGATGCTATGCAAAAAAGCCGGGCTTGTCTCGAAAAAATGGCAGATGGTGAATATACCGCACATCAGGAAAGTCCTGTCAAGACGCCCATTGCCGAGCTTCGTGGCGTTTCCAAGCGCTTTGGTTCGGTGTTGGCCGCGAACAATCTGAACCTCGAAATTTCCGAGGGGGAGTTCCTGTCTTTTCTTGGCCCGTCGGGATGCGGCAAGACTACCGCTTTGCGCCTGCTTGCCGGTTTCGAAAGCCCCACAGAAGGAGACGTTCTGCTGGACGGAGAGGTTGTCAACTCGCTTGACGCGCATCTGCGTCCGGTCAACATGGTGTTTCAGCACTATGCCCTGTTTCCGCATCTGACCGTCGCGCAAAACATCGGCTATGGCCTGAAACAGAGGCGACCGCGCGTACCAAAGGCAATCATCGCGCAAAAAGTGGAACAGGCACTGGAGATCGTGCGGCTGGAAGGTTTCGGCGAGCGCCGGATCTGGGAAATGTCGGGCGGCCAGCAACAAAGGGTCGCACTGGCGCGGGCCACCGTCAATGAACCCAAGCTTCTGCTTCTGGATGAGCCGTTGGCCGCGCTTGACCGCAAACTGCGCAAGGAAATGCAGATCGAACTGCAGAACATTCAGCGCCGGTTGGGGATCACCTTTGTCCTGGTGACACACGATCAGGAAGAAGCGCTCTCGATGAGCGACCGGATCTGCATCATGCGCGATGGCCAAATCGAACAGGTCGGAAGCCCGCAGGAACTCTATGATCGCCCGGCAAACCGTTATGTTGCGAGCTTTGTCGGAACCACCAACTTTTTTGACGGCACGATCACGGGCGTTGATGGTGACCGTGCCTGCATTCTGATTGAAAATGGCCAGACAGTGACAGGGTGGAACGCCTCGGGCTACTCAACGAACGATCCCGTCAGCCTGTGTGTGCGGCCCGAGCAAATCCATCTGAGCCACAATAATGGCTCCGGGGAGGCGCTGGCGGTCCTTGTTTTGAACAGAATCTTTCAGGGCGAGCAGACTGAATATCTCGTGCGACACGACACATTTGGAGAATTCCTGGTGTTGGCGCCGCGCCAATCAGAATTGAACGAAGGACCGTTCAACGTGGATGAGTGGCTTTTTGCATCCTGGGATGCCAGCGGAGCACTGATCCTGTCCCGAAACCAATCTAACTGATCCAACAACAAACGATCCAACCAAAAAGGGGAAATATCATGACAAAGGCACCGGATCATATTTCGAAGAAGAAATTCATGGAAGAGCTTTATCGCTGCAAGCGCGGATCCGTCACGCGCCGTCACTTTCTGGGTGTGACAGGTCTTGGTGCAGCAACCGCCGTCCTAGGCTCCGCTATGCCCGGTCTGAAGCCCGGCCCGGCTTGGGCAGGTGACATTGGCGACCGTGTGGTTCTGGCCACCTGGCCCAACTATCACGATCCGGCGAACTTTGAAGCATTCACCGAAGCCACCGGTGCACATGTACAGGTCAATGTGTTTGGCTCGAACGAAGAAATGCTGGCCAAGCTTCAGGCCGGCGCGACCGGGTGGGATGTCTATGTTCCGACCAACTACACCATCACCACCTATGTCAGCGAAGACCTGATCGAACCGCTCGACACCTCGCGTCTGCCCAACTATGACCCTTCGGCCTATAACCCGCGCTATGCCGAAGCGGGCTCGGTTGATGGCAAGCTCTATGCGGTTCCCAAGAACTGGGGTTCGACCGGATTTGTCGCCAACACCAAGCAGCTGAAAGGCGCACCGACCCCGACCAGCTGGAGAGAGTTCTTTGACCTGACAATGGGCGATCTTTCCGGCGGCACGATCGTGCATGACTATCAGCTGACGACAATCGGCAATGCTTTGAAATACTTTGGCTATTCCTTCAACTCGGTGGATGAGAAGGAGCTGGCGGATGCGGAAAAACTGCTGATCGATTCCAAGCCGCATCTGTTTGCGATCTCTTCGGATATCCAGCCTTCAGTCCGCAGTGGCGATGCGACGTTTGCGATGGCATGGTCGGGTGATGGCAAGCAGCTCAACACCGACATGCCCGAGGTTGTATACATTCTCGGCGAGGAAGGCGGCGAACTGTGGAGCGACTACTACGCGATCCCGAAAAGTGCCCCGCACATGGATGCAGCCTATGCGCTGATCAACTTCATGCTGGATCCGGCAGTAAACGTCAAAGAGGTGTTGGCGCACGGCTATCCGACGGCAGACGCCAAGACCACTTCGATGCTGCCCGAGGCGCTGCAGAACGACCCCATCCTCTATCCGGCGCAAGCGCTGCTCGACGTGCTTGAGTTCGGGGCCGCGGTCACACTGACCGATCCGAACCGAGCCGAGTTGATGGCCCGGTTCAAATCGGCCTGATCCCTCGCGCTGTAAAGGTGAGAACGACGTGACGCAGCAGACGCGTAATTGGCTGTTACTGGCACCTGCGGGAACCTGGTTCATGGTTATGTTGGTGCTACCGCTGACGGTCGTTCTCATCTTCAGCTTCGGAGAACGTGGCGCCTCCGGGGGCTACGTACCGGCGTTCACGCTGGAGCAATATGCCAACCTGCCGGCGCGTTGGACCGCTTTCAAAAACACCATGGTTCTGGCCCCGATCGGCACTATTTCCTCGCTTCTGATCGCGTATCCGCTGGCCTACTTCCTGGCCGTCAGGGCGGACCCGAAATGGAAGACCGTTTTGCTGGTTCTGGTGATCGTGCCTTTCTGGACATCGATCCTGATCCGCAGCTATGCGTGGATTTTTCTGCTTGGCGGGCGGGGCGTCCCGGCATTCATCGACTGGATCGGTTTCGGCAGTGTCCGCCTGATCAACACGCCTTTTGCCGTCCTTGTCGGCATCGTCTACGGCTACCTGCCGTTGATGGTCTTTCCGATCTTTGTCAGCCTGGACCGGTTGGATAAAAGGTTGCTGGAAGCCTCCTCCGACCTGGGCGCCACACCCACGCGCACCTTTGTTCAAATTACCTTGCCTTTGTGCGTTCCTGGCATCGCCACGGGGTGTCTGCTGGTCTTCATCCTGCTGATGGGCGAATTCCTGATCCCTGCCTTGCTGGGCGGAGGCAAGGTGTTCTTTGTCGGCAATGCGCTGGTTGATCTCTTTCTGCAATCGCGCAACTGGGCCTTCGGCTCCGCGGTGGCGGCGACGCTGGTCTTCATCATGCTGATCTCAGTAACGATCTACATGCGCCTGATCTCTCGGCTGGGAACCCGGCGCGAAGACGTGTCGTTGATGTAGGGGGCCGGACCGATGCGCATTTATGCCTTCTGCGTTTATCTGTTTCTGTACATCCCCATCGGCGTAATCGCGCTGTTCAGCTTCAATGCCGGTCGGCATGCCAGTCAGTTTCAGGGGTTTTCGACCAAATGGTACGGCAAAGCGCTGAGCAACCCTTTTGTGATGGACGCGCTGGAAACCAGTCTGACCGTCGCGCTGGTTTCGGCAACCTTCGCCGCCGTTTTCGGAACCATGGCGGCGGTGGGACTACAGGGCATTCGCGGCCCGGTGCGCACGACTTTCGACGGGCTCATCTACGTGGCCATCATGATCCCCGGCATCGTTATCGGCATTGCAACACTCATCGCGCTGGTGAGTGTCTTCAACTTTGTGAACCCTGCAATAGCCGCAATCTGGCCCGAGGGCGTGAAGCCGCCGAAACTCAACATGGGCATAGGATCGCTGATTGCGGCGCATACCATGTTTACGATGGCGCTTGTTGTCATCATTGTACGGGCGCGCTTGTCCGGAATGGACCGTGCACTGACCGAAGCATCGTCTGATCTTTACGCCACACCCTTAGGAACGTTCAGGCAGGTTACCCTGCCCCTGATCTTCCCGGCCATTCTGGCGGGGTTTCTTCTGAGTTTCACATTCAGCTTTGACGATTTCATCATCGCCTTCTTTGTTGCCGGATCCGAGACAACGCTGCCGATCTATGTCTTCTCGTCGATCCGCCGGGGCGTGACACCGGAAATCAATGCAATCGGCACTACGGTTCTGGCGGCGTCCCTGATCATTCTGATCATGACCCAGATTTTGTTGCAACGCGGGGAGAAAAAGAAAAAATGACACTGCTTGAGCCTGTCAAGGCGCCATCCGAATTGACCTCGCTTCAGGGCCGCATCGCCTTCGTGACCGGTGCCGGGTCGGGCATCGGCCGGGCCGGAGCAGTTGCCATGGCCCGCTGCGGTGCGCATGTCATTGTTTCTGATCTGGCCGCCGACCTGGCGGACAAGACCGCCGCGGCCATCGCGGAAGCGGGTGGCTCGGCAGAACATATCGGTCTGGACATGCGGGACGATACCGCCGTCGAAACGGTCATTCGGGGCGCGATTGACACGCATGGCCGTCTGGACATCCTGCATTCCCACGCCGGCATCCAGGTCGAGGGAACGCTCGAGCAGGTAACACCGCAAGGCATGGACGCTTCCTGGCGGTTAAACGTCCGGGCCCATTTCATCGCCGCGCGGGCTGTTGTCGGACAAATGCGCAGGCAGGGCGGCGGCAGCGTCATCATCACCTCTTCGAATTCGGGGGTGCAATATGACCGCGAGATGATCGCCTACGCCACAACCAAACACGCCGTTGTGGCGATGGTTCGCCAGATGGCGGCGGACTATGCGCGGGACAATGTGCGGTTCAACGCGCTTTGCCCGGGATGGGTTGATACGCCTTTCAACGCCGGATTCGAGATCCAGATGGGCGGCCGGGCGGAGCTGGAAAATTACATCTCCAACAGCATACCCATGGGACGTTGGGCCCAAACCGGCGAGATCGCGGACGCCATCGTGTTTCTCGCCTCCGACATGTCGTCCTTCATGACCGGTCATGCGCTGGTGATAGACGGCGGGGAATGCATCTGAACCAGGGAGAAAACGATGGGACAAGGCGGACGACTCGAGGGCAAGACAGCCGTTATCACCGGTGGCGCCACCGGAATGGGACGCGCCACCGCGCTGCTGTTTGCCCAGCAAGGCGCGACCGTTTCGATCTTCGACATCAACGAAGAGGAAGGCCGAAATACGGTTCAGATGATCCGGGAGAATGGCGGCAAGGCCGGGGTTTTCCAATGTGACGTTACCAAGGCCGCCGACATAGACGCGGCCTTTGATGCCAGCGTGACCGAATTTGGCGCTTACAATGTGCTCTTCAATCACGCAGGCTCCATCATCGTGAAATCGCTGCATGAAACCACCGAGGAAGAGTACGACTGGTTGATGGACCTGAATGTGAAATCTGCCTTTCTGGTCTGCCGCCGCGCGGTCAAAGAAATGGCCGACAATGGCGGAGGGTCGATTGTCATCACCTCTTCGATCGCAGCGGAACTCGGCTATGCGCTTGAATCGGTCTATTGCATGTCCAAGGCGGCAGTACTGCAATTGTCGCGCACGATTTCGACTGAGTATCGTGATGCCGGTATCCGCTGCAACGCGATCTGCCCCGGATTTGTGGAAACGGCACATGGGCTGAAGGAAATCGCCGAACTGGACGCTGCGGGCCAGGAGTGGGAAGACAGCGGAATGGCGGCAACACAGGGCAGGATCTGCTATCCGGAAGAGGTCGCCCGAACGGTGGTTTTCCTCGCGTCCGACGAAGCGAGCTTTGTCAATGGCACGGCCACCTACGTGGACAACGGATGGCACGCCAAAGGGTGAAACACACCACGGCGCCACTACCGAAACACACGAACGGCTGCTTAGGGCTGGTTGTGACGATCGACTTGCAGAATTGAGGGTCACAATAGGGCTCGAAACCGTTTTTCTCTGCAATTGGAAAGAACAACAGCTAGAGCGTGTCTTGATTGTACGGAAGCATTTGATGGCGGAATATCGGCCCACTCGGCTAGGCGCGTCGCGCAGCGCGATACGGTGCATCGGCAAGCGGCGCAACGACGCCGATGGGCCGATTTGCCGCCACCCCTGATAGGACTATGCTGTTGATATGCTGCGGCAATCGGGCCGGACGATTTTACCCGCTGACTGCGTTGGCTCGCGCTTGTGGTGGATGGCACCACGGCGTGCAAGCCGCCTTGTCAGCAGTCAAAATCGCCTCGGTCAAATGATTCCGTACAATCAAGATACGCTCTAAGGGCTGAAATTGCCCGCACCTGGACGCCTGCTGCGCTGACAGTCGAGGCCTTGGCGTATCCAAATCAGATCAATTCGGCGTTCGTATTTCCAGCGACCAAAAGTCACCTCGGCCGGGCATTTCCAACCGACCATCAAACCCTCTAGTGTACGACCCAAAACCAGAACCGGGTCCACCATGCTGCTTGCTCTGCGCGATGTCAGGAAATCGTTTACAACCGAAGAAGGGCCCGTCGATGTTCTCAAGGGCATTTCGCTGGATCTCGATGCCGGGCAGCATCTGGCGCTCACCGGGGAATCGGGATCCGGCAAGAGCACACTATTACATCTGATCGGCGGACTTGACGGGCCCGACAGCGGCGAAATCAAGGTCGCCGGAGCCGACATTGCGCACATGGACGATCCGCAGCTCGCCGCATTGCGCCGCGGCAAGATTGGCCTGGTGTTTCAACAGTTCAATCTCATACCCTCGCTGACCGTTGCCCAAAACCTTGCCTTTCATGCCCGGCTGGCCGGACGTCTCGACCCTGACTGGAACGCCCACCTTACGGAACGGCTCGGCCTGGCCGAGTGCCTCCATCGCTATCCGGAACAGCTTTCAGGCGGCCAGCAGCAGCGGGTAGCGATCGGGCGGACGCTCGCCGTCAGGCCCGACCTGATCCTCGCCGATGAGCCGACCGGCAATCTCGACGAGGACACCGGCGATGCGGTTATCGACCTGATGCTGCAGCTTGTCGCGGACGTGCGGGCCGGTTTCATCCTGGTCACCCATTCGACCCGCCTGGCCGGCCTGCTGGACCGGCGGCTGCATCTGACGCACGGCAGGCTGCAATGACCGGCGCGGGATTTGCAGCGCTCCTGTCGCACTGGCGCTATCGGCCGCTGCAGCTGGCGACCCTGATCGTCGGTCTGGCGCTGGCAACGGGGCTGTGGACGGGCGTGCAGGCTATCAACAGCGAGGCCCGGTCGAGCTACGCCCGCGCGGCGGCCGCTCTCGGGCAGGACACACTGGAGCGGCTTCAATCCAAAGTTGGCAGGCCGATCGCTGCGGACCGGTTTGTTGCCCTGCGGCGCGCCGGCTGGCTGGTGTCCCCCGTCGTAGAAGGAACCCTGCGGCTTGGGCGGATCCGAGTGCGGGTCATGGGCATCGACGTCTTCACCCTGCCGCAACGGGCCACACCCATCGGACCTTCGGGCAATGCCGGCATCGCCGACTTCGTCGCCGGCGACGATCTCGTTCTGGTCCATCCAGAAACGGCTGCCGCGCTTGTCGATCGCGACCTCAACCTGCGCACCTCGCTACAGGTCGCACCGGGCAGCCTTGTGGCCGACATTTCGTCCGCCTGGGCGCTGTTGAAGCGGCAGGATTTCGACTATTTGATGGTGGCACCCAATCAGCCCGACGGACTGGCTCCCCTGTCTGAGATCGCGCCCGATCTCAAGCGCGTTGCACCCGATCCGCAGGGCGACATCGCCCGGCTGACGGATAGTTTCCATCTCAATCTGACCGCCTTTGGTTTCCTGTCCTTCGCCGTCGGCCTGTTCATCGTCCATGCGACGATCGGCCTTGCCTTCGAACAGCGCCGCACGGTGATCCGCACCCTGCGGGCGCTCGGCATGCCAAACAGGACCGTCATCCTGCTGCTGTTGGCCGAAACCGTGTTTTTGGCGTTGATTGCCGGGCTGCTCGGCGTGGTACTCGGCTATTTTATCGCGGCATTGCTGTTGCCGGACGTTGCGGCGACGCTTGCCGGCCTTTATGGCACATCCGTGCCCGGATCGCTCGCCTTGCGGCCGGACTGGATCCTGACCGGAATTGCCATCGCCTTTGGCGGCGCTCTGCTCGCCGTCGGTCAGGGGCTGTGGCGCATGGCGCGCATGCCGCTACTCGCTCCGGCCCAACCCAGGGCCTGGGCGATGGCAAGCCTGAAGAACAGTCGCTGGACCGCACTCGCCGCTGCGGCGCTTTTGCTGACATCGCTGGCAATGGCCTGGCTCGGCGGCAGCCTGCTAACCGGATTTCTGATCCTGGGCACCCTGCTTCTCGGCGCAGCGCTGCTCCTGCCTACCCTTCTGATCTTGGCTTTGAGGCTCGGTGCGCGCATGGCCCGCTCGGCGATGGCCGAATGGGTGTGGGCCGACATGCGCCAGCAGGTTCCGGGTCTGTCGCTGGCACTCATGGCCCTCATGCTGGCGCTCGCCGCGAATATCGGCGTCGGCACCATGGTCGAGTCGTTCCGGAATACCTTCACCGGCTGGCTTGACCAACGCCTGGCGTCCGAACTCTATGTCTCTGCGAACAGCGAAGCCCAGGCCGAAGATTTGCGGGCATTTCTCAGCGAGCGAGCGGACGCTGTGCTGCCGATCCGGACAACAGAGGTCGAGATCGGCGGATTGCCCGTCTTCCTCTACGGCATCGCCGATCATGCCACCTACCGGAACCACTGGCCGTTGCTGGAGCGCACGGAGAATGTCTGGGACCGCGTTGCCGACGGCGATGGCGCCCTGATCAACGAACAGCTCTTCCGGCGCGGCGGCTACCGGCGGGGCGATCGCCTGCCTGTCGCGCCCGGCTGGACGGAGGAGATCGTCGGCGTCTATTCCGATTACGGCAATCCGACGGGACAGGTGATCGTCAATCATGACAAACTTATGGGTTATTTTCCGGATATACCGAAGTTGCGGCATGCCGTCCGAGTGCCGCCAGAGGAAGCGAGCGCCGTCGCGGAGGCGCTCGTCGAAGAGCTTGGCCTCTCCCCCGACAACATCCTCAACCAGGCCGACGCCAAAAGGTTTTCACTGACGGTGTTCGACCGGACATTCCTGGTGACGGGTGCGCTCAACACGCTGACGCTGGGCATTGCCGGCTTTGCCATTCTCGCCAATCTGCTGACGCTCTCAACCATGCGCCTGTCGCAGATTGCGCCGGTCTGGGCGGTTGGAACGACGCGCGCCTCGCTCGCTCGGCTGGAGATGCTGCGCACTCTCGCCCTGGCCGTTCTGACCTGGCTGGTGGCGCTACCGGTCGGCCTGCTGCTTGCCTGGGTGCTGCTTGCCATCGTCAATGTCGAGGCGTTCGGCTGGCGCCTGCCGATGTTTGTCTTTCCGATGGACTGGTTGCGGCTGTTGGCCCTGGCGATGATCGCCGCCGGTCTGGCCGCCGCCATCCCGGTCTGGCGTCTCGCCCGGACGCGGCCCGCAAGTTTTCTCAAGGTCTTTGTTCATGAGCGTTAGGTTTCTCGCACTGCTGATCGTCATGACAGCGACCGGCGCCCTTGCCCAGGGCTTTGCGGGCCTCGGAACGAAAAGCGAAGGGTTTTCAGTCCCGGAACCGGGACACACGCTGGTATTCCCCGACGACCACGGACCGCATCCCGATTTCCGCATCGAATGGTGGTACCTGACCGCCAATCTGAATGACGGAAACGGCACCGATTACGGCCTGCAATGGACGCTGTTTCGCTCCGCTTTGCTGCCAAAGGCCGATAATGGCTGGTCCGCTTCTCAGACCTGGATGGCCCACGCCGCCGTGACCACGGCGAACCGGCATTTTTCTACCGAACGTTTTTCCCGCGGTGGCATCGGCCAGGCAGGCGTGGCAGCAAACCCGTTTTCGGCCTGGATCGACGACTGGCACATGACCAGCCGGTCTGCGGCGGGCGAAGACCAGCTGGCGGCGCTTCACGTCACCGCCCGCGGCCTGGATTTTTCCTATGACATCAAGCTCACCGCTTCGGGACCACTGGTCCTGCACGGTGAAAGTGGCCTGTCGGTCAAATCGGCCTCCGGCCAGGCGAGCTACTACTATTCTCAGCCCTTCTACACTGTGACGGGCAAAATCAACCTGCCGTCCGGTCAGGTTGAGGTCAGCGGCCAGGCCTGGCTCGACCGCGAGTGGTCGTCACAGCCGCTGGATCCCGACCAGACCGGCTGGGATTGGCTGTCGATGCATTTTGATGACGGATCGAAGCTGATGGGATTCCGGCTGCGCAGCCGCAGCGCCGAGACCTACACCTCGGCCACCTGGATCGACCCGGCCGGAAAGGCCACAGCCTATGGTGACGGCGCGCTGCGCATGGTGCCCGGGCCCACCCAGCGGGTAGCGGACCGCGAGGTTCCTACCGTATGGCGTCTGCAACTCGCCGAGCGCGATCTCGACATCACAATCGAGGCGCTCAATACGCAGAGCTGGATGGAGACGCTGGTGCCCTATTGGGAGGGGCCCGTCATCGCCGACGGCAGCCATCGCGGCCGCGGCTATCTGGAGATGACCGGCTATCAATGACTGGACCTGCATCTGGGTGTCGGAGACCAGAACTTGTCGTGTGGATAATGACCGATTTTGACGGTGCACTACAGCGCAGTTCTGGCGTTGCGAACTTCCGCATCGGACCGAAACTGCGCATTCGGCCTGTGCCCCGAATGTCCGCACTCCGGCCGTCAGTCACAACGTCGCGATTCCAGCTGGATCGTCGCGTGGGCAATTCCGAAATCTTCCGACAGCGCTTTTTGCAACCCTGCAAGCACGGTATCGTTGTCGGCGCCATCGCCGACCACCGCATGCATGGTGAGGACCGGCTTTTCCGATGTCAGCGACCAGATATGGACGTGGTGAATGTCCTCGACGCCCGGAACCTGTTGCGTCAGCTTGTCCGCAAGGTCCTTCGGGTCGACATTTTCCGGCGTGCCCTCGAGCAGGATATGGCCCGACTTGCGCACGATCGACCAGGCGGCGCGTAAGACGAGAAGCGCCACCAGGATCGACAGGATCGGATCGATCGGCGTCCAGCCGGTGGTCATGATG
>JAAEOH010000256.1 GCA_024244645.1 Hyphomicrobiales bacterium
AAAACTGGCCAAAAGGGGCTTCCAACACCCGCCAAATCATCAAATCGGGACTGTCGGAAGGCAGCACAGCGATATTCATTCCATCGGAGACGGAGTTCGATTACGATCAGCGCAGATTGATGGATTACTTGGGAAATGTCGTCTTATACTGGGATACTGAGACTTGTTGGCGTTCTTCTGACACTACCCTGCCGAGAGCAGCTTCGTGGACGAAGGCTCGGTTCATCAGGCGAAAATGCCGTTTATGGTTCCCGAACAGGGCTGCCTCGGCTATCATCGGGGCCGAGTTTGGGAATCATCTGGGGAATTTCGGGTTAATGTAATTGCTAACAGCAAAGGACGCGGCCGATCGAATTGCGAGCATCGGGCGAGAGTAATGGCAATTTGCCATGGGGCGCTCTTTGATCCGCGGCCGCACAGATCCCAAGAGAGTCTCGAAAACTGACGACCAGATGCTTAGTAAATGAGTGCCGGCTACACTCCGATACATTGGAACGCGAAATGGGGAAAAATAGATGAACAACAACCGATTGGGATTCTTTTGCGGCAGGTTTGCCGCCGTGACCTTCCTAGTGTCCGTGATGACTTGGGTTGGTGCCTACGCTCAGGAAAACAACGCTGGATCCGAGGAATCTGTAGTCGTGCCAGCAAGTGCAGGGAATGAGATCACCTTCACGTCTTGGACCGGACCATATATGCGCAGCCAGATGCTGGGCTTCGTCCGTCCCTACGAAGCGATGACCGGGGTCAAGGTCAATGTGGAGCACTATGCCGGCGGCATTGATGAAATCCGCGACCAGGTGGAATCCGCAAATGTTGTTTGGGACGTGGTCGATCTGACCCAAGCGGATTCGCTGCGTGCCTGCGAGGGCGGGTTGCTGGAAATCCTCCAGGACCTTGAGATGCCCGATGGCGTGGATGGAAGTGACTATCGTGATGACTTTGTCGAAGGAGCGCTCAACCCCTGTGGCATTGGCGTCATCGTCTGGGCGACGGCTTTCGCCTATAGCAGTAAAGTCTTTGGCGATGACCCGCCAGCCACGATCTCAGATTTTTTCGATACCGAAAAGTATCCCGGCCCGCGGGCGATCCGAGATGATCCGACGGTGGTTATGGAGTGGGCTCTGATTGCCGATGGTGTGGCTCCGAACGATGTCTATGGCGTTCTGGCAACCCCAGAGGGTATCAAACGTGCGTTGTCCAAGATGGATGCGATCAAGCCAGGACTTGTGCTTTGGCAAGATGGCCTAGATCCGGTGCGCCTGTTGAATGGCGACGAAGTTTCCATGAGTATGGTTTGGGCGACCACTGGTGCCGTTGCCTCGCGCGAAGAGGGCGCAGATTTTTCCATGGTTTGGGACGGTCGGGTGATCGAGCTTGATCTCTTTGGCATACCCAAGGGCAGTCAAAATATGGACGCGGCCATAGACTTCATCCGCTTTGCGAGTAGCTCGGAATCTCTGGCCAGTATGGTGAGTTATCTGCCCAACGGGCCGACACGCAAATCATCGCTGGCATTGATTTCCGATGAAGTGCTCTCACAGCTGCCCAATGGGCCGGCCTATGCCGACAAGGTCTCGATCCTTTCGAACGCGCAGTGGTGGTCGGAACATGATGAGACTTTGGAAGAAGCCTTTAACGCCTGGATTGCTGGTTCTGCCAGGCAGGGCGCTTCGGGCACGGTGCGGTGAACAACACAATAAGACGGGCAAGGAGGGTAAATTTATGAGTGAAGAAACTCATACGCCGCCGGAGGGACTGGTCGCCAAATCCGGATTTTTCGCAGGATCGAACACTATTATGTCGATCGCCTCGATGGTGATGATTGTGGGGTTCGTTGCCTTTACGATCTGGGACGTTGACTACTCCGGTGCAGTTTTTGCCCAAGGCAAGGACTTCATCATCAACACGCTTGACTGGTTCTACGTTTTTGTGGTGACCGTAGCGCTGTTTTTCGTGTTTTGGCTGCTGGTCAGCCGGTTTGGCAATGTGAAACTGGGCAAAGACGACGACGAGCCGGATTTTTCGACCTTCTCTTGGATTTGCATGTTGTTCAGTGCGGGACTTGGGTCTGGCCTCATCTATTGGGGTGTGGCCGAGCCGATGTACCACATTCAGGACAACCCCTTTCTGACCCACGAAGGGATTAAACCGGGCGGGGTAGACGCCGCCGGCGTTGCCCTTCGAATCACCATTTTTCATTGGGGACTGCACGGTTGGGCGCTCTACGTGTTGGTCGGCTTGAGCCTGGCGTATTTTTCCTACCGCAAGGGTTTGCCGTTATCGCTGAGGTCGGTCATGTACCCGATCTTGAAAAACAAGGTTTACGGCCCCTGGGGTCATGCGGTTGACCTCATTGGGGTGTTTGGTACTATTTTTGGCCTTGCCACCTCGCTTGGCCTCGGTGTCGCGCCAATTGCCGCGGGCTTGGAAAATCTGGGTTGGATGTCGGACACGACAACCAACCACTTGATCCTCATCGCCATTATCACGGCGCTGGGCACGGGGTCCGCCGTCTCCGGCGTGGGCAAGGGCGTCCGAATTCTGAGTGAGTGCAACGTCTGGGCCAGTCTTGTGCTGCTACTTATTTTCCTGGTCTTAGGACCGACGGCCTTTATCCTGGGCATGGTCATTTCCGGCGCCGGCGATTACATCTGGAATGTCATCCCGATGGGATTCTGGATTGACACCGAGCCGGAGCGTCAATGGCAGAGCTGGTGGACGATCTTCTACTGGGGTTGGTGGATTGCCTGGTGCCCCTTCGTCGGCTTGTTCATTGCCCGTGTCTCCAAGGGCCGCACGCTCCGGCAATTCTGCTTTTGCGTGCTCCTGGTGCCAACCTCGGTCGTCGTCTTGTGGATGGGCGTGTTCGGTGGTGCCGCCGTGGGCGTCGATCTGTTTAACGCCGCAGGCGTGGTCGATGCGGTAAATGCTAACTATGCGGATGGTGTGTTCAAGACCGTCGAGGGCTTTGGTTATGAGAGCCTGGTCACCCCAATTACCATCTTGATAACAATTCTGCTGGTGTCATGGTTCGTGACATCGTCGGATTCCGGCACCCTTGTGATGTGCACCATGCTGTCCATGGGCGATGAGCACCCGCCAATCAAGTTCCGGCTGTTCTGGGGCATCACCTCCGGCGTTGTTGCCGGTGTGCTGTTGCTGGCCGGCGGCTTGAGTGCGCTACAGACAGCGTCCATCGTCGCTGGTCTGCCGATCGCGGTGATGCTGCTGCTGATGGCCTATGGCTTGGCGAAAACACTTCACGAGGACTTCCCCGTGGCAGATGTAGAGGACAAAAGAGAGTTGGAGTACCTGAGCCGCTAACGACAACTTGTTTGGCTTTCCAAATAGGAGTCCCGACCTCATTTCGGGCCGGAGTAATCCGGCCCGAAATGGAGGATTTCAAGGACTGCATTCGGCATTGTCATCTATGGACGCCCCTCTGATTGCAAGTGGTTTTGATGATTAGAAGCAAGTTGGGTTAAGATCTCATTGTAGATCGGTTCAAACGTTGCGTACCAAACCGCAAACCAATCAAAAATTGTGTTGTCCAAATCCAGGATGAGCGTGTCGACAGTTTTTCTCGCCACAGATGAACTCCAAGAAATCGCTATAAATAATATGCAATTAGCCTGTTGCAGCACATGTTGAAATGCGGGAACTGCCGCTGACTCCATTACCCTCCATTCAATTTGCAACCCTGTGCCGCTGCGACCTGATTTCTTCCCTGGTTGATGATACTTGCCACTCCCTTAAGCAATCAACCTAATCTGCCCATTAGGCGCTGATGGGGAACAGATAGCACTAAAGACCAGTCGCCTGGTAGAAACTTGACACCCAACCGTCCTGCCCAATCCAGTTCAGGATGAGCACAACCAGAACTGCAAGTAGCACGACAAATATTGCACTCATGAAAGCAGTCGACGATTCAGAGCCGAAGCCAAACTTGACAATGAGCAGGACGGCACCTGCCAACACCGGGATTGCCGTAGACACCCCCGATGATAGTCCAATCATCGAAAGTGCGAGGGACGTCAATCCCAGGAGAAGCAGGCACCCAACACCAATTGCAAACAAGAAAACGGGCCCAAGAATCAAGAGTACCGGCCAGCGGACGACCAAGTTTCCATCCTGGCTCGTTTTGTTGATCAGCGCCGTATAAAACTCGTATCGTTTTTCGATCTCTTTTTTCGCTTCGGAAGAATGATCCGAATCCGGCCATCTCTTAAGGAATGCCCGATAGGCTTTCGCCGTATCTGTCGCGCGCGCGTCTACCCATTCTTGTTTCATGAGCCTTTCAAGTTCGAGAACGTCTCCATGAGGCGCGGCACGCCGCAACTTAACGGAAAAGTCGAACGGTCACACCGGTCTGATGGTCAGGAATTCTATCAACTGCTCAGCTATAAAGGTGATGTGGATCTCGAGGCTAAACTGGAGGAATGGGAACGCTTCTACAATCTG
>JAAEOH010000257.1 GCA_024244645.1 Hyphomicrobiales bacterium
CCGTATTTTTACATATGTTTCGTTTTATGCATTACCGTTGACATATTCGGATTCTTCACCTGTCGTTATGGTAAATGTTTAACTTGCAGATCTCAATGAATTTCTTTAAATCAATTTTGGTAGTATTGCTAAAAAACGGGATACCAATATTGTTTTTTTGGTATCACAAATTTCAACAAACTGCAATTACAATCATATACGTAATCTAAACGATATACCAATAACAGTTTCTAGTATTGAAAAACATAGGCAACAGCTCAGAATAGACATTAGGTGATTTCATGAAAAAAAAGTACATGTAATCGTCTCTTGAAGTCAACTACTATTAAATATTTCGATTTTGGTATCCCGTTTTTGAAAAATAAGTGTACATAATATTGACACTGGTAACTTGTCGGAAATGTTTGTAAAACATTCATATGAATACATTATATGAAAACAAATCGTTGTGATCACTTCAGCAACTTTATATTTCGGTTTTTGATGGTTGTATCTCAATTTCATATATTTCATGTTTTTTTGGTATCACATTTTGCTTTTTTGTTCCTGTAGACGATAATTTCGCCCTCAAAGAATATACAAAAAAATATTTTCCTATACAGAAGGGTACGTAGAATTTAACTATGAAAGAATTAGCGTCTTAGAAGCTGTTGTGCTTTTTAAATAGATCCCGAAAGATGGTATACATGAAAAATATACATTTGGTATCCCATTTTATGGTATCCGTTTAATATATATATTGTGGTGAATTTCCCTCCCGCTGCCATCCATTGCATCTTGATCAGCACACTCGAAACTCACAAAAAACACTCTGTATACATATCGCTAATCGAAGGCGAAAAAATAATTGGCTTCCAAGGTTTCGTACTTTGAAATAATCACTATTTTGGTATCCCATTTTAATAATAGAGCAAAAACTTAGGTAGGATCACACCAAAACTCATCACAGTGGATGTTTTCTGATATATTATTTGTCGCTTGACCCAAAAATCATAGTGGTTCAGATTAGAACAACATTGAAAATATTCTTTTTAACGATTCAAAATTTCACAGAAAAACGGGATACCAGGTGTGTACATCAAAAATCGATGATTTTCGAGACGTTTCACACCATAAAATACGAATTAGAATAGATCTGAGGGATTTGAAGGGTGATTCTGATAGTACTTGACACGACGAATCGAATGAGCCCGGGTACGACAACAACACTTAAGTATTAATATGATTTTATTGGCCTTGAAGTTCGTAGATTTGACACACTGATTCCGCCTATTTAAAAAAACAATTCTGATATATATATATATATATACTAGAATACCCCGCTAACTACGTTACGCGGTACACCCGCTAATCTAACTATGGTTGTGGCAAAAGTGATTGGTCGGCTTTTCTCGTCATTTGCCAAAAGCGTGTGTTGCTGATGTAATGGCGGATTGTGTTGCTGATGTAATGGCTTCTTGTA
>JAAEOH010000258.1 GCA_024244645.1 Hyphomicrobiales bacterium
CGAACGGGCCTTTGTCTTCATCGTCGAAGCGGAGTCCAACGACGAGTTGGACCGACTTCTGCGCAACCTGCCGGCCTGGGGCGTGCTCGAGTGGGATGTCGTCCCGCTTCAGTCCTTCGCCGGGCGCAGCGATCAGGAACGGTCGATCGCGGCCGACCTGAAGAAGGTCTAAGGATAAGGCAGTAGGTCAGCGGTTTCCCGGTCAGGTTCGATCACGCGCTTCTTGGCGCCGTGGCTGATGTCCGCATGCATGTCACTGAGATGGAGGATGGTGAAGCCGTCGAACGACGTTGGAAGTTTGGGCAGCTTCACATGATGGTGTCGAACTTGGATGCTTTCCGCATTCCTGCGTCCCCGCCAATAGAGTCCAATCAGCTTCAGTGTGTTTCGAATGACGGAATGGATCGAGTGCCAGTTCTCGATGTGAAAGAAGTTGATACCATGGCCGAAGATATGGCCCTCGTAGTCCTTCTCGATCCCGAGCCGCTGCCTCGCATGTAGCCTTCCGAGGCGTTGTTCAAGTCTCTCCTCAAGGTCTTGCGTCAAACCCGGTGACGGCCACGTGCACCTGTTCATTTTTCGGCGACTCTCTTCTCAAGGTGAATACCTGACATGCCGTCCGAATAACGTAGGGCTACTCATTCATCATGACCTGTTCACCTTTGACCCGTCCTTCGCGAAGAGGAGCTGCCGTGGTTACGCCCTCCATGGGACCACGTTGCAAACTCGATTGGCAAGAATGCAGTCTGAAGTATAGGGGCCTCACCACTAGCCGCTACTAGGAAAGGGCTACGACGGCTGACTGTGCGACCTCGCCGCCCAGAGCTGTCCGCGGCGATGTCCACAATGCCCCTGACACCGGAAGGTTGAGTGGTTTTCGATCGCCGTACCCCAATCCGCAGACACAGAACGAAACGGGCCCTGACGTCAAGGTCGGACCGATTTGAGTCCTTCGAGGCTTGTTCCCCTCTTGGAGGCGGGCTTGCATTTGGTGATCGGATGCAGCACCAGTCCTGCCCGCAGGGCCGGGAGTGGTAGGGCCCGGAACAGGCGTCAGTCGTCGTTCCGGAGGACATGGACGAGGACGTTCTCGTCGTGCCACTCGACGGTATCGGGAAAGCGCCGCCGCACCTTCTTTAGGAACACGGTCAATGCCTCCTCGAACGCATCCTGATCGTAGAACTCGAACGTGGAGTAGTGCCGGTGCCGAGCCTGCTCGACCAACCGCTCAGGCGACGATCGTCTCCGGTATCGCAGACACGTCGCACTGACGAACCTCAGACCCGGTGTGTCCTCGATCCAGCGATGTAAATCGCCGAGTTCCAGCAGTCGCGTTTCCTTCTCGGCGAAACCGGGGAAATACCGGCCCCAAATACTGCGCGCGTTCTGCCCCGGAAGCCGCGTATAGACGAACAGGCACCCACCGGCCACGAGCCCGTCCCGCGATTTCCTGAGAAAATCCGGAACATCGAAGTGATGGACGGCGTTCAACGAGGTCACGAAGTCGTATGCGCCGGCCTCCAGTACGAGGCCCTCGACCGTTGATTGCCGCGTCTCGAACGCGTCAAACCCGCTGCCAGCGAGCAGCCCATGAACCTGTTCAAGCATCGCCGGATTGGCATCGATGCAGGTGAGATGCAATCCCGGGATGATCTCGAACATCAAGCGATCATAACGCCCAGCGCCGCAACCGATGTCTGCACCCTTCGGGTGAGGCAGGCCTTTGAGCTCCATCGCGATCCGTTCAATCGGCTCGCGGTCGGTAGTGCGAACTTCCCGGTAAACCGAGGAGACCTCGGCAAAATGCCGGTCCATGTCGGATGACATGACCATGGCCGGGCCTTGGGAGATGCCCGCTATTCGCCGGCCACGGGCGCGTCGACCATGGCGATCTGTTCCGGCAGGTCACCGATACCGCGGATGAAATCCTCGGTGCGCAGGCGTGCAACGGTGTCCCGCATCTGGACCGGCGGGCTCTTCATATAACAGGCCGAAACGTCGTCGATCGGGCCGGCGTGACCGCGCTCAAGCGCGAGCTTTGCGCAGCGGATGGCGTCGATCACAACGCCAGCGCTGTTGGGCGAATCCTGGACCGACAATCTGAGCTCCAGCTCCATCGGCACCTCGCCGAAACCGCGCCCTTCCATGCGAATGAAGCACACCTTATTGTCGTCCTGCCAGGCGACATAATCGGATGGCCCGATATGGATGTCACGGCTTTCCAGTCGCTCGTCCAGCTGGGACTGAACGGACTCCGTCTTGGAGACCTTCTTCGACTTCAGCCGCTCCTGCGCCAGCATGTTGAGGAAATCAGTATTGCCGCCGGTGTTGAGTTGATAGGTACGGTCGAGACGGACGCCGCGGTCGCCGAACAGTCGGGCAAGCATTCGATGGATGATGGTCGCACCCACCTGGCTCTTGATGTCGTCACCGATGATCGGCACACCGGCCTTGGTGAATCTCCGCGCCCACTCGGGGTCGGAGGCGATAAACACCGGCACGCAATTGACCATCGCGACACCGGCCTCGAGGCACGCTTCGGCGTAATGGCGCACTGCTTGCTCGGAGCCCACGGGCAGGTAACCGACCAACACCTCGGCCCCTGAGTCCTTCAATATGCAGGCGACATCGACCGGTTCCTCGTCGGCCAAGCGGAATGCCTCGTCATCGGGATGGTCAACCATGTGCGGCGCAAGGCCGTCGAGCACCGGTCCCATGCTAACTGTCACACCCGAGGCGGAGATGAAATTTTGGAACACCGCCGCGCAATTGGGCTTCGCGAAGATGGCTTGTTCGACCGGCAGTCCCACCTTACGCCTGTCGATGTCGAAGGCGGCGACCACTTCGATGTCGTCGCAGCTGTACCCTCCGATGCTCCGATGCATCAGTCCGCCTAGATCACGGTTCGCACGATGGCTGTAGAATTCCAATCCCTGAATCAATGAACTCGCACAGTTGCCCACGCCCGCGATCGCAACTTGGATTTTCGGCATACCTCATTTTTCTCCTTTTCAGTTCGTGTTCTTGTTCGCGCTGGAGCGATATTATTCTCCTTCTAATTCAAGTGCTTTTCTCGGCCTCGCCTCGACCGTATTGGAGGCGACGCGGCTCAAACCTTCAATGAGCGGAGATGCCCATGTAAGCCGCACCAAAAGGAATCGATGGCAGCCCAAACGCACTTCCGGCACAAAACATAGCTGCCTTCGAGTTCAAATGAATATCACATACCTCGCCACGTTCCGCGAGCCGACACTCATTCAAAATCAAATGCTGGCACGCACGGCCATAAGTGTCGTTGATGCACATCAATGGGTAATTGTCTCGGCTGGACAGTCATTTCAAGACGCTACAACCGGAAATGCCGAATGTCAGCTTTCGGCAATTCTGCAGCGTGTGGGGCATCAGTCACTCGGTCCGGGACACCCTCGGAAGCGGACATGTCGAGGGTCGGTGAAGCACGGGCATCTATGAGAACACACCTAGGCTGCGAGTAATTGCTGCGCCAGGTTTGGGCGCCGCACGAGGCATTACGGTTTGGTCAATTGTCCAACTTTGATTTTGACGGACGCAAGCGTGTGACCGCTATCACTATCTCTAGACCACTTCGTGTGGACAAGTCAGGCGGTGCCGGCTACTGCGCCGCCAAGTTCGGCGTCATCGGGCTGATGAAGAGCCTGGCCATCGAGCTGGCGCCGCACGGCATCAACGTCAACGCGATCTGTCCCGGCAGCGTCGACACCGAGGGCAACCGCGGGGTCGCCACCGAG
>JAAEOH010000259.1 GCA_024244645.1 Hyphomicrobiales bacterium
AGTTGATGCATGGCGTTTCTTGCAACCGGCTGCATCGACGTCGTTCCGAACTGTCATGTGAGTGCCACTGCGCTACTGATCAATAGTGCTCTACATTTCACTTGTGCACGATTTAGCACAGCGCACCCCGAA
This sequence comes from Hyphomicrobiales bacterium, assembly GCA_024244645.1. Lineage (GTDB taxonomy): Bacteria > Pseudomonadota > Alphaproteobacteria > Rhizobiales > Rhizobiaceae > Hoeflea_A. The sequence continues at coordinate 133 of JAAEOH010000259.1, forward strand.
TCGCGACATAACGGAGGTCAGGACGGTCAGAGTCGCATTTGGTCACGATGAGCCCACATGGTCCCATTCCCAAGTCGCCCGTTCAACCCTCAGGTTCGGACAGAAAATCGCGACTAAAGGTTTGCCGGCGATGTGCCACAGGCGACATTAAATGAACCGGTGAGCGGCATAGATTTCTTGGGATTGCTCCGATATTCTTCGCCATCAGGGAGATTCACAATGGAGCGTCGTCTTGCGGCCATTTTAGCTGCCGATATAGTCGGCTACAGCGGTCTCATGGAATTTGATGAGACGAGGACGCTCGAACGCCAAAACAACCTTCGGGTTCAGGTATTAGACCCTACCATTCAGGAGCATCATGGCCGCGTCTTCAAATTGATGGGAGATGGACTTCTTGCTGAATTTCCGAGCGTTATCGACGCAGTCAATTGCGCAGTCGAAATGCAACGGAAACTGGGCGACAGCGAAACAGATATTCCAGACGAAGACCGCATCAAATATCGGATTGGAATCAACTCCGGAGATGTGATTATTGATGGTGACGATATTCACGGTGATGGCGTTAATGTTGCCTCCCGATTGGAACAGTTGGCTCATCCAGGAGGTATTTGCATTGCGGGCGCCGCTCATGATCAGATGCGCACTAAAGTAGACTTCGGGTTTGAATTGATTGGCGATGTCCAAGTAAAAAACATCGACCGCCCAATCCAAGCATTTCGTGTACTAGCCGATCCCAAAAACGCCGGGAAGGTTGCGCGTTCCGCAAGGCCTGCGAAGAAACCATTTCACAACAAAGCAGTCACCACAGCAATCTTGGCCATCGTAATTTTGTTGGTGGTGGGAACATGGATTTGGGTTCAACGTAGCGAACTATTTGGCTTCAAAACCGAAACAATCGCCGATGCCAAGCCATCATTCGCCTCAGTGGCGGTGCTTCCCTTGGATGATCTCAGCATCGGCGACAAAAAAGGTTACCTCAGCGATGCTTTGAGTGAGGGGATCATTACAGAACTTGCGCGTTTTTCTCAGTTTAAAGTCATTGCTCGCAACTCCAGTTTCCAATTCCGTGAGAGTCCAACCGATATCCGCGAAATCGGAAAAACTCTGGATGTAGACTATGTGATTGAGGGTAGTCAGCAGTACGACGGCGAGCAGGTACGTGTGACAGTTCAGCTGATAGAAACGGCTTCTGGAAATCATGTGTACGTAGAAAAACTGGATAGCAAGATTAAAGACCTGTTCAAATTGCAAGATGAGATTGTCGGCCACGTCGCGTCGAAGATCGGTGGAACGATCCTTAGCCACGTCCCCACGAAACGTTCTGCAAACGAAGTAGATTCGTTGTTACGTGGCTTGCAGAGCAGAAAGATTCTACGAATTTTCTCGCGTGAGAACTGGGAGAAAGCGCTTGCACTTGAACGAACGTCAGTTCGTG
>JAAEOH010000260.1 GCA_024244645.1 Hyphomicrobiales bacterium
ACGGTATCGAACCCGAGCGCCGCCAAATCCAACATCTCGACGAAGGCATCAATGGCCCGCGCCGGATTATCCCCATCGACGTAATCGTCCAGACATTCAGGTAACAACGTCACCTGCGATCGGTCCGCACCTTCGATAAACTGCGTCATCCTAAATCCCCGATTCAATCTCAGGGAATTACACCACCAGCAGCTAAATCAGGGGGTTTTCACACAGCCTCCGGACAAAGCTGCCGCTCTCTGGAATGAACGCAATAGCCGCTCTTGACCCAAATTGTACCTATCCGCAGCGACAACGCGCAAGAAGTGTCCATGGATTTTCCGGAGGAAGCGCGCTACGCTTCAAAATTAGTAAAGGGCCGGAGCCATGGAACGACGGCTGGCCGCAATTTTCGCGGCAGATATGGTTGGATACAGCCGACTGATGGAGGCGGACGAGACCGGCACGCTCCACAGGCAAAGAATCCATCGTGCAGAGCTGATCGACCCGACGATCGAGAAATACAACGGCCGCATCATCAAGCTGATGGGCGATGGCATGCTGGTGGAATTCGCCAGCGTGGTCGATGCCGTGCAATGTGCCGTGTCGATCCAGCGAGTCATGGTGGGTCGCGAGGAGGACGTCGAGGAAGACCGGCGGATCCAATACCGCATCGGGATCAATCTGGGCGACATCGTCTTCGAGGAGGGTGACATCTTCGGCCACGGCGTCAACGTCGCCGCGCGCCTTGAGGCCATGGCGGCTCCGGGTGGCGTGGTGATTTCCGGCACTGCCCACGACATGCTGAGCTCGAACGTGGAGGTGGGCTACGAGGCCCTCGGCGAGGTGCAGGTCAAGAACATCGCCGAGCCGGTCCGGGCTTTTCGGGTGATGTTGGATGAGGGGGCGGTGCCCGCGAGCATCACGCCGCCGCGACGACGCACTTTTAGGATTCCGCACATCGTGGCGCTGGCGGTGGTTGCGATTTTGGCTGTTGTCGGAGCTTGGTGGTTCAGCCTGACCGATCACGTGCCCGCCGATCCAACGAGACTGGTCTATCCCCTGCCGGACAAGCCTTCCCTCGCGGTTTTGCCGTTCGACAACATGACAAGCGACGAAGGTAACCGCTATCTGGCTGACGGTTTTGTCGAGACGCTCATAACCGAGCTATCCAAACTGCCGGATCTATTCGTCATCGCGCGCAGCTCGAGTTTCCTCTTCAGGGGCAAGAATTTGCCGATCGGCCAAATCTCTGAAGCTCTCGGCGTTCGCTACATTGTCGAGGGCAGCTTCCAGCGGCGGGGCGATGATTTGCGTGTCAACGTGCAGTTGATCGACGCGATTGCCGGGAATCATGTCTGGTCTGGTCAGTATGACCGGTCGGCGGGTGAGTTCTTTATGCTGCAGGACGATCTGATTGTTGACCTGACGAACGAGATCGGCGGACGAGGTTCCGGCGGCATCTTTCTCGCGGAACGAAGACGGGTGGAGAAGCTGTCCAACTCTGACCTGTCGATCATAGAGCTTTGGGAAAAAGCCACGGAAGTGTTCTTTAGATACAACCGTGAAGGGAACGACAGAACTGCCGAAATTGCGCAAGAAATAATTGACAGGTCACCGGATCACCCTCGCGGGTATGTGGCTATGGGGTGGCATCACCTTGGACGAATCTGGTTGGGATATTCTCCAAGCTTTCCTCAAGATATCAAGGAGTGCAGCAAGCTCACAGATAGAGCGATTGCACTGGATGTGCTCGACTACATGGGGCATCTACTTCGGGGTTATTGTTATTCTGTAGCTGGCAGTTCGGCTGAAGCGGCTGCTGCAATGCGTCGCGCCTATGAATTGAATCCGAACGACGTGATTGTACAAAATGAGTATGCAAAACTCGTATTGGTGCGTGAAGGTCGATATGAAGACGCTATCAAGATATTTGAGAGACTTCTTCGGTTAAGCCCTGGTCAACAAATAGGCACGAATCGTGACATCGGAAGACTTTACTTCGCGTTGGGCGATTATTCTAGAGCAATTGAATTTGGCGAAAAGGAGACACAAAGCGGAATTGCTCAAGGTCTCTTGGCCGCATCATATTGGATGGTCGAAAAGCCGGACGAGTCTCGAAAAGCGGTTTTGGGCATACTTGAAAGATTCCCGGATTATAAAATATCCAACTCATTGGCTGCAGTGTCTTGGCTTCCAGAAGAAGCCAGGGAGCGTTACGCCGCTGCGCTGATTGCGGCGGGGATGCCGGAGTAACTTTGACTTCACATGACTTCAAATAACCAGCGTAAGCTGGTTCGCCGTGCTCATTTCAGGCTAAGGATACCATCAATCATCACCATGTTTTAGGATTACCGTCTGTCCGTCGTCATGGATAGTTGGACCAAAAGCCTTTTGAGTTAAGGGAGACATTGGCTCATCTGGTTTGTCATATTATGCGGCGGATTTGCGGTATTGCAAACGCCGGTTTTCGATTGTCTTTCGTTTGATCTTTTCCCT
>JAAEOH010000261.1 GCA_024244645.1 Hyphomicrobiales bacterium
AACCTGCTGGAGATGGCAGTGGAAAACCCACACAAGGTAGCGTGGGGCCTTCCCATGCTCACCCATGCTGAGCAACAGAAGCAGTTAGTGGAGTGGAACAAAAGATCTGCACCTTATCCTAAGCCTGGGTGGCTGGTGCACGCGGTTTTCTTGGATCAAGTTGAGTCAAATCCAAATTCAATAGCCCTGGTTGAGTACGGAGGGTTGAAGCAGATTATCTCATATGCAGAGCTGCAAAGCATGGCAGATAAGGTGGCAAGACAATTGCGATTATTGGGGGTTGAAGGCGACTCGACGGTGGGCCTGCTTATGACCAATGACTCGGCTGAGGCAATTGCATCCATCTACGGTACATATGACCTTCTCAAACTTACATATCAGAGTATCAGTGTGCTAACAGAAAGCCGTACTCTCACGCAGGTGTCCTCATTGCGGGTGAAGCACATGTACCACTTGAGCCGAGCTCTCCCCCTGCCAGAATTAAGCTGATTGCGGAGGATTCAGGGGTAAAGGCTCTGTTGGTTGTGGATGAGGATGCGTTTGCACAACACAGTAATGTTGTGAAATGCCCTGTGCTGAGCGTGATGAACATCTTCAATGATGCTCTTCTTCCAGAACCCAGTGCTGTGGACTGGCGCCCCCCCGCTCCCAGCACCTCTTGCTACATCATTTACACCTCGGGCACAACAGGGAAGCCCAAGGGCGTGGTGCTGGAACATGCGAATCTTTCTTCTTTCATTCAGCACGGGATGTTTTGCCTGTACAAGAGCCTGGGTCCTGGAAGCCGGTTCTTGAATTCCTTCCCCATGGTCTTTGAAGCAAGCTGCGGTACTCAGTTTTCTACTCTCT
>JAAEOH010000262.1 GCA_024244645.1 Hyphomicrobiales bacterium
TGCGGGTCTGGGGACAAACCTACCATCGCGCCAAGTGGTGCACTTTTACTCCGGCCAAATCACACAACATGGTGCACTTTTACTCCGGCGCCCGGTGCAGTTTTAGTCCGGCGTTGACATATCCGCCCGCAACACGCCCTGAACATGCGTGCACCAGTACCAGAAACCGTTTCAGAAACTGGCACATGAAAATGGGGCTGGACAGGGGTGGTAGCGCTTGAGAATTTCGTAGGCGGTTTGAATGTCGGCCCGCAGTTCCTTTCGCGAGATCGGATGTTCAGCGTTTGCATCGAATTGCAGACCGATTGTGATGGCACAAGAAATTACAATCGCGAAAATCCCATGTGCGACCTGCTTTGCAACGTTTCGAAACAAGTTAGTCGCAGTCGTACCGCAATGCATCCAGAAATCCCCCACTCGCCAGTCTGTAATTCGTTGTAAGCGAGCAAGACGTCAACCTCAACGGTTCCTTCTGAATTGCTCTTTGCCGACAGCGGACTCTCCCTCAAAGAGGCCGCAAATTTGGTATGCAAACGACAGCTAAGTCCATGCAGCCGACCTTTCGGTGCCGATGCTTCGCTGATCAAGGCTAATGCCAGCCGTTACTCAGAGGTCGAACGGTCCGAGTGGTCGAGGCCGCAAGCCGTCGCAAGGGCCACGCAGGAATATCTCGACACGCTGGATGACACAGCTTTCGGTGCGGCAGCACCGGTCGAACCGAAGACGCTGTCTCCAACCGATCCGGAAGCGCGGTTCACCGGGGCGAACGTGACAGGGCCTTCTTCGCCTATTCGACCAACTATCTGGTCGACCTGCTTTCCCCACAAAGCAGATACCTCACACCGCAACAACAAACGGTTCTACAGGAGATTTCCAAACCGCCACTGTGCCACAACACTTTGAGTTACACCGTTGTCGCAATCGAGATCAGCCTGGCCGCTCCGGTGTTCCGCTTCTGAACGTGAATCTGTTTCTGTCGCAGCAGCGGCGCAGCACGGTCTATGGCGTTTCCAAGCGCGTTGACCTTGGCCGGCCAGAAGCGGGAACGTCGAATGTCTTCCGAGACAGTCTTGTTAAGTTCGGCCAGCAGCTCCGTCGCTGTGCCTTCCCACGCTGCACCAACACGTTCTGTTGTCATCCAGTCTCGGACTGCCACGGCTACAGGGTCGGCCTCGAATGCGGTTTCAGAGGTTCTTGCCCGGTTATTTGAATAGGCCTGCTCGAAGTCACCGTCTTCCCAACCAAGGCTTGGACCAGCTGCAGCCATCAGTTTTGCAAAGGACGCCATGCGGGGCATTTTGGCCAACCGCACACCATCATGGCGTCGCAACGCTCCAGACAAAGCATCACACAGTGCGCCAAGAACACGTGGCCGTACCACTTCCCACTCCTGCCACCAGGTGTCTTCCGATTGTCGGCTTTCTTCGTCAATACGCTTCAGCCGCACTGTCAGGGACCGTTCGGCAAGATCGGCTCGGTCGGTCAGGCTTGGTATGCCGTTCATGATGACTGGCCGGGATCCCTGGAACCAGCTTGCGTCATTGTCCGTGTGGAGCTTTCGGGTAAGGAACCCGGCCCCGGTTGAAAGCCGGCATACCGCATCGGAGAACCAGTTCTCGATCCGGCTCACATTGTCAAATGCAAGTACATGACAGGCACCGGCGGCGACAATCAGATCACGTTCATCACGGGGTGGAGAAGAAGTTTCTACGATTGAAGGATCGACCAGGCTTCGCAGTAGGCGTGATGCCGTTGATTTGCCGCTCCCCTGTTCGCCGCCCAGGCAAATGACAGGAAAAGATGATCCACGACCCCAAAGGGCTGCCACCAGCCAGGAAACGACAAGGATGTAATCACCACTATCGACATTGATGAAGGATCGGAGTTCCTCGATCATGCCGCCAGCTTCAGGATCTGGCAGCGCCGACATAATTTCGTTTCGCACAAATTTCACCGGCGGTTGCTCAACGATTTCCCAGCCGTCAGCCGTGATCTTGATGGCTCGCCAATCATTGTCACAAAGATCGAGCCAGAGCACATCGTCACCAAAACCCGTCCGTTTCATAGGAACATGACAGGCGCCTTGGTTGACAGCACGCACGTCAAGAACGCGCAATGCATCTGTCAGTTGCTGACCACCAGGTGCTCCGCCCGTCTCCTCATAGAAGCGCCCGGCAAGCCATCGTTTGAATGAAATCGATTCCAGCCGCCAGTGCTCCACATGATCATTGACTGGAATGGTGGCAAAGGCTCGTCCTTCGGGTGAACGCCACAACTCAGCCGACTCCGCGGATCCAAGCAAGGCATCCCTCTGGCGCGGTGTTTTGCGATTACGTGTTTCAGTCTCGCTGGATTGCTCTTTCACATGATGCAGAGCTGCACCAGAGATTAGGGCTATGGCTCGACTTTGTTTCCAACCCTCTTTCAATGCGTCCCCTGCATCCCATCCAGAAGCTACATCGTTGGGGACCGTTATGATTGCGACTGAACGCACACCTACATCGGGAAGGAGATGCGCCACTAGCTCTGCATATTTTACACCCGATTCATCGGCATCCGGCCAGATCACAACATCGCGGCCGGGTAATGGTGACCAGTCTGCTTTTGCCGCACCCTTGGATCCGCCAGGCGAAGTGATCGCTACGTGGGAAGGCACAAGGTTCTGGGCGCTGTCGGCACTTTTTTCGCCTTCACAAATCAACACCGGTGCATCTGGATGAGCGGCCAATCGGTCCAGCCCGTAGAGTGGTCGCGGTGTCGGCCAGCTTTGCCACCGCCATGATGTGGTGCTGTTCTTTTCCTCAAACAGACAAAGTGGACGGAAACTCTTGCCACCATCGGCCTTTTCGAAGCGACAGACATATCCAAGCAACGCGCCGGCTTCATCACGATAGGCCCATCGCGCTGACGGCTGCCCGAGTTTGGGATGCCTGGATGGTGGTTCCGGAGCGTTGGGCGCCACCGGCATCATGCAGCGGCGTTTTGGTTTGTTGTCTCGCCGGTCCGAGATCTTTGGGTCACCATCAAGCGACGCAAACGGATCAGCGCTCATAGGGAGACACTCCGACCATCTCCGCAATACGCGTGGCTGCTTCACGCTGGTTCAGGTCGAAGAGATAGGCGGCAAGGCTCACCAGATCACCGCCATATTCGCCAGTGGCAAAGTCACCCCATTTACCAGTTCGCAAGTTGACCTTGAAGCTTCCGCGTCGCCGATCCGCTCGGCTCGGGTTTCTTGCCACCCATTCAGGTCCTTCTGCGCTGCCGTCAGGAAGCCAACGGCGCACGATCGCATCAACCTGGGTGAGGGCTGTTGCTGCCACGCGTGGAAAATCGATCCGTCCTTCGTTCATTGCCGCCGTTTCCTAATTTTGCAGACGACATTTTCGGCGATCTGACCAATCGTGTCGGCATCACATGTTCGTTGTATCTGGCGACGGGAGACGATGGGACCATTGTCGCGTCTGATGGATTTTGTCGTCAGGACCTTCGCGGTCTGACTTGGGAAGCCGCACTCGATCCGCATGGCTAGGAGTGCGGATCGATTTGTCTCTGTTTTTTCAGCAAGACGCGCAGCAGGTTTTCTGATCGATGCGACAGGATGGCCGCCGCTGGCGAGATAGTTGAGGATGTTTAACTGGCACTCTATCTGCTTTGCTAAAATCTCAATGAGCCGGGAGATCTCGCGAACGAACTCGCGATCATGGTGATCGGTCATTGCGAGCCGCCATAGCTCAGCTCAGACGTTGAGTTGGCCAGCTTCTGGCAGACAAAGGCATCCAGATCGACGGCGCGGTAGCGTACTGATTTGCCCATCTTCACAAAAGTGGGGCCGCCGCCGCGCAGGCGCCAGGTCTGTAAGGTCCGGGGTGACACATTCAGAAAGTCTGCAGCCTGCACTTCCGTTAGAAGAGCGCCCGGCAGCGTATTTGGTGCGATGTTCATGTGTATTTCTCCACATGTTCGGGTGAATCATGCAGAGACGATGAACTGGAGATTTCATGTTGTCTTGGGTCAAATCCCGACAGTCAGAACTTGTCCGAACTTGTTTCAGATTTTCTTTCGGTCGCAAATCGTGAAGTACATGTGGTTATTTGCTTTTCTCAAAAGACTCATTGATTTGTTTTGCAGTTGCACCGGACCATCCTTGATCCTTGAAGTATTTCGTAATCTTGTCGTCTCGTACTTCAGAACTAATATCGGACGGCACACCGCCAGGCCAATACCGCTCAACTACAAACGTTAGTCGGTTCCGAAAAATCGCTCGCTCGATCGTCTTTTCACCAACCGGTCGCCAACCGTTTCGGTCAATATGGTCCATAATTTGGTTGATGATCTCGGAGGGTCGCAAATTTGGTGGGACTTCACCTGACCAAAGTTTCTGCACGGCATCCATAACACACTGCTGATCCGGCGTCAGGGGTTTGACAAATAAGAACTCAGAAGGTGGAGCCGACTGTTTCTCTTGATTGGCCTCAATCGCCCGAAGCTCGACGTTGCGAAACCGTACTTGCGGCCCTCCAGGTGCCAATGCGCCCGCATCGTCCGCCCAGTGGCCGATAGAGTGATCGTGTGCGTGGATATATGAGCAATCGTCGGTCCAAACCGAACGCTGAATAAGCACAACATTGTCGATCTGGTTATATCCCTTGGCTTCAACTTCTCCGCTCAGAAGTGGACGCAACAACTGGCTCATCCGGTCCCCGATGGCGCTCATAAATTGCCCTTCATTCGACCGGTCGCCATCCGGCATTGTGACAATGCGATGGATTTCGATCGGCCACCAATATTTGTCGCGCGCAAGACCACCCCAAAACCTGCCGAAGCGAACCTTTTCAGGATCAATTTTGGAGTGATCCTCGACACGCGCTCCAAGGGCCTTAACCCCGGCATCCCGCAGAACAAATTTTAAAAAAGCGTCCGACAGTGAAAGACCGTCCATATCTGTGGCACTCACGCGTGGCCTGTGCAATCCGATGTGCGGATAGTCCAACTGCCACCAGTCATCATCCCTTAGATGAAGCCTCCCTGTAAAAGCGCTGGTTGCGATATCTATTTGAGCATCAGGACACCACCAACCCTCAAGCGGCATGACTTCTGCTTCGCCGTCTGGACGCACTCCGATTGCAACCAAGTAGCCCCCGGTGAATAACTGAACGAGCGCAAGGAATTCAGTGAAGATCATCCACACAGCGTCTGCGATAGCTTCGTGATAGTCCTGGTATATCGCATCCGAGAACCGCCCGCCCGGCTCAAATAATACGGCTAGCTCCGCTTGCCGATCGAGCATCACGCTCCATGGCTCGTGGAATTTTAGGGAATGGGCAAACTCGATGGTCGGATGGAAATCCGACAGTCTGCTGGTTTCTTTTAATTCGTTTAAGACTTTCCGAACGTTCGGATTCCTCATGACCACCCGGTCGAAGGCATCGCAAAAAGACAATCCAGCAAGATCGTCAAGATATAGGTCTTCGACTGCTCCCATGGTCGCGCACCCTGATGTTTCTCAGCTTGATGGATGGGCTCGACAACAACAACATAAATACCACCTCATATTTCGCGTGAAAATTTCGTCGTCATTGCGGTCGCAAATTACCCGCAACGACCGAATTTTATGGAAGGACCCACACAGCCCCGATGGGCCACAATAGCGATTCCGCGAAGATGCGGTAAGGCGTGCGCTGATATCGGTGTCCATCTTTGTATGTCCAAGCAAAAGCTGCATCGCCCCTTATGGTATTTTAGTTGAGGTTGGATGCCATAAATTGGAACAGACCTGCTTTTTGCTGCGCATTCCCGAAATGTGTTCTCGCAGTCCCGAACACCGATTTAATGAAGAAGCATCTTAGGAGCCGGATATCGTTGCCAGATTGTTGTACGTGCCGCTGAACGAATTTGTGATTTCAGCGCTAGGCGTAATTGTGAGTGACGTCGACAAGAAAGAGACCGACCAATCAGTGATATTTGCTTCGAACGATTAGATTGATCTGGATTGAGACATTAATCGGATCGTTCATTCCGGCCAAGAGTGAAGGCCCAATTTGCCCCAATGACCTTGTTTTGCATCCTGTCAGACTTACAGTAATCCTAAGAACTTCTGGTTTGATTGGGATGGTTAGATGTTTTGTAGTCATGCGGTAATCAGCTTTTGCCGAAAGTGCTTCACGGTTTGGTCAAAAGTATCGAAGATCATTGCAGCTGCAAGCATTTGCTACCTCTTTGTGTTTCTGCATTTCGATGCCAATGCTGAGGGCATGATGACGCGTGAAGATTTGCAGTCTGATATAGCCGAGGCCTATGATCTTCTAAAAAAATACCATCCGAACCTGACAGTTCATACTAGTCAGGCAGAGTTGGATTCAATTTACAATCGAATTCTTGATTCTCTCGATGAGCAAAACTCAATTGGCGATGCTTATCTAGCACTTACGGAATTGTTCGGTGCTGTTTGCGATGAACATACAAAGGTTTTTATGAACAGTTCAAACCAGTCAAATACACCGGGTGGTTGGCCATGGTTTGAATATCCTTTGTTCGTAATTGGTAAAAAATTGTATCTTGAAAACAAAAATAGAAAGGAAGAAATCGTTTCCATTGGAGAAATCAGCGGGTCAGTCATTGCATCTGAACTAAGAAAACGCCATCCCAGTGATGGGTGCTTAGACGAGAATCCGCTGTTTGTTAGTGAGAGGCTCGAAATAAACAGTGGCATAATTGGATCACTGATTGGCCAATCTGGCCCCCACATCGTCTATACTAAGCACACACACTCAGGGTTGAAGGACGTCCGGATTCTCAACGAAGCTAATCCTACAGCTCGAACTCGAAGGTTTCACCAACTCAATAAGGAGCGTTCCGTAGCAGTGGAAAAGAATCTGCTTCTTGCCGGATTCTTGCGAGAATACTTGGGGCCAGAGACGGTTCACGCTGGCCTAGATTATCGTTATTCTGCACCATTGAATATAGCATATTTAGGCATCAGAATTTTTAACAACAATGTCGATACAGCGGCAGGAATAGAACTTGTGATGCGAGACATTATTGCGGAAAAAAAACCAGATGCTGTAGTCATAGACTTGACCGATAATCCAGGTGGGTGGACTAGAAATGCCAGGCTCCTAATGGCGTTTTTGGTACCAAGTGCCCATCGTTTTTACGACGAGATTCGAATCAAAGATGTTTCTGGAAGCCAAAGACCAGATTTTGAATACTTCGATTTAGAAGACGAAAACGCGCACAAAAGGGAAATCGCATACTTTAGAACGATAAATCCTGATGGCGGAGTACGGACATCGAAATCTAGGAAAAGATCTTTTGGTAAACCCGACTACAAAGGGCAAATAGTTGTTTTGCTTAGTCCTGCCTCTAGATCAAACGCCATCAGATTGGCTTTGAATCTGAAACGCCTAAGAAATGCAATGCTGGTTGGAGCGGTGACAGCGACAGACACCACAACATATTGCGCAGGTGCCCGGGGTTCATTTTCTCTGAAGAATACCGGGTTCAAGTTACAATTTCCGGAGATTTGCTACTGGAACGGCGAAAAACAGCATGGCAGCGACAACAGATTGGCGCTGGATATTTTGCTAGACATATTAGATATCCCGTTTACGAATCTGAACGCATCGATATTGAATGCTGCGTTGGGTGAATTTAACCGCTTGCGTGCAGACTGATAATCAAACGAGCGCTGCTCAACATTCGAGATCAGGATTTGGGACATTTTTGATGGAACCGGCACCTCGCGATGCATGAGTTGTCAAAGCAAACAACGTTTTCTCAGCATACGCTGCAGGCGCTTGCGATCTCGGAGGTGCTGCTGCCACTACTGTAACTCACTGCAGGTGCACGGGTTGCATTCACACTTGAAAACACAAAGTAGGAAATTCATGTTCCCCAATTTTGCTAGAGAAGCCCTGAAAATCGATTCTAAGAAACGGGGATTTTGGTTCCGGATGTGAGTTTTAGTCCATTGGACGTGCCCTTAGTTTGTGCTTCTGGATGCGGCCTGGGAAAGTTTCGTGCAAGATCTACCAGTGTGAATACTTGAAGACAACGAATTGAATTGGTGTCGACCCATGAAAGCATCGAGGCAACTGACCAGGTCAGGAATACTGAAAACAGTTTTGGTAGCCACATTCTGTTTATTGGCGATCAGTGCCAATCTAGTGTCGGCAGCTTATGCATGCGAACCTGATCCCCTTTCGACGGCCAAATGGTTCGGTGAGGGAATATCCGCTGGCATCCGTGAACAGACGGATGTGCGTTTTGTAAATCATGGATGTGCGCAGTATGGGAGTAAAGTAAGGTGTACGTTTGAGTTTGACGGCTCAATATTTGGTCAAGTGGAGGCAGCCAGTGCGGATTCTCCGGCGAACAAAGTGGAAATAAAAGTCACGGATTCTGGGGACTATGGTTTGTTCACGATCATTGCGGGAACTGCATTTGGGGGACTGGAAGCGGCGGAAACATACGAACACGTTAAATATTTAGCTTACGTAATCCTTCGCCGGAATAGGTTTAAGAACATATTGCTTGGATCGACTCTCATTGGGCTTCGGCATGAAGGAGGCCACTTCATATTTGTTGCAAAGTGCGAGTGATGTTTCCTGCAACGAATGGTTGGTTCAACTCTCGTTAAAGTCGGTAATGTAATCAAGTTACATTGGCAACTAAATGTTATTAATGTTCAGATGCCTGAAGTCAAAGTATGTAATTTGAGTTGACGCGTTTTTTTTCGCGTAAGCCACAAATTTCCATTTCGATCAGGCAACTTAAGCCAAAGATGCATCGCCGTTGCAGTCTCCCTGTCTTCAAAACAGTTGTTTGGTCGGCAATTTTATATGCGCGATCCGGTGTCAGTTGAACAGTTCACGCGAAGTGTTTTATCACGACACATGGTTGGTTGAGGTCACCTTTGCAACCTAAAAGAATTATGATACCTAACCAAACGTCCTTGTGTTCCGATAAGTAAAATTGAAGCATTAAAACGCAAAAATTAGCGCACGCTTTTCAAATTGTGCATGCGATAAGTATGTTATGCGCGAAATTCCGGGAATATTAGTAGTTAATGATGAATTATTTCGTTTTTTGAAAGTATAACCTAACAGAGGTTCAAAATGGCTGACAGAATAAGTGGCGGAGGTGGCAAATATGGTGAAACTTGGTCAACGCCAGCGGAGTATGGGATTCAAGCTGAGGCCGAAGTAAACGTAGGGGTTTCTATCGCTCGCGGCGTCCCAGGGGCGGGTCTCGCCTATGAGAACAACTTTGAAACCGGAGAAGAAACAGTTACTGGCGATTTAGGGCCTGTTGCCGGTCAAGTAACCTTTGGTGAAGACCAGACCACCTTTACAGCAGGTCTTGGAGGAATGTTTCCGGGAGGCGTCTATAACGCAAAAGGCATAGGCGGTTACTCTGTAACGGTGACCAAAGATGGAGAAGTCTCTGACAATTTCACAGCTGCAGTTGAGTTCGACATTGTTGTCGGCGGGGTTCAATTAGCTGTAAGAACACCGGGACCAATAACGTGGGCGCAACAAGTAGAATTAGAAAAACAAGTGAGGCGGCACTTTGAGCAGCTTCAACAAGACCGTGTGAAGGACCCTCTTATGCAAGAGCATCTGAGGGCTGCAGAGCGAATAGCAAAGTCAATAGAGGAGCAAGAACAATTCCAGGCAGAGCAGAGGGAAAAAAAGAAACAAGAAGCATACGAGCAACGGGAAACTGCAGCCTATGAGGAGGCAGCAAGAGGTCTAAAAGAAGCTGGAGTAAAGGGTATTGGTACCAATCCGGCTGTCAGCCCTTCATCTCCTGATCCATCGAGCAATCAAGGGGGAGCCGGCTATTTTGGCGGCAATGAACAAGGTGACGGATCCATAAGTCTTGGCACCGGTGGTGCCGCGGCTCGCTCATCGAATAGTACAAACAGCGAATCTATAGGCGCAGCCAACAATGCAGGTGGTGCCGGTTATTTTGGAGGAAATGGACCAGGTGATGGTTCTGTTGGGCTTGGCTCCGGCGGAGCAGCCGCTAATTCAAGCAACAATGGATCTCAAGCGGGATCGGCCGGCTCAGGTACGGGAGGCACCAGCAATGCTGGCGGAGCGGGATATTTTGGAGGTTCTGGACCAGGTGACGGTTCTGTGGGTGTCGGTACGGGAGGGGCGGCCTCGGGTACGGGAGGCACCAGCAATGCTGGTGGAGCGGGATATTTTGGAGGTTCTGGACCAGGTGACGGCTCTGTCGGTGTCGGAACCGGGGGCGCCTCGTCCACCGGTTCATCCAGTCATAGTGGAGCAAGTGGAAGGCCCATTATTTTCGATCTCGATGGCGACGGTATTGAGGTCACGGAGTTATCGCGATCGACAATTTACGTCGATGCTGGGGGCGATGGCCTGTTGTATCGCACTGCTTGGGCAGACGCCGGCGATGGTGTTTTGTATTACGATCCAGATAATTTGAACGAGATCGTCGAAAGGCGACAATATGCCTTCACCGAGTGGGACCCGACTGCCACCAGTGATATTGAAGCCCTGGCAGCTGTGTTCGACAGCAACGGTGATGGTGTCTTTGATGCATCGGATGATGCATTCAGCGATTTCAAGATGATCGTCACCAATGATGACGGCTCGACCACCAGCAAGACGCTGACAGAACTCGGCATTACTTCAATCAATCTGACTGCGGATTCGACGCATGTCGAACTTGCGGATGGATCGGTAATAACCGGACAGACGACCTTTACCCGGTCAGACGGGACAACCGGTACGGTCGGCGACATGCTGCTTGCGGCCGAAGCGCAGGGCCATCGCGTCGAACAGGTTGAAAGCACCGACGGCAGCGGTAATCGTGTGGTCGATATCACCGCCTATAATGCTGACGGACTGGTCGATTACGCATTCAACTCAGTCACCAGCCCTGACGGCGCGCAGATAACCAACCGTTACGATGACAATGGCGATGGTGTCACCGATCGCATCCAGACGATCAATACGGTCACCCAGCCAGATGGAAGCACAATCGAGACAGAAACCACCCTGCGCGGCAGCGATGCGCTGACCGCGGTTGTGCAATACATCACTGTCACCACAGTCAGTGCGGACGGTCTGGTGGAGACCATTGAGCGCGACAGCACCGGCGGCGGATGGTTCGATCAAAAGGAAGTGCGCACCACGCTTGCGGACGGCAGCCGCACCATTGACATCGACTACCTGGCTCAAGACGGCTCAGTCGTCAATGGCATCAGCGAATCTGTGTCGATTGACGGTCTGAACCGTGTAGAAGCTTTTGATGAAGATGGCGATGGCGCCGCTAATCTGACGATTACGCATAACATCACCATAAATGCAGACGATAGCAGAACAGAATCGATTTCCGCGACCAATGCCGATGCGTCGCTGCTCAACAACGTAACGGAAGATGTCAGTGCGGACGGGCGCACAAAGACCATTGAGCGCGATCTTGATGGCGATGGCGATACCGACACACGCGAAGACCTGGTGATTACCGTCAATGCCGATGACACCACCACGTCGACGCTGACCGTTAAAAACGGCAATGGTTCAACGCGCGGTACCGTGACCACAGACCAGTCGGCTGACGCGCTGTCCAGGACGACCGAGACGGATCAGGACGGCGACGGCGATATCGATCTCAAGGTTGTCGATGCGACTGTGATCAATGGCGACGGCAGCCGCGAGAACACGGTGACGCAGACCAACAATGACGGATCTGTGCGCGGCATGCGCAAGGTTACGCTTGGCGCAGACAAGGTTTCATCAGAAACTTGGATGGACCTGAACCAGAACGGTGTCTTTGAAGTTACCGATCTTGTTGGTTCTGTCACTGTGGATGCGGTTACCGAGGAGCGCACCGCGACCGACTGGATGCGCAATGCAGACGGATCCGTTAGTGCCAAGATCATCTCGGTCACAAGCGCCGACGGTCTTCAAAGGGACACCACCATCGACGCCGACGGCGACGGCGACACC
This sequence comes from Hyphomicrobiales bacterium, assembly GCA_024244645.1. Classification (GTDB taxonomy): domain Bacteria; phylum Pseudomonadota; class Alphaproteobacteria; order Rhizobiales; family Rhizobiaceae; genus Hoeflea_A. Next base: position 11,994 of record JAAEOH010000262.1, read on the forward strand.
GACACGACCATCAATGAGGACACCTCGGTTAACGGTGCGGGCATTGCAACCAAGACAATTGATGTCCGGAACCAGGACGGCACCCTGCGCAACAGTTCAACGGCGACAACGAGTTCCGACGGCCTGACGGTCACAATCCAAACCGACATTGACGGGGACGGCACGGTCGATGGCGAGGTTGTCGATGCCAGCGTGCTTGAGGTTGACGACAGTACAACTCGCACAGTCTCCAGTTATGCTGGCAACGGCACAACGCTCTTGTCGGAATCGGTGACGACCGAAAGTGCCGACCGACGCACAACAACCACCAACCTCGATGCAGACGGTGACGGGGTTGATGATTCGATCACGGTTTCCGTGGAAGGAACTGACGGCGCAAGAACCACGACAAGCACTTCGTACAACGCCGATAGCAGTGCGATTGGTCAGACGGTGGATACGGTCAGTGCCAACGGTCTGGAGATGACGTCCGAGACCGATTTTGACGGCGATTTGATCGCTGACGTTAAAGTAGAAACGACAACAGTCCTCAATGCCGATGGTAGCCGGACA
>JAAEOH010000263.1 GCA_024244645.1 Hyphomicrobiales bacterium
ACCACCGTGATTTCATCCGAGTCAGGATCAAGCCAGTGAATGATTATTTCTGCCTGATCAACGTCTTCAAATGTGGATTTTACGGCAACCGCATAATCATGGATTCCATCAGAGTATTCCTTTACATCGCGTTTGATTTCCTTCCACGGAGTACCGACCGCGCCGCCCCCGCCTCCGCTAAGATCGCCATCGGTTTCACCATATGCCCTGGTGACTTTCCCGCGGATTGCGCCACGCTCCTTTGCGGGCTTAAGCTTTCCTTTTCCACGCCTGCGTGGATTTGTCAAACTTTTTATCGCCCGCTCAAGGCTGTTCTGCTCAAGCTCTCGCTCAAGTCTGGAATCGCGTATGGCTTCTACGACGCTAAGAGGCATCAGATGTCTAGCAATCTCAGCGCATTGCTGCCTATACTCAGCTCCGTTACAGTGCCCTCTGTGCCGGTAGCGTCATCTACGCGAACCCAGAATGTCACGGCATTAGACGACCCGCCATTGATTGTATGCTCTGTCAGATCCAGGCTGGCGCCGCCGGTCGCTCCAGGAAGTCCGCCTTCCGTGAGCGACAACTTCACT
>JAAEOH010000264.1 GCA_024244645.1 Hyphomicrobiales bacterium
CGTTGATCCTCGGATTCCATCAGGGCCAGCGGTTGATGAAAACCGCACATCAAAGGCCGGATAGATGACTGCAAACCCACATTGCCGGAACCGTCACAAATCACTTGCAATCAAAGGGGCGTCCATAGATGACAGTTTACTAAATCCCTAATTCCAGCACTGCACAAGCCATGGCTCGCCCTGCCCGAATTATGGTAATGGGTTGAACGCCTCCAACAGTTCGCAAAAGGCTATGCAAATACCCCCGTTTCATCTGCCGTGGAAGGCAAAATCAGCGCGTTGCATTCTTTGCAGGGAACCTTTTTCATCCTGAGGGAGTCTCGCACAACCATGGGTGTCTGCAAAGGCGGCACATTGACAAGCCCGACGCGAACTGGATCATGACTGCAGTCAAAGGAGAAGCAAATGTCAGTGGATGGAATATGGACCGGTGAAATACTTGGGCCCTACGGATGGGAAAACAGTGGCGTTTACATTCTCGAAGGCGGGCGCATCATCGGCGGTAGCAGCCGGCATTATTCGACCGGCACCTACACGGTTGAAGACGGCCGCTACAAGGCTGATGTCGCAGTCCATTACTACGGACCGCCAAGGGCAATCTTCGGCGAAAAAAGCGAAAAGTTTTCAATCCGCGTCAAGGGAAAAGTCGTCGACGACGTGATCGAAGCAGAAATTGCCAGGTCCGACAAACCGAAGTCATTGGTGGAATACCGCATGACCAGGCGAATGGATATTCCGGCTAGGTAGCGCCCCGTCAGATCAGATGGTGGATGTCCGGCACAAAGTTCTGATCTTCCATCGGCGGCCGAACATAACTTTCCTGCGGCGGTCGCGGTTCGAGCACGATCGGCTCCGGCGTCAGGTCATCGTAGGGGATTTGATTGAGCAGGTGCGTTATGCAGTTCAGCCTGGCATGCTTTTTCACATCCGACCTTACAACGTACCAGGGCGCCTGCTTGATGTCGGTGTGTGCGAACATGTCATCCTTGGCCCGTGAGTAAGCGACCCATCGTTTGCGAGATTCCAGATCCATGGGGCTCAGCTTCCATCGTTTGGTCGGATCCGTCAGCCGGGACTGGAAACGGCGCTCCTGTTCTTCATCGCTCACTGAGAACCAGTATTTGATCAGGATGATACCGGATCGGACAAGCATTCTCTCAAACTCGGGGCAACTGCGCAGGAAATCCATATATTCTTCCTCGGTGCAAAACCCCATCACCCTTTCCACGCCGGTGCGGTTGTACCAGGACCGGTCAAAGATCACCATTTCTCCGGCGGTCGGTAAATGCGCCGCATAGCGCTGGAAGTACCACTGACCCTGCTCACGTTCCGTCGGCGCAGGCAGAGCCGCCACGCGGCAGATGCGCGGATTGAGAGGTTCGGTGATCCGCTTTATGGTTCCTCCCTTGCCGGCCGCGTCGCGCCCTTCGAAGATAACGACCACCCTCAGGCGCTTATGCTTGATCCATTCCTGCATTTTCACCAATTCGACCTGAAGCCTGACAAGCTCCTTTTCATAGGCCGAATTCGAGATTTTCTTTATTGGACCATTTTTTTTGGAGTTGCTTGACGGTTTCGCTTTCTTACCGCTTGTTGAATTCTTGGTCATTGTCTTCCTCCAGAACCAAAACCCATAGACCGCACATGGACACACCGAAGCAGTGGAAGTCGCGCCAGTCAATCCAACCGCTCATTTCATCACATACCGATTGCCTGACGGTTCGCCGTTTCTCGCCCCCAAAAATTACGGAAATTACGGCAAATTACGGTGACAGTTTACTCAATCCCCGGTGCCTGCTTTTGCGTCCACGATTTCCGCATCGGATCGTGCCAGACCGGGAACAACGATGCGAGTCGGACAGGCCAGGCACCGAACCAAAGCATTAAATGCGGATTGCGTAAACTGTCACCCGATTTTGAGTTCGACAGCCGCATCCCGTCAAGACACTGCGCCTGAGCCTTCCCGCAACGCTCACACCTTGTGGATCGTTCGTATGTAATAACTGTTGGGACCGTTGTTGAACACGCGGCACTGCCACTGCGCGCGCTGCGGTCCGACACCGACCCACACGGTGGTTGATCGCTCACGGGAATAGGTTCTGACGACGGCAACGTTACGGTTGCCGGTTCTTTTTGAAACGGCCGCCAGGCACAGCCTGATTGATGCGCGCTTATTGTCTGAATAGGCCGTATTGGCTGTTTGCGTTCAGCCGGATATCACCAGACAGCCGCAGGCAACAGTCAAAAGCATCCCATAAACTCTCATCGTCTTATCCTGTCCTGTTTCCTGCCTGAAATGGCGCAGCGGCATACTATAGCAATTGCGGGACAGTTTACTAAATCCGCCTTTGTCAGGCTTCGGGCCTTTCCTGACCGGCGCAAGTGTCCGTCCGGATTGCCGGCCTTTCAGCAAGCCAGCCTCCCAGATCGATCTGCCGACCGTCCCCGCGCGGTTGAATGGTTTACAAGCCGCGCCGATGGCGGCAGGCTTATCGCTGGCCGGGGGACGATTCCGGCGACAAGTGACCTGTTCGGGCCCGGAACGGATCCCGACATGAACGGAACTGACTGATGAACCATCAGGAAACGCAACCCGTAAAGAACCGGTCCTTGCTGGCGGCCCTGGGCGGCAATTCCCTGGAGTGGTACGACTTCATGATCTATGCCGGCCTGGCGCCGATCATCTCCAGGGCGTTTTTTCCGCACGTCGATGACAAAACCGCGCTGATCCTGACATTCGGCATCTTCGCGGTCGGCTACCTGTCCCGCCCGTTGGGTGGATTGCTGATCGGTTATCTGGGCGACCGCCTCGGGCGCCGCCGCGCACTGATCGTTTCAATCAGCCTGATGGCCGTTCCCACGGCCGCCGTCGGCTTCCTGCCGACCTATTCGGATATCGGCATCGCGGCGCCGCTGCTGCTGCTGGCGCTGCGCCTGTTGCAGGGGTTTTCGGTCGGCGGCGAATTTCCATCCGCCATGGCCTATCTGGCCGAGATTGCGCCGCGCAACCGCAGAGGATTTTACGGCAGTTTCGCCATGGTCGGCGTTGTGGTCGGCCTGCTGCTCGCCAATCTCGCGACCTTCGGCGCCAACACCCTGTTGACCCATGCCAACATGCAGGACTGGGGCTGGCGCCTGCCCTTCATCCTTGCCCTGGGGCTCGCATTGCCGGTGCTTTGGCTGCGGTTCGGTCTTTCTGAAACGCAAATCTTTGACGAAGAAAGCAAATCCCCGGAGGCAAAAAGGAACCCGATATTGAGCGCACTCGAATATCGCTGGTCCGAGATCGTCAAGGTCTTCTTCTTTCTGGTCTTCAACAGCGTGGCGTTTTATTCGGTGATGGTGTTTGCGACGACCTATTTGTCGAAGACAGCCGGCTTTACTTATGAGCACGCCCTGTTGATATCCCTGATCGGCAGTGTTGCAATGGTTGTCCTGCTGCCGCTGGGCGGGCGCATTTCCGACCGGATGGGACGGCGCACAAGCACCGGCATCGCCGCGTTTATATGCCTCGTATTGAGTTATCCGCTGTATCTGTCTCTCGGTCAGGGTTCCTTCGCGCTGGCGCTTGCCGCCCATCTGATCTACGTCGTCCCGCTGTCGCTTTTCATTGGCCCCATACCGGCCCTCATCGCCGAACAGTTCGGCACCATGCATCGCCTCTCCGGCGTCGCGATTGCCTTTAACCTCAACCTGTCGATCATCGGCGGCACCGCACCGCTCTTGAACGAATTTTTCATTCAGCGAACCGGCTGGGCCGAAGCGCCGAGCATTTACCTGATGATCGGCGCGGTCATCAGCCTGATTGCAATCTACAGCCTGCGCGAAACAGCCGGCGACAAACTCGACTGAGCCGTCTTCTTGACTAACCCATCCACAACGGCCTTGATAAGATCAGGGCCAGGCTGGACAGATGGGATCATTCGAAGGTTGTGTTGCCCGTATTGTCGTTATGCGGATGCGGGTCGTTTTCGGACACAGCAAACTGCAGGGGTGAAAGATTTTAATTTGAAACTATCGCGCGCGGCCCGGCGCCCTGGACCAGGTGTGATCCGCGCAACTGTCCTGCTCGCCGCGCTGGCGCTGTCGCCGGGCCTGGCGGCCAGGAGCCTGCCGGACATGACGGGGAAATGGTCATGTCCGCGCGA
>JAAEOH010000265.1 GCA_024244645.1 Hyphomicrobiales bacterium
CCAGGAGAGTAAGAAGGGCATGCTGATCTACCTTGCCAGAGAGCGTAGTTGGGATGAAGTCCATCGAAAGAACTACAGAAGGGACCATGTAGTGTGGCAGCACCTTGGAAACACCAGTCTTAAGAGCAGAAGTGTCCACACTCACAGGTGTCACAAAGCCCACCAGGCTCTGTTCATGCACCAACACCACAGCCCGGGTAACAGATGAGTTCACAGATCGCAGGGCCGCCTCAACTTCACCCAGCTCCCCACGATTGCCTCTGATTTTCACTTGCCCATCTTTCCGCCCAATGAAGAAAATGGATCCATCAGGAAGCAACTTGACCATGTCTCCCGTCTTGTACATGCGGTCTCCACCATCAGGGCTAAAAGGGTTCTTTATAAAAGCTCTGCGAGAAAGGCCAGGAAGGTTGAGGTAGCCTCTTGCTACACTATCACCACCAATATAGAGTTCCCCTATCACCCCCACTGGCACTGGCTGCAGGTGTGTATCTAACACGTAGTAAGTAACGTTAGGTAAGGGGCACCCAATGATATTGGAGGATCTATGCTCCACACTGCTGTTAAACTCCATTGCAGTGCACATGTCTGTCTCTGTGGGGCCATACCCAATCACAAAGTGCTGGACCTTGTCCCGCCACATTTCCAACTGGTGCTGCAGCACACGTTCTCCAGCAAGAGTAATGCACAC
>JAAEOH010000266.1 GCA_024244645.1 Hyphomicrobiales bacterium
GGCATCGCAATTGTCGGCCGCGGAGTTGAAAAAGGCGAGAAGGTCGCGAAGGCAATCACCGAGGAAAGCGGGGTACCGGTACTGATGATCGCTGCCGATCTGGCGAATATCGAGGAGGTTCAACAAATCATTCCTCAGGCCGACAGCCATTTTGGCCAGGTCGACATTCTTATCAATGCGGCAGGGCTTACCGATCGCGGCAACACGCTGAACACAACACCGGAGCTTTTCGACAAAATGTTCGCGGTAAACACCCGTGCACCATTCTTTTTGATGCAGGATGCCATAAAGGTGATGGAACGCGAAGGTTTAGAGGGGCGCATCGTCAATATCGGTTCGGCCTCCCGGCGCACGGGTCAACCATTTCTGGCACCATACTCGGCGTCAAAAGGCGCGTTGGCTACGTTGACACGCCACGCAGGCTATGTGCTGATGCGCAATCGTATTCACGTCAACCAGCTTGATATTGGCTGGATGGCCTCGGATCACGAGCGTCAACTTCAACTGGAGGAGTCGGGAGATCCGGACTGGGAGGAAAAGGCACGCGAATCCTTACCATTCGGGCGGCTTCTGGACCCTGAAGAAGTTGCGCGCGCGGTCCTTTGGTTGGCTTCAGACGACAGTGGAATGATGACCGGAGCCGTGATCCATTTCGACCAGTCTGTCTGGGGCGGTTATGACGGCCAGGCGCCTGGACCAGCGGAGCGACTTCAACCCTGACCGGGTTGAACTGAGGTGGGAGAACCGATGAGCCTTCTTGAGTTAAGCAACATCACCAAGAGTTTTGGAGCCATTCATGCACTAAATGGCGTGTCACTGGAGATCGAAGCCGGAGAAGCAGTTGGTCTCATGGGTGACAATGGTGCCGGCAAGTCGACGCTGATGAAGATTATCGCTGGTAACTATCCGCCAACGCAGGGTCAGATCCAGATCGAGGGGCAGATTGTGGAGTTCAGTCAGCCCATTGACGCCCGTGAGGCAGGGATCGAAATCGTGTACCAGGATCTCGCACTTTGCGACAACCTGACTGCGGGGGCAAACGTGTATCTGGGACGCGAGCTGAAGAGGAAAATCGGTCCTTTTTCGATGCTCGATTATCCAGCAATGTACAAGCGTGCAGGCGAATTGTTTTCCAGCCTCAAATCGGAGACCCGTCCGCGCGATCTGGTCAGACAGATGTCGGGTGGTCAACGCCAGGCAGTTGCAATCGCACGTACCCAACTTTCGGATCCCAAACTCGTCCTGATGGATGAGCCGACCGCCGCGATTTCTGTACGTCAGGTTGCAGAGGTTCTGGCGTTGATCAAGCGGCTGAAGGATACCGGTCATGCCGTGATCCTTGTCAGCCACCGGATGCCTGACGTATTCGAGGTATGTGACCGGGTGGCCGTGCTGAGGCGCGGCTCCAAGGTAGCCGACAAATGTATCGACGAAACCAGCCCTGAAGAGGTGACGGGCCTGATAATCGGAGCGATTGAAGCAGCATGACCGATCAAACGACCGACCAACACAATCGCCCAGGCCAAGGGACCGCAGGCAGCACCAGCAATGTGGACCATGCGACTATCGACGAGAGTATAACGGAGCGCCAGGAGGTTTCGGGCTTCGCTGCGGTAATGCGCACTCAGCCATTCTGGGTATTCATGGCGATCATCGCAATCGGCATTGTGATGACCTTTGTTTCCGATGCATTCATGACCGAACGCAACATGTTTAACATCACCAGAAATTTTGCGTTCTTCGGGATTATGGCACTGGGCATGTCGGCGGTGATCTGTACGGCGGGCATAGACCTTTCGGTCGGTTCTCTCCTGGGGCTGTGCGCGATCACGCTCGGCCTGACAATGCAGGCCGGTTTTGGGATAGGAGCCGGTTTCATTGTCTGCATGCTGACTGCCGCTGTTATCGGAGCAATCAATGGCATATTAATCGCCTATCTCAGGATGGCTCCCTTCGTGGTAACGCTCGGCATGTTAGCGATGGCCCGATCAATTGCCATGGTCTTGTCGGACAATAAGATGATTTACGACTTCGGTCCCGATATGGATCTTTTCGAATGGATCGGTGGCGAAAGCATGCTTGGCGTGCCAAACGTGGTTTGGTTGTTGATCTTCCTGACTGCCGTATTCTGGTGGGTCTGGCGCTACTCGACCTGGGGGCGCTGGGTCATCGCCATTGGCGGAAATGCGCAGGCAGCAAAGCTCGCCGGCATTCCGGTGGAGCGGATGATTGTTTCGGTCTACATGGTTTGCTCGATGTGTACCGGTCTCGCCGCGTTCATGTTCATCGGCTACATCGGCTCTGCCACAAACGGCGTGGGCGTTACTTACGAGCTGAACGTCATTGCTGCGACCGTGATTGGCGGCGCAAACTTGATGGGCGGAGTCGTCTATGCACTTGGAGCCCCAATCGGCGCTGCCCTTGTCGAACTAATTCGAAACTCCCTGTTGCTCGCTGGTATTCCGGCGCTCTGGCAGCAGTTTTTTGTGGGTCTGTTCCTCATCCTTGCAGTGCTACTCGAACAGATTCGCAACCGTGGCGGAAAGTGAGCCGCCGTATACAACTCTTCACACCCAAGGGAGGAATAACCATGAAGAGACTATTGACTGCAATGGCCCTGATAGCCCTGGCCACACCGGCCATGGCGGAGGACTATACCTTCGCGCTCGTGCCCAAAGCGATGAACAATCCGTTCTTCGATCTTGCCCGTGATGGTTGCTACAAGGCCCAGGAAGAGCTGAGCGACGTCACCTGCGAATATATCGGCCCGGGCGAACATACGGAACTTGAACAGGTTCAAATTGTTCAGGATCTTATCACCAAGGGCGTGGACGGAATTGCTGTAGCTCCTTCAAATGCTCCGGCAATGGCCAAGGCGATCAAGGCTGCAGCAGAAGCCGGCATCCCCGTGATTACCTGGGATTCCGATTTCCTGCCTGAAGATAAGGCGCTACGCACCACCTATGTTGGCACCAACAATTACGACATCGGCGTTAACCTCGCCAAACTGGTTCAGGCACGCCATCCCGATGGTGGGACGATCTGCCTGCAAACTGGTGGTGCTGCAGCAGCAAACCATAATGAACGGCTTAAAGGTGCACGCGATACGCTGGCTGGTAAAGACACCGGTACACCTCCAGGGTCGGCATTGGCGGGCGATGGCGGATGGACTGAGATTTCAGGCTGTCCGCTCATTACCAATGATGATGGTAATGTCGCCGTACAAGGAATGACCGACATTCTTGCGGCCAATCCGGATATAACAGCATTCCTGTCGACCGGCGCATTTACCCAATGGTTCGACAATGCATACCGCAAGGCTGCCGAGCCATATAAGGCCAAATTGGACTCTGGCGATCTGACGATTGTCGTCGCCGATACGCTTCCCATGCAACTTGAGCAAACTAAGGATGGTCTTGGTAACGGACTTGTCGGTCAGCGCCCATATGAAATGGGCTATAAGTCGATGTTCATTCTCAAGGACATCAAGGAAGGCAAGACACCGGAAGATCCAATCTACACCGGTCTCGATGTCTGCAATAATGACAATGTCGACACCTGCGTGAAATAAGCGCCGGACCGCAACAAGTATCATACGGCGGCGCAATACAAATTGTGCCGCCGATTTTTTTGAAGTTTGCAAGATTGGTCATACTGTGTCCTCAGCGAATTCGACCAGAGGAAACTGAAATGGACAAGACACCAATTGGAGACACCGGGCTTGCGGTGACGCCGATCTGCTTTGGCACTTCAGTGCTCGGCGACATGCCGGATACCTACGGATATGGCGTTGACGAGGCGCGGGCAAGAGTAACGCTGGATACGATTTTTGAAGGGCCGGTCAATTTCCTCGACACGTCAAACAATTATGGTTTCGGATGCAGCGAGGAGCGGATCGGCGCCGCCCTGCGCAACCTCGGCGGGTTGCCCGAGGGGTTCGTCATCTCGACAAAGCTTGATCGGGACATGGAGACCGGCAGGTTCGACGCCGGGCGAGCCCGCCAATCGGTAGAGGAAAGCCTGACCCGGTTGGGGATCGATCAGATTTCACTTCTTCATCTGCATGATCCTGAGCATGCGCGCGACCTGAACGAAATCACCTGTAATGGTGGAGCGCTCGACGAACTGTTCAAACTGAAGGATGAGGGCATTGCGCGAGCCGTCGGGATTGCCATGGGCAGGATCGATATCATGTTTCCGATCCTTCGCGAGCGACCGTTCGATGCGCTGATCAGTCACAACCGTTTTAGCCTGTTGAATCGCTCTGCAAATGAAATGTTTGATTTCGCACATGCAAACGGAATCGCGATCCTGAACGCCGCCCCATATGCGGGGGGCGTATTGGCCAAGGGAAGCGCAAAGATGCCACGCGTGACTTACCAGGAAGCGGATAATGCAACGCTTGAACCGGTCCGCCGGATCGAGGAAATTTGCGCCCGGTACGGAATTGCTCCTGGTGCAGCTGCGCTGCAGTTTTCCATGCGTGACCCGAGGATCACATCGACGATTGTAGGCGTCTCCAAACCGGAGCGTGTGGCTGAAACGATCGACTGGGCCTCGATCGACTTTCCACCCGGTGCCTGGGACGAACTTATGGCATTGCCATATTCGGACGAGGATCCTGAGGCTAATCGAGACTTTCGACCCGGATAGGTTCGGGCGGAACCGAATGTCCCGATACCGAGTAAATTTTGAACGATCAGGCTGGCTAAACTAGATTAGTTCATACAATCCCGAAACTCGGAGCACTGACAGAGACGAAGCCAATATTATTTAGATCGCAAGATCTGTTACGGTACACTATTGGCACTAAACGTGGCATTGTCACATTAATGGACAGCGGCGTTGGTGTTTTCCAAGAAGCTTACTGGTCAAGCGGCCGCAGTCACTGATTGCCACGTGAGCATCGCCTCACCTCGAAATTGGCGAAGTGTCGTTCGTGAAATCAGATGGCGTTGAACATTGAAGACGTTGTAGACGGCGGCGTGTGTTGAGAGAAA
>JAAEOH010000267.1 GCA_024244645.1 Hyphomicrobiales bacterium
CGCGGAAGAGCAGGCTCGGGCCGAAGCCCGGGAACGCCGAAACGCGGAAGAGCAGGCTCGGGCCGAAGCCCGGGAACGCCGAAACGCGGAAGAGCAGGCTCGGGCCGCGGAAAAGCGGATCAGGGAATTGGAAGCCCTATTAAAGGCAAAGGGTTGACGTACGGCCTGTGCACGCGGAGAGATTAACGGTTCTTCCGACTTTTGGGGAGTGCATGGGTTTAAGCGAGCCTCCCGCCCAGTTTGTTTCAGGAGTGCCTAACCCGCGGCCGGGGCGCACGGGTGACAACCGTGCGAAACTCCCGCCACCAGCGTCGTGTTTCACAAGAGGGTGCGCAGAGCGCAGAGGGTGAGTGCCTTATTCCGAAAAGCCGTTTACAATTCGCTTGAGACCCCCATCAACCGGCTGCGTTCATCACACTCTGCGGCTTTTGCGCCCTCCGCGGTTAATTCGGCATGCGATACCAGCAACTTTTTGTCGATAATTTCGCCCAAGGAGGCTAAGCTTCAGCCTGGGACAAGCCCGGCTGAAAGGCCCCGTTGGGGCAGTCCGGAAAGGTTAAAACGCGGAGGGCGGGGAGGGCGCAGAGACCGCAGAGGGAAGACTCAAGGGATAACGTCCCCTGCGGTGTATTCCTAGCCAGGCTTAAATGAGCAACAAATTGTTGTCGATCATTTTTGGTTGAAGCTGGCTTGTCGCTTTTCATACGACCATGACCCGACCCTCAACGAGGAAGTCACATCGGAAGCCAACGTTGGCAAGGGTGATGGGGCCATAGGCAACAGCCATCTCCTTTTCCTATTCAGAGTGAATCCAGGCTTCTTGCATCTGGTAAGCGGGGGAGGCTGGGAGACGGTTTCCAGAAACCCGGGACCTCATGTAGGGTGTACTTTGATGGCCAAGCCTTTTTTCGTTAAGCTAATGGAGTTGCAGTATTGCCTCTGCTTTGATGATTTGAAGCAACTGAACCTATTTTATCGGAAACGGGGAAGACGATGAGCTCCAGGGATCACTTCAGTGCCTTTTATGGGGATCGGTTGGAAAGTGTTTATGATTGCGTGGACCGAATAGTCCTCAACGGTTATTGCCAAGCCTGTCTGACCGGGGGAGGCATGAGGTCATGGTGGCGATGCTTAGAGGGCTGTAGTGATGACAACCTTGATGATACTCATCTCAAGCGCATGGCAGGTCGTTTTGGCCGTCGCTTGAGGGCATGGGCCAAGGACAATGGAGTTCCCGTCATATGGTGCCAAAAGGGCGAGCGCAAAGACGAAAAGGCCCGGGATTACCGGCCCCAGGATCCCGGTCCTGAAGGGATCTTTGTGATCTTTGTCAATAAAGTACCGACCAGGCTCTGGCAAGTCAGGCGTTTTGGACAAACCGGCATTGAGCTCACCAAGAAAAAGAAACCCTCTTATGTCTACCATTACTCCTTCCACATCCTTGATGCTCAATGGGGCCACTTGGTGATCAAGATTGGCGGTCACCCGCCTTTTCCGGCTCAGATTGCCTTAAATGGCCATGAGTACGTTGGCATGCAAGCCCAGGAGCAAGGGATTGCCTTAACCAAAGAGAAAAACTGTTTTACCCTAATCCCCGGATCCAGCGAGTCCGCTTTTTCAAGAGTCGCAGATTCCTTGCGTTGTCGCGACGCTATAGGGCGCCTTGAAAAGGTTTGTGATCGCTGGATCTATTTTTGTCTCTCTTTTGTGCTTTCATCTCGGGATCGGGAACGAAGCGGCTTTATCTATCAGTACTGGGTCTATCAGCTCGAATATAGTCGCAACCTGATTTTTCAGCGAGGTGCGGTCATGGAACGACTTTTCAACGAAGTCATTGACCGGAACCGGTCTCACCTGGATCTCAAGAAGCTCAGCACCATATTCGGAAGAAAACGCCGACCTTATCAAAGCCGACGGGGCAAGCCGCCAAAACAACGGATCGACCTCAAGACTCCTGTGTATTCATCGACGATCTTCAACCTTCACTTCAAGCGATTGGCGGTCAAGATGTATACCAAAGGTGAGCGCGTTCTCCGCATCGAGGCGGTGGCCCATCATGCCAAGGATCTCAACTGTCCCCGAAGGATTCTCAATTTTCAAACCCTGGTCTCCCGGCTCAAGGAGATTCTGGAGCGATTTCTCAATCATCTTCAATGTATCAATGTCTCCTACATTGATGAGGCGACCCTGGATAACCTGTCGCGACCATCCAGATTAGGAAAAATCCGTTTTGGCGGGATCGACCTCAACAAACCCCGAAGCCGGGCTGTGATTCAAGGGGTGATTCGATTAGCCTCGATACCCACGGGTTTTCGGATCGGTGACTTGGCCCAATTGGTCTCTGGGATCCTTCGCCAAAAGGACTATGACGTTCGCAAAGCCAGTTACGACCTCAGAAAGCTTCGGGCCAAGGGGCTGGTTGCCAAGATCAAAGGGAGGGCCTACCTGCCTACTTACCAGGGCTTGAGAACCCTGGTTGGGCTCGATACGCTCAGAGAGAGGGTGCTCAAACCTATTCTGGCCCAGTTTACGAGCTCGGGGCAGATGAAGTCGGCTGATGAACCCACTGCTCTCGAATTACATTACCAACAAATTCAACGAGTGGTTCGAGCTCTCTTCAGCGATCTTCAATTGAATACCTGCTCATAGACCTACTCGAGTTCGCTGAGATTAAGGAGACCGCAGAGAAGGCAGCGAGTGACAGTCTTGGTTTATCCAAATACCCCATCGACAATTTATTTTTTTGGGAATCGCCCAAGGTGGGCTAATGAGAAAACGGCGTGCTTCAGGATGATTTAAGCTATAATAAGTAGGGGTAGCGAGCCTTGAAGAAAATTCATGGTTGGGGCTGGTAGATGGAGAAAAGGTTTGAAGGAAGGGTCGCTCTGGTAACAGGTGGGGGAACCGGTCTTGGACGTGCCGTGGCTTTGGCATTTGCACGGGAAGGGGCAATGTTGGTTATCGCCAATCGAAATCCGGAATCAGGGAATTCCTGCGTGGCAGAAATTCGAGAGAGCGGTGGTACGGCCATATTTGTTCCCACGGATGTTCGGCACGGGGCCCAGATTGAAGCGTTGGTAAAAAAAACAGTTGCCACATTCGAACGACTCGACTATGCCTTTAACAACGCAGGTATTTTGGGTGCCTTTAAACCCACTGCCTCTCTTACCGAAGAAGAATATGACGAGATCATGGACACAAACGTCAAAGGGGTCTGGCTTTGCATGAAATACCAGATCCGCCAGATGCTTCGACAGAGGAAAGGGGTCATCATCAATAATTCATCGATCAATGGCTTGGTACCATTACAAAATGTACCCATTTATACAACTAGTAAACACGCTCTCGTGGGCCTCACGAAAAACGCTGCAATTGAATATGCCACACGAGGTATTCGGATCAATTGCGTATGTCCCGGGCCATTTCATACGGCGATGCTTGAAAGCTCCGCGGAGTACTATGCAGACGGGGATGTAAGTAGCGGCTTGAATAAGTTTGGGAATGCCACCGCCTTAAGACGCCTGGGTAAGCCTGAGGAGTTGGCTCATTTGGTTCTGTGGCTTTGTACGGAGGAAGCTGCCTTTGTAATCGGCCAGACATTCGTGATGGATGGCGGAATGACCTTGTCCCGCCCG
>JAAEOH010000268.1 GCA_024244645.1 Hyphomicrobiales bacterium
CAACTTTCAAAAAACACATCAATCAAAAAGGGATCTTAAAAGGGAATTCCCTTCATAGTACAACAGTGTCGCAACAGTATCGCAACACTAGACTTAGGAAGATGATGGATTGTGGTACAACAGACATCGGGAAGGGAAAAAGAAAAAGGGATTACACAAAGTCCCATTGTCCACATGGCAAGAAAAAGTCTTTTTGTATACCTTGTGATGGAAATGGCATTTGTGAGCATCAGAGAAGTAAATACACTTGTCAGAGGTGTAAAGGTAGCCCCCCCTGTGAGCATGGGAAACATAAAAGGCTTTGCAGGGATTGTGATGGTAGTGCATTGTGCAAAACCCCACACTGTCCTTCCCCCCAAAATCCGAAATATGATGGCTACTGTTGGTATTGCTTTGCCAATTTTTTTCCGGATACGCCTGTTGTACGGAATTATAGGACAAAGGAGACCACTTTTCTTGAAGGAAAGTTTCCTAATGTTACCTGGAAGTGCAACAAAAGGGTTGAAAATGGGTGCTCCAAGAGAAGGCCTGACCTTCTCTTGGATATGGGAAATCACATCGTGATTGTTGAAGTTGATGAACACAGTCACGTTGGGTACGACCACACCTGTGAAGAAAAGCGCCTGGGGGAGATTTGGGGGGATGTTTACCATCGCCAAATTGTATTTATTCGGTTCAATACCGACGAATACAAGGATGAAGATGGAAACAACGTTCCGTCACCGTGGGAGTTAAATAAACTTGGTTTGTGCACCCTAAAGCCTGAATGGAAGGCTGCATGGGAAGTAAGATTGGATGATTTGAGGCTAACAGTCGAACATTGTATATAATCTAGTAACATAGAAGAAGAATTTGGGGTACACCCCACCTACCAACTTTGTGGAGATTCTTCATTTTCAATTGAATGTGTTGAAAGCTTCCCCTCCCACCCCTTGTGGTCATGTGTGTACCCTTGGGTATAGTACTAGAGAGCCATACAATTATATATACTTTTCTATTTATTAATAATTGTTACACGTGTATAAGAGGCCCCCTTTCGCACATGTCTGCATAGATTTTGGGAGACAAATTGGAAGGGTGCAATGGGCGCATAGAGGTGTGCATAGAGCGAAGGTAGGGTCTACTTTCAATTCTGTGACATCGGGGTGTTATGGCTTGGGATGATACACAAGTGGGATTGGCCGCCAGTA
>JAAEOH010000269.1 GCA_024244645.1 Hyphomicrobiales bacterium
ACGCATGGAATGCATCACGAACGGTCAGTGCCAAACAAAACAGCACCGCCGCCCGCGCATCCCTTCCAGATTCACAATCTCAAACAACAATAAACATTAGCCAAGCGCCAAAAAAACAAACGCCAGACCAAAAAACACGGCCGGAATACCGCACCGTCTCTTTCTGATAAATCACACCGCAGCGCGAAATCGACGATAAGGTCGGCGACGCAGCGCAACTGATGAGTATATCGGAATTTATAAACCCGGACAACGCCGAAAATCGATCCGACGCGTTTCCTAGATGCGTATATAGGGACTACTCGACACCCTGTCCAGAGACATAATCATGGCTGCGAAAAATCTGTCTATGGCCCATATTCAGGGTTGTCATCCCCGCCGAACCCAGCGACAGGCGGTAGGCGCCGGCGGCACCGCGAACAACACATAGCGAGATCGCCGCCCTCAGAAAAGCAGCTCCCGCTCCATCTCTAGATCAGATTCCAATATTACTGGCCGATTCCGGCCCAATAGGGCCTAGGCAGTGAAGAATCGCCGACCTATAGAGCTAGGACCGCAGCCACCGCTTGAAAAACTTTGCCTTAAGGTTGGAATGTGACGAATCCGCATTACGACGCCATTGAGCGTTCGCGTCATTCAGATCCTTCTGGGCGCCATCCGCCAAATCTGCACTTTCGGAGACGGCCCCCTCCTCCGCATCCTCATTTGCGAGCAATTGAAAGAAGGCCCCCTCGGCAAGAGAAATACAAGACACCGTCTTCACGATCGACGGCTCATCGATGCGCGCAAGACGCGCATGGGCGATATCATCCGACAACTGGAAGACATCCTTGACTTCCCAAATATTGCGATAAGCATTGACCTGGACATATTGCTGCCCGGTCGTCACTTCGTGCGCCATGTCACCGTCTCGGTGCAAAGCCATAACCCTCACTCCCAATCCACACCGCCGGCATTATCAACCATGCCGACTACCCAGGTTTCAGAATAGCCGCGAATTGCCGGAAATTACAATCCCGAGTCGGAATCAAATTTGCCGATATGAGCCCTAACGAACAGTAAACCCTTCCGCCAGGTGAGCGGCATAGGCACTCACGGACTGCGCGCTCCGCTGCGACTTGTGTCACTCGGTCGATCGAGATTTCGGTCAATGATTAATTGTCGACACGAAGAAACGGCCATTCGCGGACCGCGGCGGGTCGCTGGTTAATCTTCGATCCGCGTTAGTATACCCCTAATTTCCTTAAGTTTTTCGCCGTCCCGAACGCGAGAAAAAACAAGATCCATACCGCTATCGGTCAGCGTCCGATTGTAGACCTGCATTTCGTATGACCCCTCATCGGTAATGAGAAGCGCGAAAACCGTCAGCGTGTCTCCAGTAATTCGTCCCCAGACGAAGGGATCGCCCGATAGCGGGTCCAAAGGTGTGAGCTTGCCGAACACATTGACTCGCATGGCCGACGAGTAAATTGGCGCGCGATTGGTCGGCTGAAACAAAATCTTGTAGGAGGTCCCCTTTGTGCTCCCGTCGGTCCGCGTGATGACAGTTTCCCATTCCACGGTGAATCCGTTGTCCTGTGGGCGGATTTCGACGCCAAGGTCCCGCGGCACCAGTTCACCTTTGGCTTGGACAGTCGTCTTGCCGATATAGCGACCAAAGAAATCCTCGATCGGTCGGTCTGCCGCCCATGTGTTAGAGGCTGCAAACAGGAATACGACCACTACCGATAAAGCACGAAACATGTTCATAAGATCTCCAGGATCATTTGGTGGCTATTGGTCCAAGATACCCAGCCACGACGACATTGTAACCTGAATATGGCGATTCGATTGAAGGGTCGCACACACTCATTCACCCTGCGGATGAACCTTCTTTCCATCTGTTGCGCTGTTTTCCGTTTCGGTTTCGGGGGCACCGGAGAGCGCGAAATTACATGGCACAAACCGGCAAATACTCTTTTCTCGTGCTTCTTGATGTCAACGTTTCAAAACCCGATGCTTTGATTTATACGACATTAGGTAAATGCGCCCATCCAGGCGGGAGGAATGTCGAAATGAGCATTAGTGGCGCCAATGCATCGGTCTGGGACCAAACGCGGGATCAACTCGCCGCGGTCACGCCCCCATCAGAGAATTCACCGACGCTGCCACCCGCCTGCTACACGGACGCATCCGTGTTCGACCGAGAAATACCGGCTATCTTTCAAAGTTCATGGGTTGGCATCGGAAGAGCCGACCGGTGGGAATCACCGGGCGATTACACAGCTTTCGATGTGGCCGGCGTCCCTATCATTGTCCTGCGCGACCTCGACGGCGTGCTGCGCGCATTCGCGAACACATGCCGGCACCGTGGCTCCTTGCTGCTTGAAGGCAGCGGCAATTGCCGTGCCATCCGTTGTCCTTTTCACGGCTGGGGGTATCGTCTTGACGGCCGCCTCGCCGGCGCCCCAAGGATGGAGACAGCCAACGGCTTCGATAAGGATGCGTTCGGATTGCTCCCGTTTAGAACCGACACCAAAGATGGATTTGCGTTCGTTTGTCTCGACGAGACCGTGACCGATCTAGACCATTGGCTGGGTGATTTTTCCGAACTCCACGAGATGTGGTCGCTCGGCGACCTCGTGACCGGACGTCGCCGCGAGTTCGAAGTGCACTGCAATTGGAAAGCATTTCTCGAGGTTTTCAACGAGTACTATCACCTGCCCTATGTACACCCGAACACATTGGACAGCCTCTACGAGTTACCGGACGATATCGACCACAGGCCGGGCAACTATGTGTCGCAGTTCGGCACCACCAAATCGACCACCGGAGTCTTAGAGGATGCACGCGACCACGCGCTACCGCCGATACCTGGCCTCAAAGGCCGAAACCGAAACGGGACTCGATACACGTGGATGTTTCCCAACATGACCTTCGCAGCCGGGAGCGAAGCCATCTGGGCCTATGACGTCTATCCCACCGCTCCAGATAGGACACGCGTGAGCTATGCCCGAAAGTTGGTGACGGGCTGGTCAGGCGGCGTTTTGGATTTGCTTGATGCCGTTCTCGAATCTCACTCCCTGGATGACCTCGGCGAGGTGGTTTGATCCATCGAGCCTGCGCCATTTCTTCCTGGCGCTC
>JAAEOH010000270.1 GCA_024244645.1 Hyphomicrobiales bacterium
GACAGTTTCATAGTATCTGAGAAGCCTTTGAACAAGATAGGTGACAACAAGCCAATGGCGGAGGAGGCGGAGAAAAGGGGACTGGCTGAAAGGAATCCATCTAAGCAAAACAGGAGCCAGGCACAGAACTGGATAATCCTGACAATTGAGCTGGAAAGAATACGGTATACTGCAAAGTATGCGCGTCAATATTTAAAGCAGGAGCCCAGTGCATTAGCAGTGCGAGCTGGGATATGTACGGGGGGTGCCGAGTAATCGGCATTCCTACCGAGATCAAAATATTGGGGTGTAAAGTACATACCTTATGGCAAGAACATTAAGGATAGAATGCCCTGGAGCGACATAACATGTAACCTGTCGAGGAAACGAGAGAAAAGAAATATTCAGAGACAGTAGTGATAGAAAGAGATTGAGGCACAAGATTAAAAAAGATAATAATCTCAAAAGACTTCTCTTTCGTATCGAAGCAAACTTGTCAATTGTAGACGCGGTAGGAATGCCGGTCACCCGGCACCCCCCGCACAGATCCGTACGTGCGGAACTACCGCATACGGCTCCTAC
>JAAEOH010000271.1:0-2500 GCA_024244645.1 Hyphomicrobiales bacterium
ATGGGAGTTGGCTTTACCCGAAGGTGGTGCGCTAACCTGGCAACAGGAGGCAGCCAACCACGGTAGGGTCAGCGACTGGGGTGAAGTCGTAACAAGGTAGCCGTAGGGGAACCTGCGGCTGGATCACCTCCTTTCTAAGGAAGAAGGATTTTTGTCTCGGCCAAATGCCCAAAAAGTTGCAAGACTTTTTGGATAAGCTATTTGGCCCGGCTAAATCCCTCTTGTTAGAACAAAGACCGGATCAGTCAGATCACGGTCGTGCATACACATGTTGGGTTGTCCTTTTGGACAATTTGGCACCCTTGCAGGCGCAAGCCTGCAAGAAAGGTCTGCCAAATCGCCCAACAATGCGGCAATCGCCGTCTATGTTTCTCTTTCTTTTAGGATGACGAACCGTTTCATTTTTTGTCCTCACGCCGGGCGCCCTTCGGGCTGGCTCCGGACCGGGCGGCCAAAAGTGGCCGACGCGCAGTCGCGCTTTTGGTGCTTTGCACCGGGTTCTTTGTTTCCGGACACACTGTCATGGGGAAAGGACCGAAGCGTTTAGCGCTTCGCAAGGCCGACCGGCTGTCGCCGCTATTGCGGCGCGCCAGCACATCGCAGATGTGCGGTACGGCGCGTGAGCGACAATAATCACTGCCGCGGGCAGGGGCCCGTAGCTCAGGTGGTTAGAGCGCACGCCTGATAAGCGTGAGGTCGGTAGTTCGAGTCTACCCGGGCCCACCATGCTTTGTTTTGTCCTCACGCCGTACGCCCTTCGGGCTGGCTCCGGACGGGGCGGCCAGAAGTGGCCGGCGCGCAGTCGCGCGCGTTGGGTGTCTGTTTTATCGCTCGCGCATGAGCGGCCAGAAGTGGCCGTCGCCGCTTTTGCGGCGCGCCCGCGCAGGCCAGATCATCGCAAGATG
The DNA here is from genome assembly GCA_024244645.1 of Hyphomicrobiales bacterium. Lineage (GTDB taxonomy): Bacteria > Pseudomonadota > Alphaproteobacteria > Rhizobiales > Rhizobiaceae > Hoeflea_A. The sequence continues at coordinate 906 of JAAEOH010000271.1, forward strand.
ATCGGTGCGGCCGTGAGCGAAAACAACGGGGCTTTAGCTCAGCTGGGAGAGCACCTGCTTTGCAAGCAGGGGGTCATCGGTTCGATCCCGATAAGCTCCACCATTTTATCTGTCCTCACGCCGAGCGCCCTTCGGGCTGGCTCCGGACGGGGCGGCCAAAAGTGGCCGGCACGCAGTCGCGTGCGTTGGTTGAGTGATACGGCATCATCCTAAAGAAAAAAGTTTGCATCGCTTAGGCGATGCCTGTTCTGCATACATTGTGAAGAGAAGATAGTGTCTGAAAGCTGTTCCATGATGGCGAGGTTTACACCCCTTGCCGGAGCAGTCATGTCGGATGATTGTCTCTGATTGTTTGTTTTTTGCGGTCCTGAAGGTTCCCTTTAACGGGGGTTGCCGGATGGGCGTCCAGATGTCCAAAAAGTCGTTCGACTTTTTGGACAAGCTATCTGGAGCAGTAAAAATGCATCTGATCGGGGCATGACGATTGGCGTTGCCTGACCGCGCGTCATTGGACACATCTCGAGAAGCTGGTCTGATATGTTTGAGGGAACGCTCGGCGTGTTCCCGGGTCAATTGTTTGAAAAGTCGCAAGGCTTTTTGAGCAAGCCATTTGACCTTAAAAGAACATATCAAAAAAATAGCCAATACATTTTTGGTGGGGCTTGAAACCTTTCTGCAAAATCCGAGATTTTGCAGGGTCAAGCGCGGATCATACTGCACCCTTAACAGCGGGTCGCGGTCTGATCAGTCCATATGGCGGCCTTCGGGCTTTGCTGCATGGATGTCCATGTGCCCAAAAAGTCGGCTGACTTTTTGGATAAGCGACATGGATCACTAAAGGATGGGCATTGGCAATGAGAACGATCAAGTGTCAAAAGGGCATTTGGTGGATGCCTTGGCATGCACAGGCGATGAAGGACGTGATACGCTGCGATAAGTTGCGGGGAGCTGCGAATAAGCTTTGATCCGCGAATTTCCGAATGGGGAAACCCACCTTTGATATCTAGGAAATCATTCCGGTTGGAATGATCTGTTTGCGCTCACGGATGAGCGGGCCTTTGGCCCTATCCTCCGCGGGGGCGCCGCACGAGCGGCGACGGCCGCTTGGCCTTGCGAAGCTCTTCGAGCTTCGAATTCTTTTTCCTTGGACAGAGTCTTTCATGGGAAAGGAATACGGTGCGCAGCACCGTAAGCGCGACCGCGCATCGGCCACTTTTGGCCGCCCCGTCCGGAGGTCAGCCCGAAGGGCGGTACGACCGTGAGGACAGATCAAAACCGTGGAGGTTGTCTTTAAGGACGACCGGAATGGTTTCTAGATATCGATTAAAGGTATCTTACTTTGAATACATAGGGGTAAGAAGCGAACGCGGGGAACTGAAACATCTAAGTACCCGTAGGAAAGGACATCAACCGAGACTCCGTTAGTAGCGGCGAGCGAACGCGGACCAGGCCAGTGGCAATAATGATACAAGCAGAACCGTCTGGAAAGTCGGGCCGTAGCGGGTGACAGCCCCGTATGCGCAATTTGATTTATTGTCCTTGAGTAAGGCGGGACACGTGAAATCCTGTCTGAACGTGGGGGGACCACCCTCCAA
>JAAEOH010000272.1 GCA_024244645.1 Hyphomicrobiales bacterium
CAAGGACATTGCCGACGTGTTGCTCCGTCATGCCATCGACAAGAACGCAGACCTGATTGTCATGGGCGGTTATGGACATTCGTATCTTCAGGAATGGTTGCTGGGCGGAACAACGCGAGACCTGCTGTCGAAGACGGAATTCCCGGTGCTGTTGGTCCATTGATCGCAACGCGCGTTCATGGTGCTCAGTGGCGGTCTCTCGACTTATTGCCATTCCTGCTGTCGCCAGATGTGGTTGGACGGTTCGTCTTAGCGGACAAAGGCGTCGCCCATCTGCTCGACATCAGGTCGAACCTCATCATCGGGCAAATCCGTCATTGTCGCCTCCGTCAGCAACAGCACGCCGGCGACGGAGACGGCGTTTTCCAGCGCGACGCGCACCACTTTCGTCGGATCGATAATGCCTTCTTCCGACAGATCGACATAGACCTTGCGGCTGGCATCGAATCCGATATTGCCCTTTTCGGCAAGCATACGGGCAACCACGACACCATCGTCCGCGTCGGAGTTCCTGGCGATTTGACGGGCAGGGATTTCCAGCGCGCGTTTCAGTATCTGCACGCCGGTGCGCTCGTCGCCCTCGCAATTCTGTTCCTCTGCTTCGACCACGGCGATGCATTTGAGAAGCGCCAATCCGCCTCCCGGCACGATGCCTTCTTCGACCGCTGCCTTGGTTGCATTAATCGCATCCTCAAGAGCTTCCTTCTTTGACTTCATTTCCGCCTCGGTCGGCGCTCCAACGCGAATGACGGCAACGCCGCCTGATATGCGGGCCAGACGTTCCTGCAGTTTTTCGCGATCGTAGTCACTGGTGGTCTGTTCCATTTCCCTTCGGATCATGGCGATGCGTGCATCAATCGCTGCCCGTTCTCCCTTGCCTCCGACAATTGTTGTTGTCTCCTTGTTGATCACCACCCGGCTCGCTCGTCCCAGCTGATCCAAGGTGGCGTTTTCCAGTTTCAGACCGAGATCGCTGGAGATGACCTGGGCACCGGTCAGCACACTGATGTCCTCCAGCGTCGCCTTGCGGCGATCGCCAAACCCGGGTGCCTTGACTGCGCAGTTTTTCAAAATACCCCTTATGGCGTTGACAATAAGAGTTGCCAGAGCTTCTCCTTCAACGTCCTCGGCGATTATCAGGAGCGATGCTCCCGATTTGGAAATCGCCTCAAGCAGGGGCAGCAAATCGTTCAGTACCGTTATCTTTCTGTCGACCACCAGAATCAGGCAGTCCTCCAGTATGGTTTCCATTTTTTCGGCGTCGGTCACGAAATAAGGTGACAGAAAGCCGCGATCGAACCGCAGGCCCTCGACCACGGCGAGACTGGTTTCCGTTGTCTTGGCTTCCTCAACGGTGATAACGCCTTCAGCGCCGACCTTTTCCATCGCCGAACCGACCAACTTGCCGATCTTCTCATCATTGTGCGCCGAGATGGTTGCCACCTGCTCCTTTTCCCTGGATGTTGCGACCGGTTTGGACAGGTCTTCGAGTGCCTTGTTCGCGGCGGTTACCGCGCGCTCCAATCCCCGCTTGATGTCGATCGCGCTGGCGCCGGCGACGATATTGCGGACACCGTCTCCAATGAGCGCATGGGCGATGACCGTCGATGTACTCGTTCCATCTCCGACCATTTCACCGGTCTTTTCAGCCGCCATACGCAGCATTTGCACACCAAGGTTTTCTTCCGGATCCTTCAGGTCAAAGGCTTTGGCGATTGTGACGCCATCATTGCAAACGACCGGTGGGCCGAATCTGCTTTGCATGAGAACGGATTTGGAGCGTGGTCCGAGCGTTACACGGATAGCATCAGCCAGTTTGGACGTTCCGCGAACAATCTTCTCACGCGCTTCGGAGCGATAAAGAACCTGTTTGTGTGCCATTTTGTCATTCCTACTTGAACAACCACGCTTTTGTTACTTCAAACCACCGGGTTGCCAGTTGACGCCGGTCAATTGGCGGCTGTCTTTCAACGATCGGATGCTCGGTCACCTTAGTGGCGTTGGTGCGGTCCGTCGGCAGCCGATTTGATGCAATTGACCGGCGTCAACTGGCCTTTCGCAAATCCTGCTAGTGTCGAGATAACGTCGGCTGTGCGTGGCTGGTGGAAATTGAGGCAAATTTCACCATCGGTGCCGGGCAAGGATTGGGCAGCTTCAACATGATTGCCGCCCAAGCTCTCTTGTCTGTCAAATCCCTGCAAACTGACACAGATCAATTCTTCAACCGGAGCCCGTGGTGTTATTTTCCATCATGAACAAAGTCCTCGTAACTCACTATTCACTCACCGGAAACACGCGGCGGATTGCTGAGGCGGTCGCGGCAAAATGCGATGCCGATATTGAAGCCATTCAAGACTTGAAACCCCGCACAGGGTTCTGGGGCTACTGCCGCTCCGCAATGGAGGCAATCCGAGGGCGCGAGGCAGCAATCCAGCCGGCTAAGCACAATCCCGAATCCTATGATCTGGTGGTTCTGGGAACACCGGTTTGGGTCGGAAAACCATCCTCGCCGATGCGATCCTATATCGGCGAACAGAGCGGTCGATTCAAACGGGTAGCCTTCTTCTGCTGCCAGGGCGGAAGTGGAGCGGAAAAAGTCTTTCAACAGATGGCCGATTTATGCGGTCGGCAACCGGTCGCGACACTTATCGTCAAGGACAGCGACATCAAATCGGGCACATTCCATCCGTTGGTGGATGAATTTACCGGCGAGCTGAACCTTGCAAAGCGGAAACCGAAACCGGCTGCGTGATCAACTTGGGGACATCAATTGATGTGCTTCCCCGGGGTTTCTGACAGCGCCGCCACGGCAACAACATAGTTTTTGCCGTAGGTCTGCGCGCATTTAGGACATGTCGTATAGAAATAGTAGATCCTGTCCGCTTCGTTATTTCGCATTTCGACTGCCGATTGCAGTTGTTTTTCCCATTGCGGGGCGTCTTCAAACGGACCCTCAAACACCTTTGTCAGATAGTGCCCGCTCCATCTTACGTTTTCTTGACCCGGAACGGGTTTGGAAACCGCGAAGAAATGCTCGGCCTGTGCCGGTGACACATCGCGGCTTAAGATGATGGTGTCATTTTCATCATAGGCACCCGCTTTTTCGATTGCCGCAAATGTGCTCTCGAAAACCTGTCCCATGTCGATAGGCACATGGTTCTGGCTCTTGGTTGTTGCCTTGACAAACAGCTTGTCCTGGAAATGCAGTTCCTGGTCGTCCCAGCCCGCCGGATTGAAACGCGGGCAGCAATCCGTGGGATTGTCGCTTGCATCATAGGCAGGCACACGGTTCGTTTGCATCCCGTATCTCCTTGTTGTTCAACAAAGCATTGCCTTAGCGGCCGGCCGTTTGTCCCGCCAGCCGCGTTTTAAAGCCAGATCGCTCGCACTCTATCGGTGATGCTCTGCGACAGCCCGCATCACCTCGCCCGTCAGGTCCTGAGGAAGATTGCCGGCAATGTCGCCGATGCTCAGCATTCCGACCATGCGTTTTTCATCGTTTATCACCGGTAGTCTGCGGATCTTTTTCTTTTCCATAATCCGAATTGCGTCTTCGATCTCTTCGCCATCCTTACACCATGTAATGCCCGGGGACATTACATCGCGTGCAGTCAGTGTCTCCGGTTTCTTCGCCTCAGAGAGGGCTCTGCAGGTTATGTCGCGGTCCGTGACCATGCCGATGAGGCGATCGTTTTCGCCAACCGGGACAGCGCCGATATCTTCGTTCTGCATGATTTGTGCGATTTCTTTCAGTTTGGTGTCCGGTTCGACCCATGACACGCCGCTGTGCATGACATCCTTCACCTTCATAATTTCCTCCTTGGACAGGTGGGCCTTTGCCCATGCGCTTGGTTCATTTGTGCACGTCTGCGGAAGCTATTTTTGATCTGCGTCAATCGAGTGATCCATTCGGGTGCAATTGTCTTTGCTATGAAAAGTCTGAATGCGACAAGCGTCGGCAGATCGCTGACCGACGCTTCGAATTCCGACCGAACCGACTGAGGACCGGAAGCTGTTGTCATGACCAACCAATCAAACAATGTCGTTTGGCTTGAGAGCTGCAATCTAACCGATTCAGGGCTTGTTGGCGGAAAGAACGCCTCGCTGGGTGAGATGATTTGGTCGCCATCCCTTGAAGAAGTCAACGTACCGCCGGGCTTTGCAGTAACGACAAAGGCGTATAAGCGATTTATTGAAATCAACGATCTTGGGCCGCTGATTGAGGAAATCGACACCAGACTAAGAAAACGTGCGATTTCAATTTCGAAGGCGGGAATACAAATCCGCCGGGCGATCCTTTCCGGCAATTGGCAGGAAGAAGTCGTCTTGGAAATCGGCAGATACTACAGGGAGCTATCAGAGCGCTGCAATCAAACCGAAGCTGATGTGGCCGTTCGATCGAGCGCAACCGCTGAAGATCAGAAAGACGCAAGCTTTGCTGGTCAGTTCGAGAGTTTTCTCAACGTCCGGGGCAACGATGCGCTGTTGGATGCGTGTCGTCGATGTTACGCATCACTCTTTTCGGATCGTGCCATCAGTTACCGAATAGCCAAGGGATTTGACCATGTAAATGCAGCGATGGCAGTGGGCATTCAGCAGATGGTGAGAGCTGATAAAGGCTGCTCCGGGGTCATTATTTCAAACGATCCGGAGACTGGTTTCAATAAGTTTGCGGTTGTCAGCGCAACTTGGGGTCTTGGTGAAAACGTCGGCCAGGCAACGACTGAGCCAGATGAATTTGTGGTGTTCAAACCGTTTCTCGATGATGCGAAGCTTGACCCCATTATCGGAAAACTGCTCGGGCGCAAGGCGCAAAAGCTGATTTACGGGCGGGAAGAGTACGCGACTCGCAACGTGCCAGCATCAAAATCGGAACGCTCGACCTATGCTCTTCCCGATGTCGAGGTTCTCGCGCTCTCACGCCTTGCCTGCAAGCTGGAACACCACTTCGGACGGCCGATCGACATCGAATGGGCAAAGGATGGGGTCAGTGACGAGACCTTCATCGTTCAGGTGCGGTCTCAGACTGCCCGTACCGACTGTGACGCCACCGTCTTGAAGGAGCATCGATTCAATAAAAAAGGCCCGGTACTCGCACAGGGTTCGAATGTGGGCGTCGGCGTTGCAAGCGGAACCGTTTGCATGATCGGTGGGCCGGACGAGTTTGAACATTTTATCGACGGCAGCATCCTGGTTGCCGCAAATACAGATCCTGATTGGGTACCGGTCATCATGCGGTCTGCTGGCGTTGTCACCGATCATGGCGGGCGGACATCCCATGCGGCGATCGTCAGTCGCGAACTGAAAATACCTGCTGTTGTCGGCACAGGCGATGGTACAAACCGGATGCAGACGGGACAGAAGGTCACGGTGTCTTGCGCCGAGAGCGATACAGGTTTTGTGTATGACGGGATTGCGGACATCGAAGTAACGGACATCGAGCTCGACAAAATGCTCGAAACCGACACGGATGTGTTGCTTGACATTGCCGATCCGGCTGCGGCGTTGCGATGGTGGCCATTGCCGGCGGAGGGCGTCGGCCTTGCCGCGACAGAGCATGTGATGCGGGATCACATCATGGCTCATCCCATGGCGCTTGCCCATTTCGATATGCTGCAAAGCGAGGAAGACAGGCGAAAGATCTCGGAACTGACACAAGCCTACAGCGAAAAATCGAACTATTTCGTCGAGGGGCTGGGTCGAAGCATGGCCAAGGTCGCAGCGGCATTTTTTCCCAAACCGGTTTTTGTGCGCTACAGCGACTTCACCGACAATAGCGCTGCGGATCTTATTGGCGGAAGCGCGTTTGAGCCTCCGCAATCGAATCCGCTGATCGGCCTGCGCGGTCCCTCCCGTTACTGTTCGCCTTCCTATCGGGAAGGTTTTGAACTCGAATGTCGCGCAATTCGATATTTGCGCGAGACGATCGGATTTAAGAATGTCGGTGTGACAGTCCCATTTTGCCGCACGGTTGTAGAGGCGGATGAGACATTGGGCATCATGGCTGACGCCGGCCTTGAGCGTGGTAGCGATGGACTTCAAGTTCAGATTATGTGCCAGATTCCGGCCAATATCGCGCTGGTTAAGGATTTTGCCGAACGGTTTGATCGCATTCTGCTTGGCTATGACGACTTCGCCCAGCTGGTGACCGGCACCGACATGCATTGCGATGCACTGTCCGGAAAATTCGACGAGGACAATGTTGTGGTCAAAATGATGATTGCTGAATTCATAAGGGAAGCCCACAAGGCGGATATCCCCATTGGCCTTTGCGGTTTGCGACCAAGCGCCGATCCTGAATTTGTGAAATTCCTTTCGGATTGCGACATCGACTGGGTAACCGTTAAGCCCGAGAGCTTCGTGCAGGTCAAAAAGAGCATTGCCAATGAGGAAGTGCAGCGTGATATCGCCAATGCCTCAGCCCGCCGGTGACAAGACAATCGAGTTCGGCCTCACTTGGAGTTTTCAAATTGTGGGGAATGTGCTGTTAAAAAGGTCCGAAATTCAGTCCTCACTTCGGCCTATGCCGGTTCAATGAACCATTCTCGACTGTTTGGCAGCGGTAAATGGAGCTTCAAACGCATGAGAAGACCAGTAGGCTATGTCAAAGCGAACACACTTGAGCTGGCGCGCGCTGTGACAGGCGGGTTTGCACCGGGGCCGGGAATTCGCGCTGAATCCGTGGCGTCGGGTGATCCGGATGCACAAGTGCAATGGGCCTGGAATCGATTCAGCGTTTTGTGGCTCTGCTGTGACTATTGTCGGGTGTTGGTTTTACCCGAATTCATTGTGTCTGTTCCGCGTAATGAAAAATTGCGTTGGGCTCCCGAAGTTGGACTGTCCGTCTTCAAATGATTATGGACCGTTTTCGGTCTGAGCTTGAGGAAGGTCTGGCTCATTTGGGTTGTTATTTTAAGCGGCGGCTTTGCGGTGTTGCAAGCACCGGGTTTCAAGTGTCTTGCGTTTGATCCTTTCCCTGTTTTTGATGATTGATTGTGCCCGCCCGAAGTATACATCGACCGGCGTGAGGTTGTTCAGGCTCTCGTGATAGCGATGGTGATTGTAATGATCGACGAAGGCCTC
>JAAEOH010000273.1 GCA_024244645.1 Hyphomicrobiales bacterium
CATCTAGAGCAGGTTTAGGGAACCCGGAGTCATTTTGAGGATTCACGGATTGGAGTATTTGTGATTCCGTCTTCTGCTTGATTCGCAAGGAGGTGGGCATGTCACACAGCTTTAGCGCGGACCTTCGTGGACGGGTGATAACGGCGATTTCAGAAGGGCTTTCGACGCGCAAAGCGGCGAAACGGTTTGGGATCGGCATTTCGACGGCCGGCAAGTGGTTTCGCCGCTATCGAAACAATGGTGAAACGACGGCCCGCAAGCAGGGCCAGCCAACGGGTTCAAAGCTCGACAAGCATGAGGCTTTCATTTTCGGCCTGGTCGAAGAGACACCCGACATCAGCCTTGCCGAGATTACCGAGCATCTTGGGCTTGAGCACCAGGTCTCGGTCTGCCCGGCAACGGTTTGGCACTTCTTTGACAAGCGCGGCATCACGTTCAAAAAAAGACAGCGCATGCGAGCGAGCAGCAACGCAGCGACGTGAAAGCGGCGCGTGAAGCCTGGTTCGAGGGGCAGCTTGACCTTGATCCCGCCAAACTCATCTTCATTGACGAAACTGGCGCATCCACAAAGATGGCCCGCCTGCGCGGACGTGCCAAATGTGGCCAGCGATGCCGAGCCGCCATCCCCTATGGCCACTGGAAGACGACCACCTTCACTGCGGGTTTGCGCCTTGGTGGTCTCGCCGCCCCGATGGTGCTCGACGGCCCGATGAATGGCGAGGCGTTCCTGGCCTATGTCGAGCAGGTTCTCGTGCCGGAACTCGCATCGGACGATGTCGTCGTCATGGACAACCTTCCCGCACACAAGGTGACCGGGGTCCGGCAGGCGATCGAAGGCGCCGGTGCAAGGCTACTCTACCTGCCACCCTATTCGCCCGACTTCAATCCAATCGAAATGGCGTTTTCCAAACTCAAGGCCCTGCTCAGGAAGGCCGCGGCGCGCACAATCACAGAACTTTGGGACGTCATCGCAGATTGCCTCGACCAACTCAAACCCGACGAATGCAGAAACTACTTCGCCGCCGCTGGATATGACCCGGAATAAATTAAATGTGCTCTAGGTTCCCATTCGCAAGTCTTTGCCTAAATCGCCGGACGGCGGTTTTCGCGCCGTTTCAGCGGTGATAATGGCTCAATCTGCAATCGGCGATGGAAAGCTCAGGCATTCAACGACTTGGGCGTGCGCCCGGTCGGCCGGTTTCGATTGCCCGGTGCAGGATGTAAACCGGGAGCAATCCGATGGCGACGATCGCGAATGCCGCGATCGCGCCGTCCTCGAAC
>JAAEOH010000274.1 GCA_024244645.1 Hyphomicrobiales bacterium
ACGCATGAGTTCGGCTTCCGACTCGGAATCGGCGATGTGGACGTCGCGCCTGATCGGAATGCACGAGGGTTCGCGCTCGTGAACTACGCATCGCTGCCGGTAGTGCGCCAGCTTCGACCCGGCAGCGGCGGGTGTCAGTCCCGGGCCCGCATACCACGTGTCGCCGAGGCGGGCGGCGCGGCCGATTGCCTTGTCGGCCTCGGCTCCGATCCACACCTCGACGGGTTCGGGTGGCAGCGGCCCGATCTTGGCGCCCTGGATCGGGACGGGCTCCTCCGATGTCACCGCCTCACCAGCGAGAAGTCGACGGATGATCCCGAGGGCCGACTCGAAGTCGCGGACCCGCCTCCTCATGTCGATGCCCATCCCGGCGAATTGCTCCGGTCCGCTGCCAATGGCGCATTGCAGAACGAACGGCCCCTCTGCGAGTGACGCGAGGGTTCCCACCTGTTCGGCTACGACAACGGGATGCCAGAGCGGGAGCAGGTAGAGCGCACCGACCTGGCCCGATCCCCACTCGGCCAGTAGCCGCCCGAGAATCGGAGCGT
>JAAEOH010000275.1 GCA_024244645.1 Hyphomicrobiales bacterium
AAAAGTCGGTCGCGGTACTCTACCCACGTCAAATGTCCTTTTAGTTTTGGATGCCTCGTAGACATGCCGCGACTATGACGCCGGCCAAATGCTTGACCCACCATACTTCCACCGCACTTTGGCGTATGAATAAATAGCATCATAAGCCCCCTATTGGGGATAATCTTCTCAGCGAAAGTACGCGGCACAAGCATTCGAATAACCTATTTCTAAAGTTGAGCTAGAGCGATCAAGCTGTCCGATCAAGCTATCAATTTGTTCCCGTGATTCATATAAGCTGTCGGTCTGTTTTACAAATGCGGATTCGGGTTCAAACCTGCCGTTAGCTGCAACTTGCGCCAAGGTCGGCGTTGGGCCGGAAATGCCATTTCGAGAAACCACCCCGAAGGTCTCGAACGGGCCGATTTTGATGAAAAAGTCCGGAAACTATACTTGGTGACCGATTCAGTAGAATGTGATTTCGGAAACCCAAACAATTTAAAATCAGAATTCGGCCAGCAATCCCTTGTGAAATATAATCCTAATATTTCGAGTTGGAAATCGTCTGTCCGACTTTTTCATCAGTATCGGCTTAGAGTGGACCTTTGCCGCATCGCACACACTTAAACTTGCGATTTTCGCTGCTTGAATGGCAGATGTGCCGCACAAAACAGCCGTTCGTTTTCTTCAAGTTGATGACCACTAAGGGCTCGAATCAGCCATTTGCGGCACTGCACTCTCCGGAAGGCAGAATTGTTGGCACGAAGGACAGCTGTGCGGACTTACCGACTAAGTTCATCCACGACGAATGTCTATTTTGCGACGCGTGCAATCCGGCGCTGTAAGCAGGCCGGACTTGCCCTAGTTCACGGTGTCGTCATTGCAGGGCCAGTTTTCGGGGTGTGTCAGCCCCTCGGGCAGCACAGTTTCCGAATTGCCGCAGCTCAAGTTGATTTGTGACTGGGTGAGGCCGGTGGTGTCCGAAAGATCCTGGCCCTCGAAACGCGTCAGGTACAGATGGGCCGATGTGAAATTGATCGGACCGGACAGGTCGGCACCGCGGAAATCGGCCCGTGCCAGGATGGCGAAGTCGAAATTGACGTTGGCCAGATTGGCGCTGGAGAATGTCACGCGGCCGAGTTCCGCCTTGGTGAACTTGACGTCGTGCAGCGTTGATCCGGAAAAATCGGACCGTGGCATCTCGGATTTTTCGAAGTTCGCGTTTGTCAGGTCGGTATTGTGAAAACGTGCCCGGGATCCGACGACCTTTTCAAGATTGGTGCCCTTCAGGGACGAGCCGTCCAAAAGAGCCCTCAGAAGATTGGCCTTGGTCAGGTTCGCGCCATCCAGCATCGTGTCGCTCAAGTCGGTGGACGCCAGATCGGTGCCGCGCAAATCCGCGCCTGTTAGTGTCATGCCCTTGAGGATCAGGTTATTCTTGCGGCAGTGGGCCCAGTCTACCCCTTTTTGCGGGTCGTCGGTGCAGCCTGCGAGCGCAGGGGAGGCAAATCCGGTAAGCGCCGTTGCGGCGACCGTGGCGGCAAGAGATACCAGAAGGGATATTCGGGAATTGGGCATGTGAGTCGTTCCGGGTGCGCGCAATGCCAATGTACATCTGACAATAGCGGCAACATAATGAAAAATCCGTATCTGAATGGCTGACCCACTTCGATACGTTCATCCGACAATTCGCCTGCCGCTCCTGGCAATGTCATTGAGCAGAGCAGATAGCGGATCGCTGGTAGAATGCCTCAAGTCTGAGTCCAGTTGCTGACGTTCGCCATACTTTTTGGGGCGCAGCTCACCGTTGATAACCACGTCACCATTGGGCTTCACGGTAACTGTACGCACCTCGATACCGGCCTTTTCAAGTCCGCGTATGGCGCCCTGTACCGCCCTCGCGACCGAATTGACTGAGAATGGTATATCCCGCTGTCCAATAAATTGAAGCTCATTAAAGCCGGACGTGAGTGTGCTAGCCGTGTTCAGGCCGGTTACCTGTTGTTTCTGAATCCATCAAATCCATCAGGAGCGACAACCATAAAATCGAACGCTCCAACAATTTCGCCTTCGATCAATATCGTCATCGAGTAATTACCAAGAGGATCACCTTTCGCGACACACCATTGGTTACCAATGGAACCATCATCTGTCGTTTCAAACTTCTTGGTTGTGGATATAGTCCTATCTTTTGAGACTTCGTTTGCAGCATATGGATCATTTTCACCAGACCAGTACTCAGGCTGATCTGGGAGTTTCAAAATTTCCTCGTACGCAATCAAAGCGTTCGATCTTTCAACTTTGGCGCGCCAGCCGTAGCATGCGCGGCCCGGTGCGTTAGGCACGGTGTTTGTTTGCAGGACATTCCAGTTTCCGTTGTCATCCGAAACGAATACCAAGAAGACAATGTTTTCCACTTTGCCACCGCTGAGCGCCGGGATGGCAGCAGCGAGAATGGTCAATATGGAAATCAGAGTTCTAAACAGCATGCCACCTACCTTCCAAAAGAGTGAGTGGCCGATACTGACCCTGGCTTCTCCAAAACGCGGACACTGTTATGATTCCTCCATCCTTTAGCAGTGGAGGATCAGATGAAGCGCTTTATCGAGAGTGCGGATCTCGATCAGGTGACATTGTTGCCGGAGTGCATTGGAAGACTGGATCGACGAAGAAAACCCGGTCCGGGTGATTGATGCGTTTGTCAACGAACTAGATCTCGGCACGCTTGGCTTCGCCAGTATTGAACCAAGGCCAGGTGATGAACATCATCGGCAACAAACCACTGATGGCGGCAATCAGGGCACTACTACGGATGAAAATGTGGGTTATTGAACTGGGACGCCTCACATGGCGGTTAAAACACGCCACACAATGCCCTACAACGAAAAATCGGGGCAATCAGGCGGATCTTGGCTTCAAACGCGCCAAGGCTGACTTATCAACTCGGTCAACGCTGTTTTGAAACAACCAGGACCCTAACCGAAAGTTCGACGCCACGTTTTCAGTCTGAAAATCCCACCGCCGCCGGGCCTGAAGCGTCTCCAAGACCCATGTCATTCAGGCTCATCTGAGCTGCGCCTCGTTGATACAGGTCAAGGCGCAGATGGCGCTGTTGTCATAGCTTGAATGCAAATACATGATGCAATGATTGTAGTTATTGGAGTTGGATATGAATGAAGCAACCAAGCAAGGGCTCATCTATGCTGTTATCCTGATTGTGGGTATCGCTGGTGGTTATTTTTATATGCAATCGCAGTCTAGCGGCTTGTCGGAGCAAATTTCACAGCTTGAAGCGCAAGTCACCGAGGAAAAGAAGAAAACTGAAACCATTGCCTCAGAAATGAAAATGGCGAGCGAAACTGCGGCTGCCGAGATTCAGAAACTGACCGACGAGTTAGCGTCCAAAGTTAAGATGATCGAGGAGCAGCAAGCAAAGATCAAAGAGCTTGAAGCGGCATCTCAGTAATCAAGTCGGTGACCGCCCTTTGACGGCCCGTTTCACATGTCCGTCCTGGGCTTATTGCGTTGAAAAAGTCGCCTTATTGGGGGCATTTTGGGCTGATTCAGTTTTCCAGGTGATTTGGGAGATTGTCTGCGATGATGGGGTCACGTCAGGAAGCTCAAGCGGCGCTGTTTTATGAATTCTGTCTTGAAGAT
>JAAEOH010000276.1 GCA_024244645.1 Hyphomicrobiales bacterium
CAGCGGTGTCGTTAGAATTCTGTTCTCATTGCCACGGTTTTTTGAAATCACAGCGCATTGCATCGCCGGTGAAATACCAGCCCGCAGAATTCCATTCTATCTGATTTTGCCGCGACTGCGTTTTCACACAGCCTCCGGACATTTCTGCCGTTCAAAAACAGCTGCGCGGTCCCCAACAAAACTATGACTGGTATTCGCTCAAGTCTTTGGGCGCATGAAGCAATGTACCTTCATATTTTGGAAGATCATCATCTATTTGAAGCCAGGGAAGCTTGCTTTGATAATTTACGTGGAATGTCGGCTCGAATTCGTGGGGATTTTCCAAAGATCCTGCATAAAGGTGCATCCCTCCGGCGTAGTGGTCGGCCTCAAAACCCATCGGTGACCCACAGTCGTCGCAGAAGTGCCTGAACACACCCTTTGAACTTTCCAGGGTTTTCGGAGCATCGCCAGTCCACCTGAAGTTTTTGATCGGCACGCCAAGCCAAGCGACCACCGGTGCAGCGCAGTTTCGACGGCAATCATCACAATGACAGTAGCAGGCCCAAGTTACCTCGCCCTCGTACTCCCACCGTGTCTTGTTGCAGAGGCAATGCCCGCACGTTGTCATTGTTGTCTCCTGCCTTTAACTTCGACATGCGGTCTCACTGGAACGCGTGCCCACCCCTAACTTGCTTAAATCATTCTTCATATCGGGAGGGCGTGTGGCGGACCAATTATTGCCCGAATGCGACTTCTTTGTAACGTCCAGAAAGGGCTCAGAGCAGTCGTGACATCCTGCTTAACTGCCGGTCCTGAACCTAACGCTTGCCAAGCGGTGGGCGCACGACGGAAAACGGGTTCTGATAGAGATCGCCGTGACTTTCGACGCCAACTTCGACAACACAGTTTTCCTTCGGATGGGCGACGCACATAAGGATATATCCGGCCTGGCTCTGGCGGTGGTTGAGGGCGGTGCCCTTGGGTTGCCTGACCGAACCCGACAACAGTCGGCCGGCACAGGTGATGCAGCCACCGTAACGACAGGCGACGGGCAGGGGTAGACCGTTTTCCTCGCAGACATCGAGGATTGTCTGGTCCTCACGCACGGGTAGAACATGACCGCCGCGATTGGCGATCGTGACATTGTGGGTCTTTGCGCCGCTCATCCGGGCGGCGCAGGTATTTGAGTAAGGCTTTTGGCCGTCACATCCAGATGTCCGACGTCACATCGCCGCCCGGATAGCGCATTTCATGACAGCGGGCAGGGCCGTTCGGTTCGTTGCCGAAATCGACCAGGAAATCGGGATTGATGGACATTCCGCCATTGTCGGTATCGCAGTCGACCAGGAACATCTGCGCACCCTTTTCTTTCATGCCGGGATAGAACTGGTTGTCCCAGGATGAAAACAGCGACGTGGTAACGTAAAGCCGCTTGCCGTCCAGCGAAAGCTGGATCATCTGCGGTGCACCCTGCACGGTAACACCGTTGACTTCTGGCGCCTCGCCCAGCATGCCGCCAAGCCAGACCTGGCCGGTCATCACCGGATTGGAGCGGTCGGAAATGTCGTACTGGCGCAGATCGCCGTGCAGCCAGTTGGCAAAATAGATGTATTTGTCATCCATCGAGATCAGGATGTCGGTAATCAGGCTCGGCATCGGTACGGGAAAGCCGTCGACATCGACGGTCGGAATATCGATGACCTTTTCGAGCTGGAATTCCCCTTCATCGTCCTTCCACCAGTGGAAGACATTGGACGAAAGCGTCGCGGCAAAATAGCCGTGATTGGATTCCGGATCGTGCAGGCCGCGCACCTCGAGCGGGATCATGCCTTCGCCGCCGAGATCGACCGATTTGGCGATGCGTTTTCCCTCGAAATCCCAGAAGTGAACTGACTGGCCGTATTTGCCGGCGGCAACATCGTCGAGATCGAAACCCGGCATGAAGGTATTGGGTGCGGCCCATTCGGAACTCACCATCATGTTGTGGCGCGGCTGATACCAGAAATCGTAGTTGTAATTCATGCCGGTGATGTCGTTATCCCAGCGCCCGACGATATCGAAGTTCTCGTCGAGATGCAGAAAACCGCCCGGCGCGTTGCCATCGGCATCGCCGAGCATCGAGATGATGATGTCCGAGCCAAGGCAATGGACCGTATGGGGTCCGGAGAGACCCGTCTTGGCCTTGATATCGTCGCCTGACACAACCGTGTGCAGTTTCGGATTGGTGGCGTCGTCGGTGTCGATGACGTTGATGTTCGACGTGCGCACGCCCGGCATCAACAGGTAACGGCGGCTCTTGGATTCGTCGTGGTGACAGCTTGAACAGGCATTCCATCCCGAGTGGTGCAGTTCGTCGCCGATCTGCGGCATTTCGGTGCGCGCGACGACGCTTGAATAGGTCGGGCTTTCAGGGTCGACATCCACTGTTGCCAGATAGTCTGGCTTTTCCACGCCAGTGCCGACATAAAGGGCGACGGTGTAAAGCAGCTTTTCGCGTTCGGCCTGCATGGCCTCCTGCGGTGACGCATAACCGGGTCCGCTACATCCATTTTCTGCCATTTCATTCTCCCTGGTTTGAGTACCCCAACCGCCCATCTCCTTATTTTCTGGAGATTGTGACTTCGACAAAAAAGACAATAAATATATATCGTCAAGACTATGTTTGGTTACTTACCCTTAAACTCCGGCTTTTTCTTGCCGAGGAAGGATTCCAGCCCATGGGGGCCGTCATGGGTGTGCATGACGCCGGAAATGCCTTGCGTTTCCTTTTCAAGCTGCGTTTCCATGGTGTCGGAATAGGCGGTCAGAAGCAGCCGTTTGAGCCCGCCATAGGCCTTTGTCGGACCGGTGGCGAAATTCGCCGCGAGTTCCTGCGCCTCTTCCAATAGTCTCGCCGCGGGCACCACCTTGGTCACCATGCCCCAGGCGCAGGCTTCCTCGGCAGTCAGGCGCCGGTTGGTGAACAACAGCTCCTTGGCGCGCAGCAGGCCGACATGTTTGGCAAGGTGGAAGGTGGACGAGCCGTCGGGCGTCAGACCCGAGGCCGTGTAGGCCGAGACGAATTTCGCTTCCTCGGCGGCCAGCACATAGTCGCCGGCCAGCGCCAAAGAAAATCCGCCGCCGGCCGCGGTGCCGTTTACGGCCATGATGACCGGCGCATCCATATGGGCGAACCTTGTGATAGCCGCATGCAGATTGGTGGCCATCCGGACCAGATGCGCAGGCTTTTCGTCGCCCCGGTCATGCATGTCCTTCAGATCACCGCCGGCACAGAACATCTTTCCGGTTCCGGTTATGAGAACCGCGCGAATATCGCTGTCATTGGAGCAGCGCACAGACGCATCAAACAGCTCTACGGCCATCTGCGCGTTGAGCGCATTGGCGTCGTCCGGTCGGTTGAGCGTGATGGTGGCTACACTGGAGGTGATGTCCATTTTGATGGTTTCATAAGTCATTGCGATGCTCTCGACAGGTTTGCAGACGTTGGTGGGAATGCTTGAAGCCACCACCCTGCCAGAGCAATGCAGCCTTCTCAAGCCGATCGCCGATCATGAGCAACCTGTAGGTGCGTGATTGCTTCGGCGGGGGCATTGCTGTCATATATTTGATCTGACCGGCGATTGGTCCTGGTGGTTGGGAGATGTCAATGAGCGACAAGAGACCCGTAGCGCTTGTGGTTGGAGCGGGAGATTACATTGGCTCGGCAATCGCCAAACGGTTCGCTAAGGGCGGTTTTACGGTCTGCGTCGGCCGCCGTAATGGCGACAAGCTTGCGCCGCTTGTCGCCGAGATCCAAGCAGCGGGCGGTACGGCCCATGCATATACGCTTGATGCGCGCTCCGAAGAGAACGTTCAGCAGATCTTTGCCGAAATCGAGGAAACAGTCGGCCCGCTTGAAGTGGTGATCTGCAATGTCGGCGGCAATGTCCGCTTTCCGATCAGGGAAACAACCAGCCGGGTCTTCCGCAAGGTTTGGGAGATGGCCTGCCTCGCCGGATTTCTGTGCGGTAGGGAAGCGGCGAACTATATGGTGCCGCGTCAAAAGGGGTCGATCTTTTTTACCGGCGCGACGGCGAGCATGCGCGGCGGGGTCGGCTATGCGGCCTTTGCCGCTGCAAAAGCCGGCCAACGAGCGCTCGCGCAGAGCATGGC
The DNA here is from genome assembly GCA_024244645.1 of Hyphomicrobiales bacterium. Taxonomy (GTDB): domain Bacteria; phylum Pseudomonadota; class Alphaproteobacteria; order Rhizobiales; family Rhizobiaceae; genus Hoeflea_A. Next base: position 4,135 of record JAAEOH010000276.1, read on the forward strand.
ACGCGAGCTTGGCCCGCAAAACATCCACATCGCCCATCTGGTCATCGATGCGGGTGTCGATACGGCTTTTGTGCGCCAGCGGCTGGCTGATCAGGGTGAGGATCCCGATGCATTGCCACCCGATACGCTGATGAACCCGGACTCCGTCGCCGAGGCCTATTGGAACCTGCAACAGCAGTCCCGCGACGGCTGGACATTCGAACTTGATCTGCGCCCCTATGGCGAGACCTGGTAGGCGCCCTTCGATTAACGGCCGGAATAAAAAAAACCCCGGAAATTCCTGGGGCAAGCACTTGGATACGGCACTATCCGGCTGATGCCGATACCGTATCCCAGGGAGGAAGCGGTTTAATTCGTAATTGGGCCGATCACGCCGTCATATTGCGGGATCTCGCGATCAGAGGCGTTTTTGGGCTCAATCTTGGTCCAGTTGGTTCCGGCGGTTGAGATGTGGCCGGGTACATCTTCTTCCCAGAAACCAGCGACGTTCTTGGTGATGTTCAGGTAAAGCTTGCCGTCAACGATGCGCCACAGATGCGGATTGGCCGGTACCTTGCCGCCTTGGGCAACGCCATAGGCGCAGTGGCCGTCGAACTGCGGCGTATATTTGTCGGGATTGGCTGCAAATTTATCGCGGTTTTCGGCGGACGAGAATGCCCATTTCGCACCGTTGTGCTCGGTGGTATAGGCAGCGTTGCCGCGTATGGCTGCTTTCTGCGGGGTTCCTATCGGTACCTGTTCAAGGTCGAAATAAGCAACGACATCATAACCCGATGCCGCATAGCCCGAACTGTCGACATATTGATCACCGGCTAAGGCCGGAAAGGCGCTGCCGGCGAGGAAAGTCAGGGCAATGGCGGCAGTGCGTAGTGACATGGTCGGTCTCCCGTTTGGCTGGTTCGAAGCTATAACTACGGCTGGCGATGCAAGAAAGCCACTCACGGCTATACACACTATCGTTAGCGCGCCGTGTGCATGCCAATCGGCCAAACCGAAGACCACGGGACACCCTTCCGAATTGGCGGACGATGCTTGACAACAACTCTCATAAAGCGAAGTTATGTGCCGGCTCGTGCGCCCGCCCGCGCGGGCGTACGGCCAAAAACATCACCATCCCACGGGGTTGAAATTGAGAGATTTATCGCGTCCGGGGCGCTCGCCGGTTCACTCCACAAATGCCATGGCGGCAACGTCCCATCCGCTGTCTACACACGCCGCAATTCAGATCCTGCACAATGGCGGCAACGCTATGGACGCGGCAATCGGCGCATGCGCCGTGCAATGCGTGGTGGAGCCGGAATCGACGGGTATCGGAGGTGACTGCTTCTGCATGTATGCGCCGGAAGGATCCGTCGACATTATCGCATTCAACGGATCCGGCCGCGCGCCGGCCGCCGCTTCCGTGTCAGCGATGACCGATCGGGGTGTGACGTCAATCGAGCGGCATTCGCCACACGCTGTGACCATTCCGGGTGCGATCGATGCCTGGGGGCGGCTTCTGGCCGACCACGGACACATGCAGCTGGGTGATGTTCTTGCGCCGGCAATCGACTATGCCGAAAACGGTTTTCCGATATCGTCTCGGGTGCACGACGATTTCAATACCCAGGCCGAGTTCCTACGCGACGACCCTATCAGCGCGTCAATCTACCTGCCGGATGGCGCTGCGCCGGCGGTGGGGTCGCTGTTTCGTCTGCCGCTGCTTGCCAATACGCTCAAAGCCATAGCGGAAGGCGGTCGCGACGAATTCTACAGCGGCTGGATCGCACACGACATTGTCGAACACCTGCAAAGCCTTGGCGGCTTCCACACGATGGAGGACTTTGCCTCGGTAGCCGGCGAATATGTAACTCCGATCTCGTCGGAGTTCCGGGGACGGACGATCATGCAATGTCCGCCCAACGGGCAGGGGGTCATTGCACTGCTGCTTTTGAACATGATGCAGCAGCTTGATATCGATCCGGAAGGTCCGCTGACCGCCGATCGCATCCACACGGAAATTGAGGCCTGCCGGCTCGCCTACACCGCGCGCAACCTTTATATCGGTGATCCGGCATTTGGTGCCAGCCCTGTCGAGGCGCTCCTTTCAGAGACCTATGCAAAAGAACTGGCTGCCGCGATTGATCCCGACCGGGCAAGCGTGCCGACACCGGATTTTGCGCTGCCGCGGCACCGCGACACGGTCTATATCAGCGTTGTCGACAAGGATCGAAACGCCTGCAGTTTTATCAATACGCTGTTTTTCAATTTTGGCAGCGGCATTACGGCGCCGACCTCCGGTGTGCTGCTGCAGAACAGGGGAGAGGGATTTACCCTCGAGGAGGGACATCCCAACTGCATTGAACCGCGTAAACGGCCGCTGCACACCATTATTCCGGCGATGGTCGTCGAAAATGGTCGCCCAGCCATGTCCTATGGCGTAATGGGCGGGCAGTATCAGTCGTTTGGGCACATGCAGTTTCTGACACGGCATTTCGACTTCGGTCTTGACCTTCAGCAGGCGATGGATCTGCCGCGTTTCATGGCGGATCCATTTGACGGAAGCATCGAAATGGAAAATGCGATCGGCGACGATATTCGCAGCGAACTGGCGCGGCGCGGGCACGACATCACAACACCGGTCAAGCCCATCGGCGGGTCGCAGGCCATTGCCATCGACTGGCGCAGCAACGTGCTGACGGGTGCATCCGATCCGCGCAAGGACGGGTGCGCCATTGGCTATTGAGGGTTTGGGTGAAGCCGGATCCGCGCCAAAGGCGAGGCAGGAGATAGGCGGCTGGTTTGCACTCATCTGCTGCGCATTGTGCCTTTCGGTGATCTGGACGACGCTCAGCGATCACGCCGCCGCGCACATGGCATCGGCGGTCCTGTTTGTTCTCTTCTGCCTGTTCGGAGTGCGACGATTCGGCCTGCGGGAACGGGCGTTGATGATCATTGCGCTTATGGCCACGGCCTATGCATTGTGGCGGCTGCAATCCGGTGCCCTGACGCCAATCGTGCAGGACCTTTCGCGCGGCGCCTATCTCGCGGCCTTCATGATGCTGATGTCCAGCTTGAGGGATGGAGCTTTCAGCTCACGCTCCGTTCTGAAGATCGGGCACTACCTGACCAATCAGCCGCCAAGCCGGCGCTATTTCGCGCTTCATGTCGGCGGACACTTTATCGGCACGTTGCTGAATTTCAGCGCCATCAGCCTGCTCGGTCCGCTGGTGTTGCGTGGCGCAAGGGCGGCACAGGCGCCGGATAGCCCGAAGGAATTGTTCGAGATCAGGCTGCGCCGCCAGATCAGCGCGTTGAGTCGCGGTTTTTCATGGTTCAACCTTTGGGCACCGACGGCCATTGCGCAGGCTGTGGTGCTGACGACTGTTCCGGGCTCGCGCGCAAGCATCATCGCACCTGTGGGCCTGACCATCGCCTTTATCCTGCTGTGGGTCGGCTGGGCGGAAGACCGGGCGACGGGATATCGTGCACGCATGCGACTGGCGCAGGAAGGGTTCAAGCTTTCAGGGGTTGAGGCGCCGCCATTTCCTTTCAAATCGTTATTGCGATTCCTCAGCGTTGCGGCAGGCCTGCTGGGCCTGGCTCTGCTGGTTTATTCGGTCAGCTCAATTCCGTTTGTTTCAGCCATCATGATAGCCGCAGTGCCGCTGACGGCTCTGTGGCTGACGGCGCAGAGCGTCTCGCGAGAACAAATGGACCCGGTCTGGCTGCAACAGAAACTGTGGCAATTGCTCCAGGTGGCAATACCATCGGGAAGTCCGGAGGCCGCAACACTCGGTCTTGCCGGATATTTAGGCATATTGGGCGCAAGCCTTGTCAGCCACGAGGCCATTGCGGATTATCTGTTGGCGATCAATATCAGCCCATTATTCGTCTACATCGCTGTCTCGGGCATCATTCCCCTTGCGTCGTGCATCGGTCTGCCGCCAATGATGATCGTGACGTTCATTGGCGGACTTCTGGTGTCGATCCCGCAACTGGGGCTTGACCCGTCCCTTTTGGGGCTGTCGCTTCTGGTCGGCTGGGCGGTCAACCTGACGGGCTCGCCGTTCAGCGCGACATCACTGTTGTTGAGCCGAGTTGTGTCGATACCGGGGACCGTTCACGCCTGGAAGTGGAACGGGCTCTTCACCATCATGTCATGGATTGTCGCTGCAATAGTTTTGTTCGCGGCGAGCCGGCTGATCGGCTGAAGCCGGCATTGTAATAGCTCATTTCAATGTTAAATTGCTGCAGAATCATAACGCTATCAAGGGCGTATCATCGCATTCATGCTTAAGTTCATCCGCTCGGAATCTGCCCTCATCCTGGGCTTTGTCATCACCGCCCTTGCATATGGACCCGGGTCTTTCCTGTTCACCGGCGAGTTCGGTCTGCCGCTCTTTTCGGTGCTCTTCGTTCTGGTTTTTATCGTCATGCTGCTGCTGTCTTTTTCCGCTGTGCGCCATGCGGATCATCTGGCAGAACTCCTGGGCGAACCCTATGGCACGTTGATCCTGACCATTGCGGTCATCACTATCGAAGTTGCGCTCATATCGGCCATCATGCTGAGCGGTAATGCGGCGCCGACGCTGGCGCGCGATACGATGATGGCCGTTCTGATGATCGTCATGAACGGCGTTGTCGGTGTCGTGCTTTTGGTTGGCGGATTTCATCACAGCGAGCAGGAGTACAATCTGCGCGGCGCGGTCGCCTTTCTGACTGTTCTTGTCACGCTTGCGACCATGACGCTGATATTGCCCAATTTCACCGAATCCACGCCCGATCCGAGCCTCAACCGCGTGCAGTCCGAGCTGTTTGCGGTGATCACCATCGTGCTCTATGTGACCTTCCTTGCCATCCAGACGGTGCGGCACCGGTCCTTCTTCGTCCAGCCGGGCAGGGAGGATGGCGATGACGACCATCACGATCTGACCGGTGGCGGATCGGTTCCCTATCACGCCATTATGCTGGTCCTGACACTCGTTCCGGCTGTTCTGTTGTCCAAAAAACTTGCCATACTGGTCGATTTCGGCATCGCCACCTGGAGCCTGCCGGTGGCGCTTGGCGGCATCGTGATCGCCAGCCTGGTGCTGGCTCCGGAGGCGCTGGCCGCCTTTCACTCGGCCCGGCAGAACTATCTGCAGCGGGCCGTCAATATCTGTCTCGGTTCGGCACTTGCGACCATCGGGCTGACGGTGCCGGCGGTGCTGGCAATCTCCATCTATTCCGGCCAGGAAATTCAGCTCGGTATCGGCAATACCGATATGACGCTGCTGATCCTGACGATGTTCGTCAGTGCGCTGACATTCGGGGGCGTGCGCACCAACATGCTGCAGGGCGCGGTACACCTGGTCATATTCGTGGTTTACCTGGTGCTGGTTTTCAACCCGTAGACTAATTTGGATTTATCGACGGTTCGATGCATGTATGCGGCATAAGTGCACGACCGCACCAATCATGCCCATTTTGGTTGAATTCAAAGTGGATATTCACATATTGGCGTGCAGCCCGCCTTCCGGCGGAGATTGAGCAATGGTTGATTTTTCTGATCCTATCCTGCTTGCCCGCATACAGTTCGCGTTCACGGTTTCATTCCACATCATCTTCCCGGCCACATCGATCGGTCTTGCGAGTTTTGTCGGCTTCGTCCAGTGGCGCTGGCTGAGAACGGGTGAAGAAGTGTTCCTGACCCTGTTTGACTACTGGACCAAGCCGATTGCGGTGGTCTTCGGCATGGGTGTCGTCTCAGGCCTGATGATGAGCGATGAATTCGGCACCAACTGGAGCGTCTTTTCCGACAGGGCCGGCCCGGTCATCGGCCCGCTGATCGGCGCCGCAACGATTGCCGTCGTCGGTTACCTGCTGCGGGCGGTTTTTTTTGTGTCCTGATCTCCGTTTTGTCACCGGCCGCTTCCACAGCCTCAGGATATTACTCGGACAGCGCGTTTTTCTTTTCTTCCAACGCCTTTGACAGCTTGCGGGCATCGTCGCAGCCGATGCGTTTCATTTCCCGAACCGACATAGAGGATGTTTCGGCGCCCGATTTCGTATGGACATAGAGCAGTTTATCCCTGTCCTGCAGGCGTGCAGTGTCCAGACCGCCACCCGGATATCCGAATGTCAGCGTACCGGCGACCGGGTCATAGGCGCCGTTCTGGAAAATCGGCCCGTTGATCTCGCTCCTTTCCCGGTTCCACTCAAACAGGGATCCAAATACGAGATTGTCCGTGTTGCGAATTCGGTTGAACAGCAGCAGGGCGTTCAGTTGGACGACAATGGCGCTTTTCGGATCCGAGTTGTCGCGGACCACCGATGTCGGCGGGAACCCATCTGCCAGCCAGCAGCCGACCATATCGTCCAGTCCCTCGGCCTGCGCGGGGGCCGCCAGCATCACAGCCAAAACCAGGGCTGCGGTGGTGCCCGCGGCATTGGTGCTGGCTCTTTTCCGTCGGTTGATCATTCCGTCTCCACAGATCTATCTACGAGCTTGTCGACGCGGAAATTACAACTTTCATCATGTTTTGTCCCTGATTTTCTGATAGCTTTCCGCTGGCCTGGCGAGGCGGAACACATACTGGATTTATTGAAACTCAGGAGGGTAGGGCATGATCGAAACCACCATTGACAGGGAAAACAATCTGATCATCGCGACCGCCCGTGATACGCTGGTCGAGATGGATTTCAACAATCTCTCGGACTGTATAAACGATTACATAAACTCGACAGACCGGGCGCCGGGCATTGTGCTCAATGCGGAGTCCCTGCCACACTGGAAAAACTCTGCAGCCCTTTTTGCACACATCAAACTGGTACGCGATCACCAAAAAATACTACCCAAAGTGGCACTTGTCAGCGACAGCGCGACCCTTTCGCTGATGCCCTATCTGGTGGATATCTTCGTCAAGGCAAAACTTCGCCATTTTCCGCAAAGCGAGTTTGACAAGGCCGTTGCCTGGGCCGCGACTGTCGATGATGAAGCATCATCTTTGAAAATGCTTGACGGATTGCCGGCCGATGTCATTGCCTATGAGGTGGTCGGGACCCTGACGTCGCGCGATTACCAGGACGTCCTGATCCCCCTGGTTACCGACAAGCTGAAAGTGCACGACAGGATCAAGATACTGGTTGTGCTCGGTGAGGCGTTCGACGGCGCGACGGCGTCGGCCATGTGGGATGATGTGAGGCTGGGGCTGAGCCACATAACCGCATTTTCAAAGCTGGCGATCGTGTCGGATATCGGCTGGGTGCGTCAGGGTGCCAAGATCTTCGGGCCGCTCATTCCCGCGCAATTGCACGTTTTCGAAAACAACGGGATAGAAGACGCCAAGGAATGGATCAAATCCTGAATCGGTAAGTACTCGTGCAAGTGCCCGCATTTGCTTATAAATATTACTGAAGAGTATGTTGAGGCTGATAGTCCGCCGATTGCGGCATTCACGGAGGATCGCGCCATGGGTATTCCCTTTAACCCCAATGTGTCTGAGGTTCCTGAGGTCATCGCGTTTTTTGACGAAGCCTCAAACACGATTTCCTATATCGTGCGCGACCCCGGTTCGCGATCCTGCTCAGTCGTGGATGCCGTCATGGAAATCGACTATGCAGCCGGCCGGCTGGCCTTTGACGGCGCGGATGCAATCATTGCTAAAATCAAACAGGAAAATTGGGAGCTCGAGTGGCTGATCGAGACCCACATCCATGCCGATCACCTGTCCGGAGCACCCTATATCCAGAAGGAACTCGGCGGAAAAATAGGCATCGGAGACCAGGTAACCACCGTCCAGGAAACCTTTGGCAAGATCTTCAACGACGGCACCGAATTCCGGCGGGACGGCTCACAATTCGACCAGTTGTTTGGTGACGGCGACAGTTACAGTATCGGCGGCATGACCGCCCATGTGTTGCATACGCCGGGCCATACGCCGGCCTGCATGACCCATGTCGTCGGCAATGCGGCTTTCGTCGGCGATACGCTGTTCATGCCGGATGGCGGGTCGGCGCGGGCTGATTTTCCGGGCGGCGATGCGCGTACGCTCTACCGCTCGGTGAAGCGGCTTCTTTCGATGCCCGGCGAGATGCGGCTTTTCATGTGTCACGATTACGGTCCGAATGGCCGCGAAATCAAATGGGAAACCAGCGTTGCCGCCGAGCGGGAGCACAATATTCATGTCCGCGACGGTATCGATGAGGACACGTTTGTCGCCCTGCGCCAGGCGCGTGACGAAACGCTGGCGATGCCGAAGCTGATTATACCTTCCTTGCAGGTCAATATGCGCGCCGGCAATCTTCCGCCTGAAGACGATAAGGGCGATGTGTTCTTGAAAGTGCCGATCAACAAGCTCTAAAAACAGTCAGATCATGTCCATAAGCGAATAGTAGAGCATTGCCAGAGCCAGCAATGGCGTGCGCAGCGCTGACCCGCCCGGGAAACGTGGATTTGGTACGGAGGCCATCAGGTCGAAACGCGCTGCCGTACCACCTATGGCCTCGGCCGCAAGCCGGCCGCAAAGCGTGGCGACACCAACGCCATGACCTGAATAACCCGATGCAGACAGGAGGTTTGGCGCCAGTCGCGCGAGATCGGGCATGCGGTTTACCGTGATGCCCAGCGTTCCACCCCAGCCGTAGTCTATCCTGACTTTTTCGAGCTGCGGATAGACGCGCAGCATGGGCTTGCGCACAAAGGATTTGATGTCAGCCGGGAATTTGTAGCCATAGTTTTCGCCGCCGCCGAACAGCAATCTATTGTCTCTTGAGAGGCGAAAGTAGTTCACGACATTGCGTGAATCGGCCACCGCCGCATCGTTGCCGATCAATGACTGTGCCAGTTCCGTATCAAGCGGTTCGGTTGCGATGATGAAATTGTTGATTGGCATGACGTGCGCGGAAACTGCGGCGTTCAGATCCCCCACATAGCCATTGCAGGCAAGCAGGGCGAATTGCGCGCGGATGTTTGCATGCTCCGTCTGGACGCGGATCGTCGCACCGGGATCGACTTTGACCGCCCGCGTGTTTTCAAAAATCCGCGCTCCGGCACCCGCTGCGGCCTTGGCAAGCCCGAGGGCATAGTTGAGCGGGTGCAGGTGGCCGGCACCGGTATCCAGGGTGCCGCCGAAATAGCCATGCGATGCCACCAGGGAGCGAACGTCTTCCAAGTCCATATAGCGGACGTTTGCATAGCCGTACTCATCCCGCAGCTTTTCTGCGTAGGCACGGCTTGCGCCGACAAATCGCTGGCGGTGATCGAGGTACATGATGCCGGGGCGATAGTTGCAGTCGATCGCGTGCCTGTCGATCAGCACGTGAACAAGACGTTTGGCTTCTTCGGCCAGGTCCCAGAGTTGACGGGCCGTCTGCAGGCCAAGCATTCTTTCAAGGGCATCCTGATCCTGCCTTTGACCGGAACCAAGCTGGCCGCCATTTCGACCCGACGCGCCCCAGCCGATACGATGCGCTTCGATGACGACCACGTCGAGCCCTTGTTCGGCGCAATGAAGCGCGGCCGAAAGGCCGGTATAACCGGCACCGATAACGCAGACATCGCAATTGATGTCTGCGTCGAGCCGTGGATGTGCAATCGCATGAGTTGCCGTTGCGGCATAGTAGCTGTCCGGATGGGTGCCCGGTGTGTCATTGGCGTAGAGAAGGTCCAATTCTATTCCTGTGTCAAAATGTTCTGTGCCATGAAATCGGCTGTCTCATAGCGCACAATGCACGCCAATGGATCAGGGAACTGAATGCCTACCACAAAATCTGCATAAATTCGGCTGTACTTTTGCCGCCAATAATGCAGACTTCATCCTATAGTAGTATTCGCACCAGAAATACAACTATTTGCTTAGATTGCCGGGCGGGGCTTTACATCAGGGTGTCAAACGGGACATACTACTCGGTATGTTGCAAATAAAAGGTTGCGTGCTAATCGCAACGGGGAGGCTCAAATGGGATATCTGGACAGTTTGTTTTCGGTCGCCGGAAAAACCGCGCTCGTCACCGGTGGAGCGACCGGCATCGGAAGAATGGTCGCGACCGGCCTGGTGCAAGGTGGCGCCATCGTGCTCATCGCATCGCGCAAGGGCGAGGCCTGTGAAGCCGTTGCGGCAGAGCTCAATGCTCTCGATGCTCCCGGATCTGCGGTTGGGTTTGCCGGCGATGTCGGCACGCAGGAGGGCATTGAAGCCCTCGTTGCTGAGGTCAAGCAGCGCACTGGGGTGCTGAATATCCTTATCAACAATGCGGGTGTGACCTGGGGAGAGCCGCTCGACACGTTCCCGCATTTGGCCTGGCAAAAAGTGATGAATATCAATGTCGGCGGCCTGTTCACGCTAACACGCGACCTGCTTCCGCTGCTTGATGCCGGCTCATCCGATGACGACCCGGCACGGGTCATCAATCTCGGCTCGGTCATGGGAACCCAACCGGTTGCCGAAGGGGCCTATTCCTATTCGGCGTCCAAGGCAGCCGTACATCATCTGACCAAAATCATGGCCAATGAATTTGCCCGAAGACGCATTACCGTCAATGCGTTCGCGCCAGGGCCATTCCAGAGCAAGATGACGGCCTTTGCCACGGCGTCTGAAGAACAGGCCAAGAAGGTCGGTGGCGGCGTTCCGCTCGGCCGCATCGGATCTCCGGATGATATCGCCGGCGCAACGCTTTTCCTGTGCGGAAAAGGCGGATCCTACATCAGCGGCGCCATTCTTCCCCTGGATGGCGGTCTTTCGGTTTACAGCAATATGGGTTTGTTCTCGCACGCGCTGGAATAGTGCCAACTTGACGGATCGTGCAGAACCGGTTGCCATGGGCGCTTCAGCCATGTTCCCTTCGACCGGGAGGAAAAAGCCGACATGAACATCTCCAAAGATCTTGATATAGGTCCGCTGGGTGCCGAACTCGAAGCCGGGATAGATTACTTTTCCGGCCTGCGGGAGGTTTCCAAGTTCAACACCGGCCAGTCGAATCCGACCTATCTTTTGACGGCGGATAGCGGCCAATATGTGTTGCGCGCAAAACCGACCGGCACGCTGTTGAAATCCGCCCACCAGGTTGATCGCGAATTCAGGGTCATGCGTGCGCTCAGCGGCAGCGGCGTTCCGGTGCCCGCCATGCTTTATATGTCGCTCGAAGACTCATCCATCGGCCGGATGTTCTTTGTCATGGAATATTTGCAGGGGCGGATTTTCTGGCAGCCGGATCTGCCCGAATGCGCCATAGAGGAACGCAGCGCGATCTACGATGCCATGAACGCGGCGCTGGCCGCATTGCATGACATCGACCCTGAGACAATCGGATTGGCGGATTTCGGCAAGCCGGGCAACTATTTCGAACGGCAACTCAGCCGCTGGACCAAGCAATACCGGGCGAGCGAAACCCAGACAATCAGCGATATGGATGCGCTTATTCCCTGGCTTGAGGAACATTTGCCGGATGACGACGGGCAGGTGTCGCTGGTTCATGGCGACTACCGGATCGACAATATGATCTTTGCACCGGACGCCCCGTCCATCATGGCGGTGCTGGACTGGGAGCTTTCAACACTTGGCCATCCGCTGACTGATCTGGCCTATCAGTGCATGCAGTGGCGGCTGCCGCACAATACCGGTTTCCGCGGGCTGGGCGGTCTTGACCGCAAGGCGATCGGATTGCCGACCGAAGAGGAATATGTCGCTAATTATTGCGAGCGGCGAAACATCGATAGGATCGATCACTGGCCGTTTTACCTGGCATTTTCGTTTTTCCGTCTGGCGGCGATTTTGCAGGGCGTATTGAAGCGGGCGCTGGACGGCAATGCGTCCAATCCGCGGCGCGCCAAGGAAATGGCGGTCGCGGTACCGGTCATGGCGGCCATGGCAATGGACATAACCAAAGGGAGGAGCTGAGTTGGCGGGTTCATTTGAAGGAGCGGTCGTGCTTGTCACCGGAGCATCGGGCGGTTTCGGAAGCGCTGCGGCGCGCCGCTATGCCGCTGAGGGCGCCCGGCTGGTCCTGTCGGATTACAACAGCGAAGCGCTCGAAGCGATTGTCGGTGAAATTGGCGGCGAATCCGGATGCGAGATTGCCGCGCTTGCCGGAGATATCGCCGATGAGGGCCTTTCGGAACAGCTGGCGGCACTTGCCGTCGAGCGTTTTGGCCGGCTGGATGTGGCGCTCAACAATGCCGGCATTGCCCAGGAGGCATTTGAAAAACTGCCGAAAACCTCCTCCGAGGAAGCGCGCCGCATATTCGATGTCGATCTTGTCGGCGTGTTCTACGCGCTGAAGCATCAGCTTCCGGTGATGGAAAAACAGTTCCGGGAAACCGGTGTCGGCGGTACGATCGTCAATGTGGCCTCGGTTGCCGGTGTGACCGGCGCATCGGGTCTTGCCGTCTATGCGGCCGCCAAGCACGGCGTCGTCGGCCTGACCCGTTCTGTTGCACAGGAATATGCGCGGCTCGGCGTGCGGATCAATGCCGTGTGCCCGTCTTTCGCGCGCACACCCATGGCAACCGAAATGCTGGGCGTTGAGGTGCGCGGCAAAATCGTCACCGAGGAACAGATGGTGCGCGGCATTCCGATGGGCAGGCTTGCCGAAGTGGACGAGGTCGTCGAGACCTTCATCTTCGCTTCGTCACCCAGGAACAGTTTCATGACCGGCCAGACATTGCATGTGGATGGCGGCCTGACTGCCTATTAGGGTCAGGGCGTGTCGTCAGCCGTATGCGCCAGGGACTGTTTTGAACCCCTGGCGAATGCGTGGCGTGGCTCGCCGAATCCATTCAATCAAGATACGCGCTAGATGGGCGAATTACGCAGTCGCAAAGACCGAGACGCTGCTGTCAAGCCGAACGGTGGCAAATTCACTGTAGGACCGAAGCGCTCAATACCTAACCGGTTTCGATACTCCATGGGGAAGTGACGTTGGTTGGTTCCGGTCCCCCCGGTCTTGTCCCAGATTTTTCGGGCAAGTTGTTGCAGCTGTGGTAATCGCGCAGCTGGATCCGCATCTCCCGGCAGCGGCTTCCATGTTTGGCCACCGTTGCCAGATTGCGTTCCTCGCGCGGGTCTTCTTCCAGATCGAATAGCCGGTGCTCGCCGATATCATGCCAGAGCACCAACTTGTAACGCTCGTCGCGAACCATCTGCACGTTGCCGTATTCGCAGAACTGGCATTGCCGCCAATCTCCGATAGTCCGGCCCGTCAGAACCTCTTTGTACGACCGTCCGGCGTAATCGAGATCACGTGGATGCTCGACGCCGCTCAAATCGAGAACCGTCGAAAACAGGTCCAGATGATCGACGAATTCACTGCGTCTCTGGCCAGCTTCCACTTCAGGTCCGGTGAGGATCAGGGGAACACGAATGCTTTCGTCGACCATGTTCAGGGGCAGGGTTCCGTTTCCCTTGCCCCATATGCCGTGATGACCGCAATTCAGTCCATGATCTGATGTATAGATAATAATAGTTTCATCGCGCAGACCCTCGGAATCCAGCTCATCGATCAGCCGTCCGACGCCCTCGTCGATCGATGTCACCGAAGCGTAATACTGTGCGAGCGCGGCTCGCGGATTTGTACGATCGATCAGCTCCCTGGATTTGAGGTTCTGCTCACCAAATGAGAATGTTTCGTGCTGCGGCACCTCGTGAAAATCATGGGCCGCATAACGTTCAACCAGACGCTGTGGGTGGCCTTCCCAGGGGCTATGGGTGGAAACATGGCCGACAAAAAGGAAAAAGGGATTGTCCTTGTTGCGTTTGCGCAGGAAACTGACGGCTCCATCGGTAATGACGGACGCCTTGGAACCGGCAATTGTCTTCAGGTCACCGTCGACGCAGTAACGGGCGGGACCTGTCGCGTCGATCGGGTAATCGCCTGCAAGCACTCCCCAGTGATCGAACCCGCGCGCTGCCCTGGTGTCGTTGCCCAGGTGCCACTTGCCGACGAGACCGGTTTCATAGCCATGAATTTGCAGCAATTCCGGTAATGTTGTTTGTCCCTCAAGCCAGTCGCGTTCGAAATGATCCGGCGAGTGCCAGGCGTATATCGACATAATTTGAAGGGACAGACGCTGGAACTGTCACAATGACGATTTGTCTGTTGGAATCGTGCAGGCGAATGTCGTAGTTGGGTCATTAATACCCAAGGGACTGAAGTTGAGATCGGGCGGCTCAAACCCTGCGGTTCTGGTCGTCGGCGCAGCATGATTTCCGGCTGCCTGAAAACACTGCCTGCGGCTAAATGTATCACTTGCTTCTGGCGGGTTGAGCGATCGCGCCGCATTCAATAGGGTTGCGCCCGGCCACTCAAGCCGGGCACATCGGCCCAGCAAGAGGGATGAAATGCCACGGGTAATCCGTGGCGCATCCTCAAGGCTCCACGTGAAAACCCACCTATGTGTCGTTTGAACAAGGAGCCAATACCATGAATATTTCCAACAGAAGCTGGGCCGAACCTTATAAGATCAAGATGGTCGAGCCGCTGAAGATGACCACGCGGGCAGAGCGCCAGGCTGCGATCGCTGAGGCGGGCTACAACACCTTTTTGCTGAAATCCGAGGATGTCTATATCGACCTGCTTACCGATTCAGGCTGCGGCGCAATGTCCGACAGGCAGTGGGCCGGCATGATGGCCGGCGATGAGGCCTATGCCGGCAGCGCCAATTACTACCACATGCGCGATACGGTTGAGGAATACTATTCCTACAAACACACGGTGCCCACTCATCAGGGACGCGGCGCCGAAAACATCCTGTCGCAGATCCTGATCTCGCAAGGAGATTACGTCCCCGGCAACATGTATTTCACCACGACACGACTGCATCAGGAACTGGCCGGCGCAACGTTTGTGGATATCATCATCGACGAGGCACATGACCCGGCCTCGATGCACCCGTTCAAGGGCAATGTCGATCTTGCCAAGCTGGACGCACTGGTGGCCGATGTCGGGGTGGAAAAAATACCTTATGTCTGTGTTGCGACATGCGTGAACATGGCTGGTGGCCAGCCGATCTCCATGGCCAATCTGCGCGCTTTGCGCAGCTGGTGCGACAAGCACAAGGTGCGGCTCGTCCACGATATGACCCGGGTCGCGGAAAACGCCTATTTCATCCAGAGCCGCGAAGAGGGATACGGCGACAAGTCCATACGCGAGATCGTTTATGAGCTGTGTTCGCTGACCGACGCCGCAACGATGTCATCGAAGAAGGATGCATTGGTCAATATCGGCGGCTTTTTGGCGATGAACGACGCGGAACTTTACGAAAAGGCCTGCAATCTGGTCGTGGTTTATGAGGGTCTGCATACCTATGGCGGCATGGCCGGGCGCGATATGGAAGCGCTGGCCGTCGGTATCACCGAAAGCGTAAAGGACGATCACATCAGGGCGCGCGTCGGTCAGGTCGAATATCTTGGCGAAAAGCTCAAGGCCATGGGCGTGCCGATCGTGAACCCGATCGGCGGGCACGCGATCTTTCTGGATGCACGGGCAATTCTTCCAAATATCCCGCAGGACCATTTTCCGGCACAGGCGCTTTCGGCGGCTCTTTATGTCGACGCCGGGGTGCGGTCGATGGAGCGCGGTGTCATCTCCGCCGGGCGCAACAAGGACACCGGCGAGAACTTCATGCCGAAGCTTGAACTGGTGCGCCTGACCCTGCCTCGCCGCGTCTACACGCAGGCGCATATGGATGTGGTCGCCGAAAGCGTCTGCCAGGTGATGATAAGGGCGGATGAAATCAGCGGCTTGAAATTTGCCTATGAGCCGGAATATCTGCGCTTCTTCCGCGCCAGATTTGCCCCGATTGAAAGATGATCAGGCACGAATGCAAAAATGTGGGGTCGCACGGCGGCCCCACATATTTTGCCACAAGAAGTCCATTGTCGTTCCTAATGCTGTGGCAAACGACAACTCCGAGCCCGAAGCGGACTCATCAAATGGCTTTACGAATAATGCGAACCGGGTAATTTTGCTTCAACAGACGAACGGAGTTAGTTGCGTTGGAAAAGCTTACAAATTGTATATTTGTTGAAACGAAAATGGGCCGGATAAAGGTGACATCCTCCTTAGTTGTCGATGATGTGGGTTGTGAAGCTGTTTCCCTAAAAGCGGTATCTTTTGCTCCAAAGCTTCCTACAGGAATGGCCGTGTAGAAATGCTCTGCGATACTGCTGACGATCGATGGCTTGGTAGAGCTGCAACGTGTGTCACTCAGTTTACTTATAGATAGCGAAGTGACAGGTCATCCGTGCACCGGCCAATGCCTCGATGCTCAAGAATGGAGTGATGGCACGAACTTGGTGGTGATTGGAACTGAGGACGGTGAAGGTTTAAGCTACCGATTTCCAAAATTGGGATTAGGCTCAGGACCTATAAACGACGACCGTGCTGAACGACCGCTTGCTCGGTTTGCGGACATTGGCCAAAACGGGGACAATGTCGGCTGAGTGGTCTTGCC
>JAAEOH010000277.1 GCA_024244645.1 Hyphomicrobiales bacterium
CAACTGCGCGTTCTCGAAGATCGTTGGAATAGGGCTTGGTCATACATGCTGGCCTCCTCATCCCAGCAGCCTTCTTGAATCATAAATCAACCGAAAAGGGAATCCTCTTGATTCAAAGAAAATGTGACCAGCTCTAGAGCGTCACGGTCATGCGGTGTGAAGTCGAAACCGGCCAGAGCTTGAGCGAAATGCACAAGCTTCAGGATTGCTGCTCCACCATGAAGCCTGCAAAGAATGCCGACAACGCATTCGGATCCTGCAATGTCAGAATGCCGGCAACGAACTGATCAGGCCGTACAACGACCAGAGCGCCCGACACCCGATCGATACCGCGCAGGTCGAATATGTCAGGGCCGTCCTTGATATTCGGGCAGAAGATCTTCTCATAATCTGTCAGGCCGTAAACGCCCTTGGGCGGTGTGAGGAGCGGTGGCATGTCATCCAATGCCAGGTCGCGGTACCCGGATTGGAACACGACCCGCAGGTCGAAAACCGCGTCGATATCCCCGCCGGTGGGTGTGTAGCGTCGGATCGGGCTATCGGCGTGATTTTCAAGATAGCCACACAGATCGGCTATCCCTTCGCCAGGCTGGCCGACATCACCGGCCCCCGCGAAGGCGATCAGTCGCCAGCGTCCGTCGGCCTTGCGACTATGTGCAAGTTGCAGTGGCTTGGCATCGGCCAGGCGGATGACCGGCGCCGAGTGAAACCGCTTGCCGACCGTCAGGCCGCAAGCGCGTTCCTGGTTGTCTGAGCCACACATGATTGTCGAAGGATCGTAGCGCGTCTCGACGCCGGCCGTGTATCGGCCATGTTTTTGAAAATGCCGTTGAAACTGATCTGCGAACCCGGAGTCCGTTGATTTGGAACCGAATAATCTGGCCATATCGCGGTCGAATTCGATCAGTTCCTGCGCCTTGGCGCGGCGTTCGTCCGAATGGGTCAGCAAAAGCTCCGGCTTGGCCTGCCCCCGGAGGACCGCGACCAGTTTCCAGCCAAGGTTGAATGTATCGGCCATCGAAACATTCATGCCCTGTCCGGCTTTCGGGCTGTGTGTGTGACAGGCATCGCCGGCGATAAATATACGCGGCGTCCGGCCGGCGTGCCTGGCGGGGCCCAAATCGTCGAAACACTCGCACAGACGATGGCCGATTTCATAGGCAGAACACCAGGCGACCTCTTTTACATCGAATGAGTACGGCGCGAGGATCGCGCGGGTTCTTTTTGCAAGCATCTCGGGCGTTACATTGCGGTCTGTGACACGCTCGCCTCCACGCAGGGCATCCAGTTCGACATACATGCGCACCATGGTCCCGCCTTCGCGAGGGATAATCATGATGCTGCCCTGATTGGCGGACTGGATGGCGCTTTTCAGACGGATGTCCGGAAAATCTGTCACCGCCAGGACGTCCATGACACCCCATAGCTGGCACGCGGCCTCCCCTTCCAGCCCGTAGCCCAGCGCGCCACGGACTGCGCTGCGGGCGCCGTCACACCCGCGACGTACCGCGCGCGGATGGTCTCCGGTTCCCGACCGTTGAGGCCCTCGAAAGCCGCCTTGACAGGGATGTCCTCATCCCCGGCCCGCGTGAGTTCGGTGAGCTGGAGATTGTAGTCCGGGACGAGGCGGCCGGGCGAATTTCCCATCACCTCCAGGTAAAAATCATGAATGCGTGCCTGGCTGAGGATCGTGTGCGGCATTTCCGAAAGATCATCCTCCACATCCTGGATGCGGTCCGCTCGGACGATGCGCGCGCTGTCCGGCCCCGGGCGCCAGAACGTGGTCTTGTTGACCCAATAGGCTTCCTTGAGAACTTTTTCAGCGAAGCCGAAGGCCTCGAACATCTCCATCGAACGACAGGCAATTCCATCGGCCTGGCCGATTTCGAGGGGTCCGGATTTCCGCTCGACAATGTGCGTGGCGATGTCGGGAAAAGCCGAAAGCTGCGCCGCGAGCGTAAGCCCAGCCGGGCCGCATCCGACGATCAGCACGCCCACTTCGGATCGCTTTTTCCCTGCCCCCTCGACAGCTGGAAATAGGCTCGGATCACCGGCGCCAAAGCCGTTAAAATGATATTGCATAATGGGTTCGCCACTATCCTGCTACAACGCACATAGCCGTTTATCACACGAACCATAGCACTGTTTTCCGGTGACGGTTTACGCGATCCCTTTTTGGGTGGACGTCAGGCGGGCACACCTGATGCACCGCTACCTGCCAGAGGTGCGGCGCGTTTCATATCCGTGCCAATTGGGAATAGAGTAAACTGTCATCTATGGACGCCCCTTTGATTGCAAGTGATTTGTGACGGTTCCGGCAATGTGGGTTTGCAGTCATCTATCCGGCCTTTGATGTGCGGTTTTCATCAACCGCTGGCCCTGATGGAATCCGAGGATCAACG
>JAAEOH010000278.1 GCA_024244645.1 Hyphomicrobiales bacterium
GCATTCATCGAGGTGCACAATGAAAACCCAAAGCCGTACAAATGGGTCAAATCAGCCGACGAAATCCTCGCATCCGTCAAACGGTTCTGCCAGCGAACGCAGCAAACCCTATGCGGCGAATTTTAGATTCAGGTGACTAGTATTATCTCGTGATCGCTACGAGACCGGAGCTTGCATTCCACGAAATCGAGGGTTTCGGGCCGCAAGCCAATTCACATTCGATCTGCCATGTCGACGATGCGCTGCTGGCCAAGACCGCGGTCAACGCCCTTGTCGCCAATCCAGGTCCTATTGTGATCGGGCCTATTCAGGGGGCATCCTGTTTTGGCCCGGCCGACAAATTCGCCTCATCCTGGACAAAGAACTGCAGGACGATGGGGTTCGCGACCGCGTCCTGATGACATTCTTTACATCCGAGCCCTATATCGGTCATCTCGGCCTTGACGGCGTGGGCGACACGAAAGGCCTACTGAAAGCCGAACTCCTGCAGCAGCACATCGAATGAATCTGCAACACCCGTGCTGACAGGATTCTGACCGACAAGATCATGATTTCGGAGATGGCGGAAGACGGGTCGGTCAAACAGACCCATGAGGTGCCGCACGCATTCACGATGCTTCTACCGGCATTCCGATGGGTCGAGACCGTCTACGGCATTGAAGGGCAGACCAACCCGCGAGTCTTCATTCTTGCGGACAAGACCCAGCGTAACCCGGATTTTCCGGAGGTGTTCTCCGCAGGCGTTTGGGTAGCAATTGCGCCTGTCGGCAAGAAGCCAGTACCGTCGGGGTTCCCAAGACCGGTTTCATGATCGAAAAGATGGTCACGGCAACAGCCACGATATTCGAACCCTAGTGGAGGAAGCGCAGCCTGACGCCCAAGCGACATGAAATGCTGTGTGTCTGGCGGATTTCGGCGATGGTGGCATCGCCTTTGTGGCTCAGCCGAAGATTCCGCCACGAAACGTCAACTGGTCATCATCGGGCAAGTGGGTACATGCCGCCAAGATCGGATCCGAAAAATACTTCCTGTACAAAGTCCGGGCCGGAACGTCCAAGACGCGATATGAGCGCCTTACACTACAAATTGGGAATTGAGAAATTGAAGGAAATCGAGATGGCGCCCGGATCTGATGACGCATGAACCTTGACAACTCCGCACAAGCCGGGCGTCAGTGATCAATTTCTCTAAGTGCCGAGATTGTGGAGACTTGAAGAGTACATTAGTAATTCCTTATATGTTAATATTCAAATATATAGAAGATGAAAATGTCACTTGACCGTTCCGTTTTCGCCTTTGCCGGAATAATGGTTCTGATTTCGGTGGTACTGACACAATGGGTATCGCCGCTATTCGTGTGGTTCACTGTGTTCATCGGGCTCAACCTCTTACAGTCGGCCTTTACCGGCTTCTGCCCAGCGGCCGCCCTCTTCCGAAAACTCGGCATCAAAGAGGGTGCGGCATTTTAAAGAATCGCGACAGGCAACTGTTCATGGCATTTGAAATTGGCAACCGACTTAAGAACTGGCTTTGGCCAAGCCGCATAATATAAAGCCGGGAAGACATTCGACAATTGAAATTCGTCGTTGCTGATCGTCTTGTCACTCGTTTGATAATGCAATTGCGCACCGGTATTTCAGCTCACCCCTGATTAAAGTGTCTCAACCTTGTCAGTTGACATGTCACGATAGATGAGACCGCGTCGAATGAGTAATTTCTCGATTTCAACTGCCACAAGTGTCAACACGGAGAGAGCCAAACAAACCGCGAGGTCGAAAACCGGCAGCGGCTGGGTGTGAAAGATGTTGTTGAATGCCGGCAGATAGACGATCATCAACTGCAGTCCGATCGTGAGCAGAACGGCACCCAGCATCGCTATATTGGAAAAGATTCCGATCGTGAACAGCGATTCCCGCTCGCTGCGCACCGCCATGGAATGAAAGAGCTGCGAAACCGTGAGCACGGTGAAAACCACCGTTTGCCAGTATTCTGCGCCACGGCCATAGGCCCATGCCTGGGAGGCAATGGAAACCCCGCCGACAAACAGACCGTACCAGATGATATGCTGCCACATACCACGCGCGAAGATGCTCTCGCTCGGGGGCCGCGGTCGCCGGCTCATGATCCCGCGCTCCGCCCGCTCGACCGTGAAGGCCAGCCCGGGAAGCCCGTCAGTGACCAGATTGATCCAAAGAATATGGATCGGAAGTAGTGGGATCGGCAAACCGAAGAATGGGGCAAGCAGCAGAGTCCAGATCTCACCGGAGTTGGAGCTCATGGTGTCCTTTACGAATTTGCGGATGTTGTCATAAATGCGCCGACCCTCGCGAACCGCACTGACGATGGTGGTGAAATTGTCATCCAGCAGCACCATATCCGCTGCCTCTCGGGCAACATCGGTGCCTTTTCTTCCCATCGCCACACCGATATTCGCCATTTTCAGTGCGGGTGCATCATTGACGCCGTCGCCCGTCATGGCGGCAAACTGGCCGCGCTCCAACAACGCCCGCACGATGCGGATCTTCTGCTCAGGACTGACGCGGGCATAAACCCGAACATCTTCTGCCCGGACTTCAAATTCCGCTGGCGTCATGCGATCCAGATCGCCGCCCGTGAAAACTTCGTCGGTTTCTCCGCATATGCCGAGGCGCATGGCAACGGCCCGTGCCGTACCGGGGTGGTCGCCAGTGATCATAACAGGCACGATGCCTGCGGCCTTGCATTCTGCTACGGCGGCCTCAACGCCCTCTCGAGGCGGGTCGATCAGCGCTACCAGACCAAGGAGCGAGAGAGCGGATTCAATTTCTCCATCAAGCAGCATGGGCACCGTTTGCAGGCGCCGACACGCCAGTGCCAGAACCCGATATCCGTTGTCAGCCAAACGCGCGGCATCGGCCAACGCGCGGTCCGTGTTAAACGCCTCGCCACCGGCATAGTCGACGCAATGCGGCAGAATATATTCCGGTGCACCTTTGCAGAACATCATCACGTTCTCGCCATCGCGATGCAGGGTGCTCATCCGCTTGCGCTCGGAATCGAACGGCAGCTCCGCGATTCTCGGGAATGTGCTTTCCAGTTCCGTCTTGTCCCAGCCAACCGCCATCGCAGCCTGAAAAAGCGCGATCTCGGTCGGCTCGCCCACCGGTTTACCGTCCGCATCGGTCTGCACGTCATTGGAAAGGGCGAGGGCCTGCCCGAGAAGACGCATCGACGCGCTACCGTCCTCCGTCAAGCGATCATATGAGGCTTCCGCGATGACAATCCGCTCCAGCCGCATGGAATTCTCGGTCAGTGTTCCAGTCTTGTCGGCGCATATATATGTCACCGATCCGAGAGTCTCCACAGCAGGCAGACGCCGGATAAGGACGTTTTTTCGGCTAAGTTTTGCTGCACCAAAGGCAAGGGAGACTGTGATCACGGCCGGCAGTGCCTCAGGCACCGCGGCAACGGCAAGAGACACCGCAGTCAGAAGCATAAGGATCGGCGGTTCGCCACGTAGCAGGCCGATTGCAAAGATGAACACGCAGATCGCCAGGATTGCCAGCACCAGGCGGCTTCCGAAAGAGGCAAGCCTCTTTTGCAGCGGGGTTCGGACGACCTCCGCTGTAGACAACATGCCTGCGATGCGGCCGAGTTCAGTTTGCGCGCCGGTTACAACAACCATACCGCGGCCGCGGCCGTGCGTTATCAAAGTCCCCTTGAACGCCTGATTGGCCCGGTCGCTCAACGGCAGGTCTCCGGACAACGCAGTAATGACCTTCTGCACAGTCCGGGATTCACCAGTCAATAGAGATTCGTCTACCTGCAGATCAGAGCCCTCGATCAGACGCAGATCAGCGGGAACAGCGTTGCCCGCTTCCAGAAGAACCACGTCACCGGGAACCAGTTGCTCAGCCGGAATTGTTGTTGCAGCGGCATCGCGCAACACCGATGCCTCCGGTGCGGCCAATCTGCGAAGCGCAGCAACCGCGCGTTCCGCACGAAATTCCTGAACAGCGCCAAAGATCGCGTTGAGCAGAACGATAATCAGTATGACGATGCTGTCCTGTGGTTCGCCCACGAAAGCGGCAATTATTGCCGCTCCGATCAGGACCAGAATCAGCACGTCACCCAGTTGATCCAGCAGGATCCGCCACGGTGGGCGTCGGGGCTGCTCAACGATGGCATTGGCGCCGTATCGCTTCAACCGTTGCGCCGCATCCGCGCTGGAAAGGCCTCCGGGCGCGCTGTTCAACCGATCACATACTGTGTCTATTTCAAGACCGTACCATCGCAAAATTTCATTCACGAGGACATTCTCCAACGGACCTAATGGACGTCGTGACGGATTCGCGAAGTCGAAACAACCGAGTATGAGACTAAGCGGCTGCCAGCAGCCGGCTCGTATTCAACTTTGCAAAACAAATGTAACGACACGGGGGCACTGGTCAGGTGCCGAGCACGTCGCAGCGCCCTCCAAAAATCGGCCACCTGTGCACTTCGTATAACTGATCCTTGTAACGTCGTAATCGCATCATGGGTCCCGCCAATATTGCGGTTCCAGCGAATTTCATCCAGCACTCTTCTCTTCACAGTAGATTTCGAATTTTGAATTACCTCTTGCCATCACTCTCGCCTCGTAATTCAGCTTGCCCAAGTTGCAGGGCGGACAATTGACGTGCGTCAATTACCGAGTGCCGCAGATTGTCCGCCATTGCGGATTTGGGAAACAGAGACCATCGAGTGTCTCATCCCATTCATGCTTAGGCATTTATCGATCGGAAAAGCAGTGCCGAAGTTGCTGCAAGATGTGAAAGAAACGCATTTAAAAGCAGAGCGGTCGCCTTTGAAATCTACCGTTTCTGTTGCCCTCAGATTTCTTTCCCGTGAATCGTGATGCCACTGGTGATGATGTAGCTTATCCCGGATATGCGTTCGGAAACCCATTTGATTAAGCCCCGTATATTTTACCGCCAAGAAGCTGCACGACATGGCTTAAACGCGTGCCTAGATTACAGCATCGTTGATGCATGAAATGGTCCCCGTATCACTTTTCTGATTGCTCTGCGCATGGAATGCGCGCATTCCTTGCCCTAATCGCATGAAATCTTTGTCTTGTCCAAAGGCGTGGGATTTCTGACGCTTGGTCCGTATTTGAATCAGCGACCACTAGCCCTCCCCGCACTAGATGCCGCCCAGCGGACGTTTCGGAAGTATGATTAGCAGGCGGCATCGGCCCTGGGCTGACATTCGGTGATCATATCGATTTTGCGGCGCACATTTGCAAAACCGCCATTGAATGACCCTTTCTTCGGTAAGGTTGCGCATTGACGGCTCTGCGGATATTCCGTTGAAATACTCGGAGTATAATATGCTTTAGAGACACGTTTGATATTAAGTTTCGAAGACCGCCGTCACGCTGGTTGCGCTGCGGCTGGCATGGGGACCCGTTCTGCTAGTTTTCTGAGGTTCTGGGCGGTTGCTGCGAGGTGGAATTCATCGCGAACACCGCAGGGACCATGTAATCGGAGCCGGCAGCGTTTCAGAATGCGTTTGAGGTGGGCAAACAGCATATCGACCTTTTTGCGCAGCTTGTAGGAGATGGCATAGTCCACTGTCTGGACGATTGTGAGAGCGACATCTCGCGAAGGTTCTTAGATGGATCGTGGCAACGCAAGGCTCGAACTCTCGCGCAAGGCTTTCAACACTGCGTCCGGCCTTCACCGGCGCGACAATTTTATCCCTGAATTCCGCTGAGTATGAGTTCCTGGTTCTCGTCTTGATAACCACTCTCTTTCACAAACGGAAAAGTACCCATCAAACTGGGGGAGCTTTATACTATCACCTTTGCTGTTGGTTCCCTTAGAGCGATTTGCTCCATGGATGCACCTTGGGCGCTGCTTCAGGATGTGATCGAATGAAATGATGCAAGACGTGCAGTAGCTCCCGAACGTGGCTTGCATCACTTCGGCTTTGTGCTGCGCGGATGTCATCGACGATCATTTTAAAAACCGTTTCCATGCCCCGATTTTTATGTGCTAGATACTGTGCATAGGCGATGGCGATCATTTCGGGCATATGTTCATGCTCGGCAATCGCGAGCACTTCCTCTTCAGTGAGGTCACAAAACGCCAGGCAATCTTTCATACTGATCATGGACTGCATTAAACATCTAAACATCTCCATTGAATTTGATGCAAATCAATGACTGGAGGACAGGAAACAAGAGACTTGGTGCGCCTATTGTCAGCTGCATGCAGCTTACTGTTTGTTTTGCTGTGCCGTTGATGCATGCCCAAACAATCGGCTGCGACACCCCAATACCAACGCTCAAAGTTCAAATGATCAGAGAAAGCACAGCCCGTTATAGTGCAGTTGCCCGTGTCCGTATTTCAGAGATCGCGGTGGACGGAGTTGTGGCAAACGAAGTGCCTGAAGACCGGACCAGAAACGGGGTGAGCTCCAAGGTGATCGTACACCAGAACCTTAGTTGGAATCCGTCGTCATTATCCAAACAACCACACACAATTTCCCACTTCAGGGAGTCGCAAAGAACGTCGGCCGCAGTAACCAGATCGCAATCGATCCCACCCCGGTGAGTGCAAGAGCCAAAACGAACAGCCAACCAAGAATGGGAATCAGGGCAATAACCCCAACCACCAGCGCGCCTGCCCCTGCTGCCAGCGCTCTCGTGCCGATACTGTTTGGCTCAGGTCGCCCGAACGTCAGCAATAACCCCACGCCGAAGGCGTAGACCGCGACAACATAGCCCGCGAACGCGCTGATGAGTGTTATTACCACAGCCGCTGGAGCCAGCACGAATCCGATAATCGTCATCATCAGAAGGATCGACGAGCCGATTAGTACGGATTGTGCAAGGAATCCGAACCAGAAATTGCGGAATGGATGGTCGAGTATGCCTCGCCGCAGGTCTGCAAGTCTTTGTGGCACTATCGCTGCGATCAATGCCGCTATCGCTGCAACTATGAATATACCGATCAAGAACCGACCGACAGCGCGGCGCCAACTCCAGAGTTTCAAGTCCCCGGTTGCCTCTGACCATTCCGAGATATTGCGCCGTTCTATCCGAGTTTCAGGCACGACCTCAGCAGGTATTTCCACCGCGCCCGAATTTTCCTCATAGACAGTCAATCTGCCGTCGATCCGAGCACCTTCACCGAAGTCCACTTCGCGCGCGGCGAGACTGACGTTACCGGCGATAACCGCTTCAAACTGCACCTCATCTCCCGCGATCAGCGCGTAACCCGAGACCGGCCCTGAGATAACGAGATTGGCGCCTGAAATCCGCAGATCGCCCCCTACTTGGCCAACACGGACGTTATAGCCCGCGAGTGTTGCATCACCCGACACCGGACCATCTAGAGACACGTCCATTCCGGCCAGGTAGGCATCACCACCTACAGCGCCTGCCATGGTGACCTTGCGGCCGGCCAAATGGGCAGAGCCGGAAATCGCCCGTTCACCGCGGACCGTTTCGCCGGCCATGAAGAGATCGTCCACGCCGTCTGAATTAAATACCACGGTCTTGCCTGCCCGAAAACTATCGCCTCCGATATTGACGTATTTTTTCTCCTCCTGCGCCGCCAGGGGCGCGACGGTGAATATGATTGTGGCTACGATCAGAATGAGCCTATGCATGATGCAGTCCTCAGAACCGAGCATATGAACAAGCCAAAAGCATATATGGCGGTCCATCCGACCAATTGAGGCAGATCAAATTGCTGATTTGGGGCTGGATCAAGCCGAAGTGATCCTACTCATCAGGAATAACACCGTTAACATAGTGATCGGAACAGCAACAAATGGCCTAAGGGCCACCACTTTCAGAAGCAGCCTCTGCTGAGATTTCAAACTGCGACACGCAATCAAAGTCGGTTAAGGGCGGCTGTTCCCAACAATCGCGCCCGAATGTGCTCGATTGTCAGCAACGCGGAGATACTGTTGAAAAATACGGAAACCCATACCGTGCCTCAGATTTCGTAGATTGGTATTTCAGTTGACTTGATTTTCGGAAATTTCATTTCGCCCTGTAACCATTGACGAAAAGACTTCTTAAATAACCTCACCGAAAAATGCCAGGCGAACTTTTTCAACATGGCGTAATTCCTGGTTGGTGCGAGCCGGATGACCGGATGCAGCTTGCTAAGCTGTTTTTTGGCAAGCATGAAGGAGAAAGCCGATGACGACATTTGTTGGACTGGACGTGTCTCTGAAGGAGACATCGATTTGCATTGTGGATGATTCAGGTATTGCGATCAGAGAGGGAGTGGTTCCCTCGGACCCTGACCGGATCGCCGACTATTTGAGTGAACATGCGCCGACAGCAAAGCGCGTCGGTCTGGAGTCCGGGTCAACATCAAGCTGGCTCTGGCCAGAGCTGAATGCACGCGGTCTGCCGGCAATCTGCATTGATGCGAGGCACGCCAATGCCGCCCTGTCGATGCAGATCAACAAATCTGACCGTAGCGATGCTCTGGGTCTTGCCCGCATCATGCAGACGGGATGGTTCCGCCGAGTTCAGGTCAAGAGCGAAAACAGTCATCGCACCCGTGCGCTCTTGAATGCGCGCAGCCTTCTGGTGCAAATGCGGCGGGACCTTGAGAACCAGATCCGTGGCCTGTTCAAAAGTTTCGGTCTTGTCATAGGCCGCGCAAACGGTGGGGTGTTTGTAAAGCGGGCGCATCACATCAGCAAAAAAGGCGCCCGAACTGGCTGACATCGTGGCGCCAATGCTCACTGCTCGCGAGGCCATCGACCGGGAACGCCTTTGTCTGGAGCGGCAGATCAAGCGTCTGGCTCGAGAGAACGCGCAATCACGCGCCTTTATGACCGTTCCAGGTGTCGGTCCGATGACTGCAATGGCATATCTGTCCGGTATCGATGATCCGGCCCGGTTTGTGCGATCGCGAACCGTCGGTGCCTATCTCGGACTAACACCACGACGTCACGCGTCCGGCGAAGTGGATTGGTCAGGGCGAATATCAAAATGCGGTGACACAATGCTGCGCACTTACCTCTTCGAGGCAGCCAATGTAGTGCTGACCCGCACCAAGCAGACCTGCTCATTGAAAGCATGGGGCATGGCAATCGCTGCACGATCAGGGGGTAAGAAGGCACAGGTCGCCGTGGCCAGGAAACTGGCAACAATCCTGCATCGCATGTGGTGCGACGGGACCCAATTTAAATGGATAACAGCGTAGGAGGGATATCCGGGACAAAGCGGAATCGCCCAAAAACTGGGTGAACAATGTCCCTGCCGGGACGCGCGGCGATGATGAGATCGTCCGATTTTGTGCGAAGGTCAAAACCAAGCGCGGTTTCAACATTGATCCATCAACGCTTTCTTGCGCCATCATGCAGAGGCAAAGCACCTACTGCGAAGAGAACACTGGAACCGGCAGGAACAACAAAACCGCTCGTACCATCTTGCGGAATTAGAGAACACAATCTGAACAATGCAGCATCAGTTTGTCGCACTCTTGATGTTTTGGACTGAAATTGGAAGAGAGCTACCGGACAGTGATTACATTGACCGGTGACAAATGAGCCACTTTGTGGGACACGCTGCCAAGCC
>JAAEOH010000279.1 GCA_024244645.1 Hyphomicrobiales bacterium
GCCTCTGATTTTCACTTGCCCATCATTCCGCCCAATAAAGAAAATGGATCCATCGGGAAGCAGCTTGACCATATCTCCCGTCTTGTAGATGCGGCTTCCATCATCAGAGCTGAAAGGGTTCTTGATGAAGGCTTTGCATGTAAGGTCAGGGCGGTTGAGGTAACCCCTTCCTACGCCATCACCACCGATATAGAGTTCACCCACCACACCCACTGGTACTAGCTGCAGGTGTGTATCTAGTACGTAGTAGGTAACATTAGGGAATGGGAGCCCGATGATGTTGGAGGATACATGCTTCGTACTGTCTTCAAACTCCAGTGCAGTGCAACCAAAGGTAGTTTCTGTGGAGCCGTACCCAATCACAAAGTGCTTGACCTTGTCCCACCATGCTTCTAACTGATGCTGTGGTACAATTTCTCCACCAAGAGTAATGCACATCACAGAGGGTAGCTCGCAGTTGATAACAAGCTCAAAGATTGATGGAGTAATCATGAGGTGTGTGATCTGAAGACCATATGAAGCATCGAACAAACAATTTAATACCCTGCGGCATGTGTGTAATATTATTTGAATGACAAGCCAGCCAGCTCACCTTCACTGCATTGATGAGTAGCTCCAGTTCATCCAGCAATGCGGTATTGGGTGCAAGCGTCAGAGTAGCACCCTCAGAGAGGGTGGGGAACTGAATGCCACAGCTCATGTCAAAGGTCATGGGACTCGAGAGCAAGAACCGGCTCCCTGGACCTAGACTCTTGAATGCATGTAATGCCCCATGTTGAATGAAAGAAGACATATTCGCATGTTCCAAA
>JAAEOH010000280.1 GCA_024244645.1 Hyphomicrobiales bacterium
AGTTATGGGTGACTTGTATCCGAGCGCCGAATGGCGCCGGGCGGGATTGTACCATCCCTCGATGAATTCGAAGATTGCCATGCGCGCCTCCGCCTTGGTCTGGAACTTGCGCCGATCGAGCAGCTCGTATTCCAGTGTAGCGAAGAAGCTCTCGCACATGGCGTTGTCAAAACAATCTCCGACCGACCCCATGGATGGGCGTACATTTGCCTCTTTGCACCGCAGACCGAAACCCACGGAGGTGTACTGCGAACCTTGATCGGAACGTCGTATTCTGAGGTGAAAAACAACTAGCGAATTGCCAGTTTGCAGACCCTCGTGCAAATTTATTCAACTGCCAGCCTCATTATGCTTGCGCCCGGCTTTATGGGGTCGAAAAGCAGGCGCGCGGCCAGCCACCAGATCAACGGGTGAAGATCAGACAGGAGAAAGCCAAACCCGTATTTGATGATTTGCAAAGCTGGCTCAACACTCAGCTTCCCAGGATGTCCGCCAAGACACCATTGGCCGGAGCCATTCGCTATGCCCTGACACGCATGAAGCGGCTGAGGCCATATCTGGAAAACGGCTTTCTGGAACTCGACAACAATTCCGCCGAGCGATCCATGAGACCGATTTCCCTGGGCAAAAAAAACTACCTGTTCATGGGTTCTGAAGGAGGCGGAAAAGCGGCCGCCATCGCCTACACACTGATCGAAACGGCCAAACTCAACGGCGTCGATCCGCAGGCTTGGCTCACCCATGTCCTCAGCCGTATCGCAGACCACAAGATCACCAAACTGGACGAGCTCATGCCCTGGCATCACGCCCAGACACAAGCGTAACAGCTGATTGCCAGCTCCCGATACTGTTGCATCACAGGATGGCAGGGAGCGACAGCGCCGCCGGAACGTGATATTAGTTAGTCGATTTCTAAGCGACCCGCGCTCGGGATATTGGTCTTGGCGAAACACGCTCCGACTGTTCCCGCGCCATGCCTCGTTCAAGAGGCAATAGATGGATACTGAATTTTCAAAGACGCGTTTCGGTATGTCTAACAGATTGGAAAATGCGATTTGTCGTGTCGAAGAAATTGATGGGTACAGAAACCTACATGACGCCATCCCCGTCTTTCTGTTTTTAGCATCTGGAGTTTTTGCCACCCGTTCTTTTTTCTGGCTAATCGATTTCACAACATGGTTGGGCTTTTACAAATTGGGCCCGGTGCTTCCGTCATTAGTATCATTTGTGTTGCTTTTTGTTGTTTGGGTACTGACTTTCTTGGCATTTATGTCTCTGCTCGAATGGATGAAATTTAGAAACATACGAACGTTTGCGAATAATCGATTGTCAAACTTGACGCTTACTGCAGATGAGGTGTGCGAACTCAAACACTTCGTGAAATCGAAAACCTGGAAACACGATTATATTTTGAAAGACGTCGTAGCGACACTCGAATCTGCGGACCTATAGCCGTAAACCAAACGGGCAGAAAGCCCAGCACATGCAAACGCCGCGAAAGGTCGGCTTCACCGGATGCACATCTGGAATGACGAACCGATTGCCGGTTGCGCTCACTTCGAAAAATCATCCTGACCAAATTCGCTCAGAGGTAGGTTTCGATGGACATTCCAAGAAAAACACTTGCTGCTGCATTTGCGATAACAGTTTCCACCCAAATGGTTGCAGCTTTTGGTCAGACATCTGCTCGCAAGACAGCTCCTCCACCAGATATCGGTGTGATGGCAATCGTTCCGAACGGTGCAAATATTCGAATCCTTCAAGACTACGGGCGTCCCCATATTTTAAGTGCTGCCCAGAGGAAAAGGCTGAATATACCAGATTATCACCTCGGGATCGATTTCCTGCGTAAGCGCGGTGCCATTGCCGGTGCGGACGTTCTTGCGGCTTCAAGTGGCAGGGTTGCTTTGATCAGACGAAACCAGTGTGCCGGAAGTGCTGTCGTGATTAAGAGCCCCCATAAGGTTAATGAAAATCCGCTCTTCATAGAGTACCGGCACGTAGGGAATATCCAAGTTCATCTAGGGCAGATCGTCACCCGCGGTGAGAAGCTTGCCGTCGTTGAGGAGGATATGCAGAAATTTCCGTGCATATTTAATCCCCATCTGCATCTTGCAATTAGGAAGTCGCTGGCGAGCGATATTAAGTACCCGCCCGCCCCCGGGGTTGATAGCCGTGTATCCACCCAATGAGAACACATCGTGTCGATTGTCAAAATAGGGAGAGGATGCATGCGCATTGGAGTCATTAAAGAAATTAAAGACAAGGAGAACCGGGTGGCGCTGACACCTCATGGCGCAAGAGAGCTCATGAAAGCCGGCCATATCGTCACGGTCGAAAAAGATGCCGGACTCAATTCCGGCTATCCTGATCGACTTTACACGGAGGCCGGTTGCCTCATTGCTAATGCATCGGGAGCCTGGAATGCAGAAATGGTCCTCAAGATCAAGGAACCGCTGGAATCCGAATATGGCTACTTCAATGAGGGACAGATCATCTTTACCTATTTTCATTTGGCTGGTGTTGCTCCCCCGCTGACTCAAAATCTGCTCGAAAAAAAGGTGTCGGCAATTGCGTATGAAACTGTACGTGATGATCAAGGTGGGTTGCCATTACTGGCACCGATGTCCGGTGTAGCGGGAGCAATGTCGGTGAGTGTGGCAAACACTTATCTAGCCCGATACAATGATGGAAAGGGCGCCCTTCTGGGCTCGGTACTCGGAATTGCACATGGCAAGATTGTCATTATTGGAGATGGCATTGTCGGGCAGCACGCTGCCAAGGCCGCGATCGGCAATGGCACAAACACTTTTATTTTCACTCGTCACGAGGAACGGTTTGCGAAATTTAAAAGGATGATCGGTCCAGATCTCAATTGTGTCCTGTCTTCTGACGACACCATTCGCGACCACCTGAAAGACGCGGATGCGGTGATTGGATCAGTCCTGCTACCAGGCGCCCGGGCACCACATGTTGTCAGCGAGGAAATGGTAAAGGACATGCAGCCTGGTTCAGTGATTGTGGATGTCAGCATCGACCAAGGCGGCTGCATTGCAACCAGCAGACCAACGTCACACTCAGATCCAGTCTATCGGTTGCATGACGTAACCCATTATTGCGTGACAAACATGCCAGGAGCCTACCCCATGACGTCTACAGCAGCTCTCACTAATGCAACAATACCGCATGCGCTGCTCCTGGCAGAAAAAGGCATGGACGCCGCAAAAATAGACAGAGGTCTTGCTGAAGGCGTCAATACATACAAAGGAGCGCTTACGAATAAGGCCGTCGCGGAAGCGCTCGGAATGGTCGATCAATTTCAGGCGCTTGAAGAACTTCTTCCTTAGTCATTGGTGACACGAGAAGCTCCCCATCCAGACTTGGAATTGTCCCAACGACAGCACTTGTATCAACTCCGACCCAAGTTGCGGCTTATTCAGGACAAAGTTGAACGCTCCGGTTTCAGAGCAAGAAACCGGCAAGAATTTTTGCCCACAGTCAGATGATACGCGATGCAGCGCATGCCATATGGCTTTTTGCCCATGAAGGCAGAGCAGGCCGCCGACGGCTTCCTGCGCAAAACTAAGATGCCAATGGCATCAGTTGGTACCCGCGGAATATCTCCAATCTGAATTTATCTCTTGGATACATCGTTTTACATGAGGATAATCATCCAAGAAAATTTCAGGAAGCCACTCCGCCTTGATCAATATCAACCAGCCAACAGATTTATTTGGCTTGATGATCAAATAGATTGGGCTGCGGCAAAAACGCCGTAGCACTAAGTTGTTTAAATCGCCGAGGAAAGGTCACAAGATGACTTCGTTGCCAGTAATCTCGTTTCGAAATCTCGATCATTCAACTGCAGTGGAACAACATGTTGTGCAGCGGTTTGACGAACTAAAAAAATATCATCCGCGGATTGTCGGTTGTGATGCCGTGATCGGTGCACCGCGCAAGCGACAGCAGTCGGGACGCGAGTTTGAAGTTCACCTAACCATCAAGGTTCCCGGCCCGGATGTGCACATCCATGAAAGCATTGGCCGAAGTACAGCGGTAGAGGATGTAAATCTGGCTGTTCATAGGGCGTTCGACGCAGCCCGCCGGGTCTTGAAGAAGCAAAAACAAAAAATGGGTCGAGTTGAAGTGAAGCAGCATTCTCCCATCCTGCACGGACACGTTGATCGTCTGTTCCAGGGAGAGGGTTATGGATTTATCAGAGCCGACGATGGAAGCGAAGTTTATTTTGAGCGGGACAATTTAACCACCGGTGATTGGGACAAGTTGGTTATCGATGCCAAGGTCCGATTTCGTGAGGTGATTGGCGAAAAAGGACCTTTTGCCACCAACGTTGCAGTTCAGAGCTAGAGCGCAATTCGTATTGCTTTGTCAGAACAAATGCCCGATTTGCGCACTTCCCCGATGTCTGCCGGCGAGGAGCAAAGCGCTATGCACGGGAGCTTGGATCGTTTCGCCTTGACAGATGCATGGGTCGCGAATTGCGCAGTAGCAGTGTGCGGACCGACACACCCGCAGGAGTAACACGCGAACTTCTATCAAGGTGCCTTATTTCGCCAGCTCCCTGAGAACGGCCCTTGCCTGCTCGGTAGTCAATTCTTCAAGCCAGTCCAAGGTAGTTTCAGCGTCGGCCTCGCTCATGCGCGAGAGAATGGAGCTGATACGCTTGCGGGCTACGGCAAAGTTTCGGGGCGCTTTGTAACGCCATTCCTTGATCAATTCGGCGCCTTCCGGCAGCGTGGCAAATTGTTCCAGTTCCGCGTCGGTCGCCGGCTTAATTCCGCCCCATTCTCCGAGAGATATTTCAAGGGTGATCGATGATTGTGCGGCTTCAGGAAGGCCGTCGAAGTCCGCCTGCAGGTCGGTGCGGTCGTCATCATCCAGCCCGCCCAGAACCGCCTCAGCGGCGTCCTGTGCCTGCGACAAGTGGAATTCATCACCACCGGCCGCTTCCCACTCGGAAATCAGGCCAGGATCAATACTACCACCGGCTATCATGGCTCTGGCTGATGGCTTTGCCAGATCCGGAACATTCCGCAAATTTGCGGAGTTATCTTCCGTGCCGACCGGCTCGTTTTCAGGTTCGACATTTACATCGTCAGACATCATGCCACCTTGGCGTAGCTTTTCTGCAGGGCAGCGATTGCCTGCGGCTCAGTCGTGTAGGATTCGGCGATCACGCGGGTACCGTCAGACATCCTGCGGACGCCGTAGCCTTTGCCGTCCCAGAAGACCTCCAGCGAGCCGTCATCGAACAAGCTTTGATCTTTTTCCCGAAAGCTGAAAACCTTCGTGATTGCCAGATGCGCCTCACTGCCGGTCGCGTGCGTGACGATGGCATCAGCAGCCCAGGATTCGTCCTAGGCGAGAATTGTCAGATGATCGAGCTTACATAGCGCAGATTGGCGCGAGGTCTGCACACGGCGCCAGATCGATGGACTTCTCAAATCGTCGGCGACCATATTTCTTGGGCATCGGACAAGAATACCACGCCATTGGAAGCCTTCCGTACTCACCAACACGCCTGCTGGCATGAATTCGGGCAATTTACGGTCGTCTTCGGCAGCGGTCTGTGTATTGGTGACTTTTTTCATTTTAAACTTCCTTCGGTTTGGTAGGTCGGGGTTTGACGATCGGGCCCAGCAACGGGCTCAAATGCGGTTGTAACAACGCCATCTCTGCCTCCGCTGTGAAACGGCGTCGAACAGGGACCCCACCACCTGCCAGCCTAATACATTGATCTGGTTGCCCAAAATGGGCTTTGGACGGGGGTCCCAATTGAATGCCGATCGAACTACGGCAACAGCCGATTTACGTAATAGTTTCAGCGCAGTATCCCAGTAACTGGGTGGGGTTCTTTTTGGACGCCGGTTCACACCCGACACATGCTATGGTTATGGTGAGACCAGTAGCATTGGGGCTTGGATTATGGATGTTGGAGCCTGGCTGAGTGGGCTTGGGCTGAAAAAATATGCCGAAGCGTTCGCTGACAATGGCGTGGACGCGACCCTACTTCCTGAACTCACCAACGACGACCTGAAAGACCTAGGGGTGGTCCGACTGGCTGATCGAAAGCGGCTCCTCAAGGCTATTGCAGTTCTGTCGGAGGGAGATGGGCGCGCAGAGGAATTACAGGCTCAGCCAGAGGCATCCATGGGTGAGCGTCGGCAAGTTACTGTGCTGTTCGCTGATGTCTCAGACTTCACCCGGTTGTCAAGTGAACTCGGCGCCGAGGAAACCCATGCGCTCCTTAATCGTTATTTCGAGACAGTTGACGCCATTGTCGATGGCTATGGTGGGACTGTCGATAAGCATATGGGTGACAATTTGATGGCGGTCTTCGGCGCGCCGGTAGCTCACACGGACGACCCGGAGCGCGCCATACGGGCTGCGATCGACATCCATCAGGCCATGACAGGTTTGAGCGACGAATTGGGCAGAGATCTGGCGGTACATATCGGCATTGCCAGCGGCCAGGTGGTTGCCAGCGGGACAGGCAGTGACACTCACCGCGAATACACCGTGACGGGCGATACGGTTAATCTCGCCTCGCGCTTGGATGATATGGCCGGGGCGGGTGAAACCTTGATTTCGGAGGCTGTGCGGCACGCTGCCTCGAACATTGCCACCTGTTCGTCACGCGGCCCGGTCTCGGTCAAGGGTTTTAGTGGCAAAATCGAAGTCTGGGCAGTTCAACAGTTAGCTCCTGAGCCATCATCCGACCGTCTGTCAGCCTTCGTCGATCGCCGCTTGGAGCTGCGCCAGTTCGCGACCTTGGTTGACGAGGCACTGGAGCTCGGGACAGGGCATAGCCTCCTGGTTCGCGGCGAGCCCGGTATTGGCAAGACGCGCCTGATCGAGGAATTCGCCCGAATCGCAGCCGACAAGGGATTTGCGACACACAAGGCGCTGATCTTTGATTTCGGTGTCGGCAAGGGACGGGACGCCATCCGCGCATTGGTGCGCAGCGTGCTGGGGATCCGTCCTGGAAGTGGTAGAAGCAACCGGCAAGCGGCGGTCGAGGCGGCCGTCCGCAGTGGCGCCACTGAGCCGGACCAGAGGGTTTTCCTCAACGATCTTTTGGATCTACCGCAACCGGTGGCGCTGCGCTCCATCCACGATGCCATGGACAACAACACTCGGATCCACGGCACACAAATGGTGGTTAACCGTCTCGTCAAGCACGCTAGCGAACAGTGTCCTGTTCTCGTAATCGTCGAGGATGTGCATTGGGCTGACGGGCCGACGCTGGCTCACCTCGGCAACCTTGCATCGACGGTCGCACACTGCCGAGCCGTTTTGGTCATGACTTCACGTGTGGAGGGCGCCCCGATCGATCAGGAATGGCATGCGTCTCTAGCGAGCAATTCACTGACCACGATCGACCTTGGACCACTTCAAGACGTCGACGCGAGAAAAATTGCCGATTACCTGCTCGAGCACACAAACCCATTGGTGGAAAGCTGCATCAACAAGGCCGAGGGCAATCCACTGTTCCTAGAACAGCTGCTCCGCAACGCCGAAGAGGGTACCGGCGGGGATATGCCGGGGTCGATCAGGAGCCTTGTGCAAGCCCGGATGGATCGTCTGCGGCCGTTGGACAAACTGGCCCTTCAGACCGCCTCCGTCGTTGGTCAGCGGTTTACCTTGCCTATCCTCAGGCATTTGCTGAATAGCCATGACTACGACTGCGGGAAACTGGTCGAGCATCATCTGATTAGGCGGGAGTATGACGATTATCTATTTGCGCACGCACTCATTCAGGAAGGGGCTTACACCACACTTCTGACCGCCCGCCGCAAGGAATTGCACGACAGGGCTGCCGAGTGGTTCTCAGAGGAAAGTCCCGATCTCAAAGCAGAGCATTTGGACCGCGCCGAAAATCCTGCAGCGGTGATGGCCTACCTCAACGCGGCCGAAAACGAAGCCACGCGTTATCGTTATGAGCGCTCCATGGAACTTGTAAGGCGTGGACTTAAGCTCGCTAAAGATCGGGGCGAGCGATATCTTCTAACGTGCCTTAAGGGCGACCTTCGACATGAGGTTGGCGAAATCCGAGCATCGATTGACGCCTTTGCCGAGGCTCGAAACCTGGCGATCGACGACCTTCAGGTTTGTCGCGCTGAGATCGGCATTGCCGGGGCAATGCGTATGATTGACGATTATGATGAGGCATTTGCTGTGCTCGACCGGACCGAGCCGCTAGCCAGAAGCAGCGGTTGCAATTTGCAGCTTGCGCGTCTTCACCACCTGAGGGGGAATCTCTGTTTTCCGTTGGGACAGATCGAACGCTGCTGGGAGGAGCACAACCAGGCGCTCGCTTGCGCCCGCCTTGCAGGATCTCTGGAATGGGAAGCGCGCGCCTTGGGCGGCCTGGCAGACGCCGAGTACGCCCGCGGGCGCCTGTTGACGGCGGAACGCTACGTCGATCGCTGTATGAAAATCTGCCGGAGCGAGGGCTTCGGACGGATTGAGGTTGCGAATATCTCCATTCTCGGTGGCGGGGGAAGTCGTTACTACAGGGGAGACTTAAAAGGAGCGCTGGAGGTGAGCCTCGAGGCCGAGGCTTTGGCCAGGAAGGTGGGCCACGAGCGGGCGGAAGTCCTTGCACAAGTCGGGTGCTACATCAGCCTGGTCGCTATGGCTGAGATGGACCGGGCCAGCAAACATCTAGATCGGGCAAAGGAACTTGCGGAGAAGCTTGGCGCCAGGCGGTTTGTTGCACGTGCTTTACAATTCGAAGGCAGAATAGACCAATGGAAAGGCAACACAGATGCGGCGCTCATCAAATTTCGACAGGCTATGGCGATCAGTCGCGAAACGGGCATTCGATACGCGGGGCCCGCCATTCTGGCGGATATTGCCCTTACGACGCATGATGATGTCGAACGCCGAAATTCACTTGAGGAAGGTGAATATTTGTTGCAGGGCGGTTGCGTAAGTGCGAGCTATTTTGAGTTCTTTATCGGTGCGATGGAAACGTCGCTTCAAATAAGAGCCTGGAACCGCGCGAACTACTATGCCGGAGCTCTTGGAGACTATACAAGCAAGGAGCCACTTCCGCTCACTGACTTCTTCATCAATCGAGGACGCGCGCTTGCGGCTTTTGGGCGTGACAATCACAACAATGACGCGACCTCTCAACTACAGTGCTTGTATGACACGGCCGATCAAATGAATCTGCAGACGGCCTTGCCGGCAATTAGAGCAGCGTTGAAATAGCGATAGTGGCAAATGCGCGGAGGGTGTGAAACGGCGTCGAACAAGGACCCCACCACCTGCCAGTCTAATACATTGATCTGGTTGCCCAAAATGGGCTTTGGACGGGGGTTCCAATTGAATGCCGATCGAACTACGGCAACAGCCGATTTACGTAATAGTTTCAGCGCAGTATCCCAGTAACTGGGGGGGGGTCCTTTTTGGACGCCGGTTCACAGAGAGGCCGATTCCAAGTCTTTCAAAAACGCGTTGACGCTCAACGGCGTCGATCCGCAGGCCTGGCTCACCGATGTCCTCAGCCGTATCGCAGACCACAAGATCAACAGGATAGACGAACTGTTGCCCTGGCGTTACGCTGCTTCGGCAGCGTAACTGCCGTTTCCAATACCGGAAACGTGGGGCTGGATGGACGCTTTCGAAATATGTTATCGCAGCAGGACTGTTAACCCCGATTAAAATCCAGTGCTTTTAAAATCTCTTGCGGCCACTTCCGGATTAGGCCGGGCTCAAATTTGAAGCTACGCAGCACCGTTTCGTCAATGGAAACTCCCAGACCAGGCTCGTTACCCAGTGCAATGCAGCCATCATCACCGACCGCGTAGGAATGGCTGGAAAACAGCTTTGATGGTTCTACAAAACGGTTGAAAAACTCGATGCGGGCGAAATTCGGTATGACAGAGGCCACCTGTAAGCTGGCGGCAAGACCGATGGCCATGGTGTTGTAATTGTGGATTGCCACACTGGCGCAATATGGCTCGGCCATTGCGGCGATTTCCTTGATCTCAAGAATTCCGCAACACGTAATATCGGGGTTGAGAATGTCAACCGAGCGCTGTTCCAGCAACGGCCTGAATTCCCTTTTTGTGCAAAACGATTCACCGGTCACGATGGGCAAACGCGCAATCTGCCTGATCTCGGCGAGCAACTCGGTATTGTCCGGCGCAATCGGGTCTTCGAACCACTCAACGCCGCATCGACGCAGGGCATCTGACACTTTGCCAATGCTGGCAATATCAGCCACGCGCCAAGCGTCGACCAGAATGTCAATGTTACTACCCAGGGCCTCTCGCACAGCCACAAGCCGGGTGATGCCTTCGTCAACGTCGTCGCTGTAACAGAACGGATAAATCTTTACCGCTCTGAAACCGAGCTCTACTTGCGCTGTGGCATAGCTTGCTAGTTCTTCAGCTGAGCGTGCCCGGTGACTCCAGCAATTGGCATAGACGCTGACCCGGTCGCGGCACGGCCCTCCAAGTAATTTGTTGACCGGCACGCCAAGGGCCTTGCCGACGATATCCCAAAGGGCAATTTCAATGCCACTGACGGCGGCAAAGAAGTCAATTCCACCCTGAAATTCAGAGAAATGCTCATAAGCCATCGTGGTGAAATACTTGATCCGAAACGGTTCCATACCATCAACATAGCGAGCCAGTTCATGAACCAGCGCGGCAGTGCTCCGCTCGCGGTCATGCAGCGCATAGGCTTCGCCCCAACCAGAAATGCCTCCATCGGTTTCGACCTTGACCAATACCCAGGCCTTGCCTCGGCACCATGCGTCACCGGTGACCTGCGCAGGCACTATGAAGGTGCGAACAGCCGTTATCTTCATGCCTGCAATTCCCGTTCTTTCCGATCCTCTGTTGGCTGAGCGTAAACCCGACTAAAAGGCAGGGCGCCACCAATAGCGACAACAACAAAGGTGTTTTTTTTCATTAACCGACATCCCCCAGATGACCTCCGGGTTCGCGGAAATCATACCACCGCGCTACCGTCGAGGGAACGAGACCAATTTCGAGGCCACCCGAACGGCTGGTTCCAGAACCGCTCCCGCTTAGGCAGCGTAACGACCGTTTCCGATCTCTGAAAGGTGGGGCTTGCCGGACGCTTTCGAACACGATGAGCTTTATCTGCTTGAATGTGTCCGACGTGGCCTGGCGGGCGATACCTCACATCCAGAAGGAGCCTACCGGTTGGCCGGGATTGGAACTTGAGCCTGAAATCGTGATATTCAATATCATTCACTCCGGGACGGTCATAAGAGCTTATGCACGCAATGGATGCGTTACTTAGAATGCCCCGTGTGTCGTCTTATGGCACGTTTTCTCCATTAGCGCGACGGCAGCTATCAGAGGGTCAACGGATGTAATATGCTGAGGCCGGATGACCGAAATGGGGTAAAAATCTCCGTCACAGACCTGTTGGTTTAAGTGCGAAAAAACTCGTGACTGAAAAAATGGTTCACGAATGTCACAAATTTTGTGCCTATACGCCCAATTTTCCCGCGCTTCAGGCAGTTTCCATCTCCCAAAGTGCGGCGGCTCCACCATAGAGGCGGCGCATGATCTTCATCTCGGTGACGCCGAGCCGAGCGCTGGGTGAGATATCCACAAGGCCGTCCTGTCCGGCATCGGAGTGTTCACCACCAGCACCGCGGACAGCGAGGCCAAGCGTCTTTGCTTCACGCTTCACGCGGGCAAGGTCGTGACCGTTCGACGTGAGCTTCGGAAGCTTCATATGCAGGCTGGCGCGCATACCGGCACCCAGGTTTGTCGGGCAACTAGTCACATTACCATAACTCGGAGACGTGGCAAAAGCCGGCAACAAGTCCTGCAAACGCTCAAGTCCAATGCGCAGGCGCTCAAACATTGCGTTGAGGTTGCCACCACGCTGCATCGCCATGATGCGCAAATGATCTTCTTCGCCGACCCAGACCAGGAAATCTTCCGCTTTTGAAACATACATGCCCCGGCCATGGGGCCAATCAGCGCTGATGCCCGCCGTGTTGAGGTAGCTGTCCCCACTCATATCTTTAAACATCTGATGCGCGCCGACGCGGCGATCATATTCTTCTGCATCAATTTCATGGGGCGAGCCCGGCGTAATCGAAAGATAGCGCCCACCGAACAAGGCGTCTTCACGCAGGTTTTCGAATGCCGCCGCCGCAAGATCCTCAAGCGCCACACGTTGTTCTTTGCTCATGGCCCCAGGCAGAGGGAACGTGCTCAAATTACGCGCCACCCGCACCCGCATTGAGACGTCCTTGAGGCGACGGTCGATCGCGCCGAGATCGCAGGACGTTGAGCTGGTATCCCAGTCATGTTGCTGAGCAATAGCAGTCTCAACCGGTAGTCCGTGAAAATCCCGTATCATCGGGTCAAGCATCGGCGCAAACTTATCATAGTCATCCGGGTTCATCGCGTAGGCGCCCATCTGACTGTCAGGATTTTCAATGCCCGATGCAATGATTCTTGTAAGCCGCTGGCGCGATGGCTCATCAAGGCCACGGAAATAATCCTCATCAAAATGTCGTGCCATCAGGTTTTCAGGATGTTTTTGCCTTGTCGCCCTGTTTGCTGCAATCACTTGATCAAGCGTCATGTTTCAATTCCTCTCAAGCCAGACGGTGGGCAGGTTCTATCCAACATTGCTTTCGACGTTCATCGGAAAGTCAACAGAAAGTTACAAGCTCAGTCCAAGTGCGGCAAGTCGCGCAATATCCGTTGAGGGCCAACATTGACGGTGGCCAACATCGCGAGTTATTCAAAATGCTGATCCTCCCCACTGAATTAGTCCGCCTGTATGTTTAGGAAACGGAGGATTGAGCTGCTACCGTTGATTGGACGAGTAAACCACAACGATGACACTGCCGGCCACTTATGTTTCCTATTCCTGCCTGTTCCCCATCAGCGCCTAATGGGCAGATTAGGTTGATTGCTTAAGGGAGTGATTTTGGCCCTGCATCCCAGACCAGTCACCTGCGCGCCTGCAAGCGTTTCGCGACCTGGCTCGGGCGTTCGCCAGAGACGGCAACGCCGGACGAAGTGAAGGGTTTCCAGCAGTATCTGATTGAGAGTGTCAATCGGCATTGAATTGGGACCCCTTATCGGCGTTCAAAAGGGACCCCTCGTTTTGGCAGCGTATGGCACGGCAATTAGCACCCGACCGGGTGGAGCTTGTCAGGGTTGCGGAGGCCGGTCGGGTGCGGGTGATTGATCTCAGGCGCGGTTTTTGAAGCGCCAGCTTTCATTGCCGGTTTCGATGATATCGCAATGGTGTGTGAGGCGATCGAGTAGCGCGGTCGTCATCTTCGCGTCGCCGAACACGCTTGGCCATTCACCGAAGGCGAGGTTGGTGGTCACGATGACTGTTGTTCGTTCGTAGAGACGACTGATGAGATGGAAGAGCAACTGCCCGCCGGTCTGCGCGAAGGGCAGATAGCCGAGTTCATCGAGGATCAGGAAGTCCAGCCGGCCGAGAAGGTCAGCCATGCGCCCCTGGCGTTCGGCGCGCACTTCGGCATCGAGTTTGTTGACGAGATCAACGCCATTGAAGAACCGCCCTCTTGCGCCGCCCCGGATGCAGGCTCGGGCGATGCCGACAACGAGATGAGTCTTTCCGGTGCCGGTTCCGCCGATCAGAACCAGTTGCGCTGGTGCTGCAAGAATAAGCCGTCGGCCAGATCGCGCACCAGAGTCTCGTTGACCGGCGTGTCGTCGAAGTCGAACTCTTCCAGTTCTTTCGCCAGGGGCATAGCTGAACTCCGTCGCGCCTGACCGCACTACCTTGCGCACCGTGTTCCGGGAAACCCGAAGCTCCCGGCATATCTGTTTGATCGACCTGCCATGGACGAAATACGCCCGCCTGATCTTCGCAATCGTCTCCACGACCAACATCCCCAACTCGCTCCCTCAATCCTTCGAGGAAGCTTCTGAACTGAAATATCAAGGGGGTCACTTTTGGACGCCGATTACCCCAATACAGGGGTTAATTTTGCATGCTGTTCCACATGTTAGTGCATGGCCGGCCTTTGGTCCATCAGGACGATGGTTTCCGGAGCCGGTGGGCGGTAGCCCAAAGCACTGTGCGGTCGTTTGGTGTTGTATTGTTTCTCCATTGCTCGATCAGGATCTGTGCCTCGCGCAGGCTGTAGAAGATCTCACTGTTGAGCAGTTCGTCGCGAAACCTCGCATTGAAGCTTTCGCAATAGCCGTTCTCCCATGGCGAACCCGGTTCGATATATTCGGTGCCCCGGTTACGCTATTTCTGGAAATGCCGGCGAAGTTTCTCGCATTGGTCTTCTCGTTCCGCACGCGG
The DNA here is from genome assembly GCA_024244645.1 of Hyphomicrobiales bacterium. Classification (GTDB taxonomy): domain Bacteria; phylum Pseudomonadota; class Alphaproteobacteria; order Rhizobiales; family Rhizobiaceae; genus Hoeflea_A. The sequence goes on from JAAEOH010000280.1 coordinate 14,332, forward strand.
CGTAATCCAGAAATAGTCTGCCGCCGGTTCGCCCTCCGGACCGTTCTTGACCAAGTCTTCGACGGTCCTTGCATCGTCTGTGATCTCCAAAAGCATCACGCTGGATACTCTTGCTTCGGCTGCTTGGTGGGCCAGGTACCACGGTACACCCCGATCGGAGCGCACATGTCCATTTCCCGCGATCAGGACCGCGCCGTCGCCCTTGCCGGCTCTGACGAGTGCGCTAGCCAGTTTCGCATCGCGATAGCGTTGCGCCTGCGTCATGGGGCCAAGCGCTGCCTCTGGCAACAGATTGCAGTGCGATTCCTCGATATCTTGGCGGAGCGCATCGCCGAGTTTGGGCGGTAGTGGTCTATCCAATCCAAGGCGCTTTCGCTCAGCCCCTTCAATGGAGTCAAGGCCGTGGCTGGCGACGTACTGGACTGCGGCGCGGCTTGGACCACCAGGCAGGAGATGCAGTCCTGCTCGGAACACGGCTTCGGCGATCGGCTGGTAAAGGGGCCAGTCGGGCCATCCACGCTCGGCCCAACCGAGGGCGGGGCCGAGGCCCACTGCGTTCGCGTCAGGGTCGGCCAAATATACATCAAGCGTCTTTGACTGGTCGAGACCGATCATCTCCATAACAACCGCTGGTTTACGCCCAATGGCGATCTGATCGATCAACCACGCCTGCAAGCGGTGATGGTCGCTATTGTCGTGAACCTCCCCAATCAAAACGTATTTTGCTTCGGCGAGGTCATGGGCCAGCGAACGTGGAGAGACGAAGCGCCTCTCTTGCGCCGACCAGATCTTGCCAACAAGCGCATCACCAGCTTGAAGCGAGGTTTGCCAATTCTGCCATGGCGTTGCCCCTTCTGCGCGCGCGCTCGCGGCAAACGCCAGCGTTAGCAAGCTAAAAAGCATCATGGCCCGCAGAGTTCGTGAATTGAATGTTGTCACGTCAATTGAGTATAGGCTGATTTCTTGCCACCTGCGAGAGCGTCCACGAATTCCCGGAATACCGCGTTGTGGCGGTCGATGTCTTCCGCCCTCGTTTCGGGCGAGATAAGGGCAACGGGTATTGTCAGACGGATGTGAACCAGTCTGTGAACGGACAGTGAGGCTGTCCCTTTTGTCGCGCAAAGCCTGCGCCACTGGGCAAGAGCGGCGGCGCGGTTAAGTTTGAAGTTTTCACGTGAATAGAGGTGGCGCTCCAGGTTGAACAGGTTGTATAGGGAACTATGAATGGCGGCGAATTTCTGCAAACTTCGCATCCGCCGAAGCCATTGCATCGCCCGCTACCGTCGTCGGAATGGCAAGTGAGATTTCTCTGC
>JAAEOH010000281.1 GCA_024244645.1 Hyphomicrobiales bacterium
CCAGTGTGATATTTGCGACGGCGCTGTAGAGAATGAACCCTGTTTAAATGATGTGGAATGCTGTGGTGAACTTATCTGCATTGATGGCCTGTGTGATATTTGCGATGGTGCTGTAGAGACTGAACCCTGTGAAAATGATGCGGAATGCTGTGGTAAACTAATCTGCATTGATGGCCAGTGTGATATTTGCGACGGCGCTGTAGAGAATGAACCCTGTGAAAATGATGCGGAATGCTGTGGTAAACTTATCTGCATTGATGGCCAGTGTGATATTTGCGATGGCGCTGTAGAGACTGAACCCTGTGAAAGTGATATGGAATGCTGTGATAAACTTACCTGCGTTGATGGTAAGTGTCAGAGTTGTACTGCTGAAAGTAATTCGTGTCAAAAGGATATGGACTGCTGTGGTGAACTTACCTGCGTCGATGGTCGGTGTTGGACTTGCCTTGGCGCTGAACAGACTATACACTGTATAAAGGATACGGAATGCTGTGGTGAACTTACCTGTGTCTCTGGTCTGTGTCGGAGTTGCATTGTGGAAAATGATGCATGTCAAAATCAGGCGGACTGCTGTGGTGAACTTACCTGCGTTGATGGTAAGTGTCGGAATTGTGCTGCAAAGACTGAATCCTGTCGATATCATGAAGACTGCTGTGGTACTTTGGTGTGCTTCCGTGGTACATGTCATCCTTGCACTCCTTTGAATAAACCCTGTGGACCCAATTTCCCGGAG
>JAAEOH010000282.1 GCA_024244645.1 Hyphomicrobiales bacterium
CGCCCGGCCCATTCATCTCTGAATGTCAACAACATCGTCCTTTCAAGGGTGGCGGCAAATCGGCCCATCGGCGTTGTTGCGCCGCTTGCCCGATGCACCACATCGCGCTGCGCGACGCGTCTGGCCGAGTGGACCGAATTTCCGCCATCAAATGCTTTAATCTAAACAAGACACGCTCTAGTGTTTGACGGGCGGCATTCCCATGCTGCCCGTTTTTAATTGAACGCGTGGTTAGACAGTCTGGTATGGCGAAATCCGACGAACTGGTTCTGATGGCCGTTATCGGCGCCCCGCACGGGGTGCGTGGTGAATTGCGCGCAAAACACCATACGGCTGACCCGCGGGCGCTTGGCGATTATGGTCCGCTTGCCGATGAGGCGGGCAGGACCTTCAAGGTGCTTTCGGTGCGTCCGGCGAAAAACGTCGTGGTCATGCGGCTTGAAGGCATCAATAGCCGCGAGGCTGCCGAGGCCCTTAAGGGAGTCAATCTTTATATCCCGCGCACGGCGCTGCAGGACGACAGTCTTGAAGATGACGAATATTTTCAGGCCGATCTCGAAGGTCTTGCCGTTCGCGATGCACAGGGCGTTGACTACGGCACTGTTGACGGCGTCTATAATTTCGGCGCCGGCGACATTTTGGAACTGAAAAAGCCGGGCAGCAAACCGGTGATGATCCCGTTTTCCGAGGCCGCCGTGCCGCAAATCGACTGGGAGGGCAGATTCCTCACCATCGACCCAATTGCCGCTGGATTTGACGGCGAGGAGGGCGGAAAGGGGCCGGGCAGCCGTCGCCGCCGTCCTTCCAAAAAACCGGCAAATGCTGCTGGAAAGGAAAGCACATGAGCTTCCGCGCCAGTGTCCTGACCCTATATCCGCAGATGTTCCCCGGCCATCTCGGACAGTCGCTTGCTGGCCGGGCGCTGGAACGCGGCGACTGGTTGCTGGAAACGGTGCAGATCCGAGATTTTGCCAGCGACAAGCACCGCAGTGTCGACGATACGCCGGCGGGCGGCGGAGCGGGTATGGTGTTGAAGCCCGATGTGCTTGCAGCGGCCATCGATCATACAATCCCTGACGACGATGAGCGCCCGCGTCTGTTGATGAGCCCGCGTGGCCGGCCGCTGACACAAGAAAGGGTTCGCGATCTTGCCGCTGGTACCGGCGTTGTTCTCGTCTGCGGCCGATTTGAAGGCGTCGACCAGCGGGTCATCGATGCGCGCTGCCTCGAGGAGGTCTCGGTAGGCGATTACATATTGTCGGGCGGCGAGCCGGCGGCGTTGTCACTGCTTGATGCCGTTATTCGCCTTCTGCCCGGCGTCATGGGCAATCAGCAGTCGGGCGCATCGGAAAGTTTCGAGGACGGATTGCTAGAATATCCGCATTATACGCGGCCGCAGACATGGGAGGGCCAGACGATCCCGGATGTGCTCGTTTCAGGTGACCATTCCAAAATCGATGCCTGGCGCAGGGAGAAATCGGAAAAACTGACAGAGGAAAGACGTCCAGACCTGTTTGAGGCCAAAAAAAAGCCGCAACAGGGATGACATTTTGACGGCATTGGTGTATGTGCCCCGCCAACCGGAATAATCCGATACCATCAAACAAAGAATGGTGAACCCGCTCGGCCGCAAGGCAATTCCCGGAGGCGATGACCGAAGGGCAGGTAGGCGCTCTGACCGTTTTAGAAGAAAGAAAGGTTCAGGACCATGGATATCATCCGTGAACTTGAGGCCGAACAGGCCGCTAAAATCGAAGCCAAGCGCAAACTGCCGGAATTTTCACCGGGTGATACCGTTCGCGTTCTGGTGCGCGTCACGGAAGGCAGCCGCACCCGCGTGCAGGCCTATGAGGGTGTCTGCATTGCCCGCTCAGGCGGTGGCCTCAACGAAAATTTCACTGTCCGCAAGATCTCCTACGGCGAAGGCGTCGAGCGTGTCTTCCCGATCTATTCGCCGATGGTCGAGGGCGTTGAAGTCGTACGCCGAGGCAAGGTTCGCCGCGCCAAGCTCTATTACCTGCGCGAGCGTCGCGGCAAATCGGCGCGTATCGTTGAAAACACCAATGTGCGGACCCGCAAGCTGAACGACGCGGAACGCCAGGCCCTGACCGCCGAAAAAGCGCGCATCGAAGCCGAAAAGGTCGCCGCCGCACAGGCGCTTGCCGCTGAAAAGGCTGCTGCCGAAGCCGCTGAAAAAGCCGCTGCAGAAGCTGCTGAAAAGTCTGCAGCAGACGACGCGACCGAATAGACAATTCCTCGCATGTGAATATGCGACCGTGACAAAGCGCGTGCCCTTGCGGCGCGCGTTTTTTGATTCCGGTGGTTAAAAAAAGCAGTAGGCACACGGACTTGTCTTGACGGGCGGGTTTGTGACATTGTTCGCTCTCGCCGGCGCCTTCGGATGCCGGGCAAACACAGGGAGCTTTTCATGTCACTTGTAAAATCTGTCATTGCCGCGGCGCTGACCGTTGCGATCGCACCCTTTGGCGCCATGGCGGCCGGCCTTCCCGACATGGGCGGCAAGACCGTTGTCGTTGTTACTGAAAATGCCTATCCGCCGCTGCAGTTCCTCGATCCGAAAACCGGCGACCAGATCGGCTGGGAATATGATGCGATGAACGAGATCGCCAAGCGGCTCAACATGAAGGTCGAATATCAAAATACCAGCTGGGATGCCATGATCCAGGCGGTTTCGGATGCGCAGTATGACATCGGCATGACCGGAATCACAATCAAGGAGGAGCGCAAGGAAAAGGTCGATTTTTCCGATCCCTATATGCGTTCCGAAATGTACATGCTGGTGCGCGGTGACGAGGACCGCTTCAACGATCACGTGAGTTTTGCCGCGCTGGAAGACGGGCTGGTCGGTGCCCAGTCGGGCACGACACCCTTTTATGTGGCTGTCTACAACGTGCTTGACGGAAACGAACAAAATCCGCGCATCAAGCTGTTTGAAACATTCGGGGCGCAGGTTCAGGCGCTGCGGACGGGCGATGTCGATCTGGTGCTGACCGACGGTACAGCCGGCAATGGTTACGTCAAGGCATCGGACGGTGCGCTCAAACTTGTCGGCGAACCGCTGGGTACGGAAGATTTCGGTTTCATCTTTCCCAAAGGCTCCGAGCTCGCCGCTCCTGTCAACGCGGCGATCGCAGATATGAGGGCGGACGGAACCATTGACCAATTGAATACCAAGTGGTTTCTGGAATACGAACTGGGCAAATAAACCCGGACGTCTGAACTTGTAACGCGGGCGGGGCCTTCCCGCCCGCGCATCGATCGGCACTCATGGCACTCAGCAAGCCTTCTAGAGCAAGTTTTGTTCATACGGGATCATTTGATGGCGGAATATCGGCCCACTCGGCCAGGCACGTCGCGCAGCGCGAAGTGGTGTATCGGGCAAGCGGCGCAACGACGCCGATGGGCCGATTTTCCACCACCCCCGATGGGACTATGCCGTTGAATTGTAGAATCGAATGGGCCGGGCGATTTTGCCCACTGACAGCGTTGGCTCGCACTTGTGGTGGGTTGGCACCACGGCGTGCAAGCCGCCTTGTCAGCGACCAAAATCGCCTCGGTCAAATGAGCCCGCATGAACAAAACTTACTCTAGCGACACAGACTTTCCATACTGGCTCGTCGCCGCTGCCGCGATAGCAATATTTGTTGCCATTTTAATTGCCACGAACGATCTCTATACGCAGGTTGTCGTCATTGTTTCGAAGGGTGTGTGGATCACCATATTCGTGACGCTAGTCGGCTTTGCACTAGCTTCGGCGCTTGGCCTGATGATCGCGGTGATGGGCCTGTCGCAATCGCTGGTCATGCGCCAGGTGGCGCGGTTTTATGTCGAGATCATCCGCGGCGTGCCGATCCTGGTCCTGCTGTTCTACATTGCGTTCGTAGGTGCGCCGGGTTTTGTGGTGGCGTGGAATTTCCTGACATCGCCGCTGCAGGAGGCGGGCCTGATCGATGCGCTGAAAGTGCGTGACATTTCGTTGATGTGGCGCGCCATCATCTCGCTGACCATCGGCTATTCGGCTTATATTTCGGAAGTATTCCGCGCCGGCATTCTGGCGGTCGACGAGGGGCAGATCGAGGCGGCGCAGGCACTGGGGCTGACCCGCTGGCAGCGTTTTCGGCTGATCATCATGCCGCAGGCGCTGCGTACCATTTTGCCGCCGCTGGGCAATGATTTCGTTGCTATGGTGAAGGATTCATCGCTCGTCTCGGTTCTCGGCGTTGCCGATCTCACCCAGATGGGCAAAGTTTATGCGGCCGGCTCGTTCCGGTTTTTTGAAACCTATTCGATCGTCGCCTATATATACCTGCTCCTGACAGTCGGTCTTTCGCTGGCGCTCAGGGCGCTTGAACGCCGATTGCGGCAGGCCGGAAACAATGATCAAACCGGCTGATTGCCGCCGGGCAAAAAGCTTGATAAGAACGGTTCCAATGACGGAAAATCTGATCATTGCAGGCAAAAATTATACCGGTCGCGTCCGTCACAAGACGTCGACGGCCTATTTGCCCGTGCATGATCACAAACGGCTTCCCGGGCGTTTTTTTTGCACGTCTGAGGCATTCGGACGGGTGTCCCGCGGGTTGATCGCCCGCTGCCAAACCGTCCTTATTACCGTTTCCCATTCGGATGAAATCCATGACCGCACCAAAAACTCTGTATGACAAAATCTGGGACGAGCACGTCGTCCACGAGCAGGAAGACGGAACCTGCCTGCTTTATATAGACCGCCATCTCGTTCACGAAGTGACCAGCCCGCAGGCGTTTGAGGGGCTGCGCAACAGCGGCCGCGATGTGCGCCACCCGCAACGGACGCTGGCGGTGGTCGACCATAATGTGCCGACGACACCGGACCGCAAGGAAGGCATCAAGAACGAGGAAAGCCGCATCCAGATGGAGGCGCTCGCGAAAAACGCGGCCGAGTTCGGCGTGGAGTATTTTCACGAGGCCGATGAGCGGCAGGGCATCGTGCATATAGTCGGACCGGAACAGGGTTTCACGCTTCCGGGAACGACGATCGTGTGCGGCGACAGTCATACATCGACCCACGGTGCGTTTGGAGCCCTTGCCCACGGTATCGGCACATCCGAGGTGGAGCATGTGCTTGCCACACAGACGCTGATCCAGAAGAAGGCAAAAAACATGCTGGTGCGTGTCGACAACACAGCACCGGCCGGGATTACGGCCAAGGATATCATCCTTGCCATTATCGGAAAGATCGGTACTGCCGGCGGCACCGGACATGTGATCGAATTCGCCGGCCAGGCGATTGCCGACCTGACGATGGAAGGGCGCATGACGGTCTGCAACATGACCATCGAAGGCGGTGCGCGGGCCGGTCTGATCGCTCCGGACGAAAAGGCATTCGAATATCTGAAGGGCCGCCCGATGGCGCCGGACGCCGAACACTGGGATCTCGCCGTCGCCCACTGGCAGTCATTGAAAACCGACGAGGGCGCCCATTTCGACCGCACGATCGTGCTCGATGCGCAGCACCTTCCTCCGATCGTTTCCTGGGGCTCTTCACCGGAGGATGTGGTTTCCGTCACGGGTCATGTGCCCGATCCGGCGGATATTGAGGATGAAACCAAGCGCGCGTCCAAACAGCGGGCGCTCGACTATATGGGCCTGACGGCCGGCACCAGGATTACCGATATCGAAATCGACAGGGTCTTCATCGGCTCCTGCACCAACGGCCGTATTGAAGATTTACGAGCGGCTGCCGCTGTCCTGCAGGGACATCGGGTCAACGACCGGGTCAACGCGATGGTGGTGCCCGGATCAGGTCTGGTCAAAACCCAGGCCGAACAGGAAGGCCTCGACAAGATCTTCGTCGATGCCGGTTTCGAATGGCGCGAGCCGGGCTGTTCCATGTGCCTGGCCATGAATGACGACAGGTTGAAGCCCGAAGAACGGTGCGCTTCCACCTCGAATCGGAATTTCGAAGGGCGCCAGGGCTACAAGGGCAGAACCCATCTGGTGTCGCCGGCAATGGCGGCGGCCGCTGCGGTCGCCGGCCGTTTTGTCGATATCCGGGATTGGTAGCTGCACGGAAACAGCGCAAAGAACAAAAAAGAGGCGGAACCCGGTTCCGCCTCTTTGGCATTTTGTTGTTGTTGCCTCGATCAGAATGATCAGGGTTTAATCAGGCAGATCTTGGTTGCCTCATCGCAATCCATGGCGGAGAGCGCTTCCTGGACATCGATGATTTTGGCTCCGTTGCGCGCCAAGGGCGGCTTGGGAAGTTCCTGCGGCGGGTAGTAGCCGTCGCTGCCGCCAACATAAAAATAGTTGCCGTTTTTCCTGAAGCGCTCGGCGTAGATGTTGCCGGCATAGGTGCCAACGCCCCTGATGCGGCTCGGCACTCCGTATTGGGAGATGTTGCCACCGTCTCCGGCGATCGCCGTCGCCGTCGCCGGGGCAATCATCGTCAGCGCCAGCAGGATGGCGAGTTGTTTATTCGAACGGTTTTGCATCGCAATGCTCTCTGTTACACCGGGCCATATTGGCCCAAATTACGCTATCCGCCCGGTTTAACAGACGGTTTACCTTACTTAATCTAGGGATTTTGGGACAATTTGACCACGCGGCAAAAATAAACCCTTTGTTAAGGTTAACGGCCGTTAACGAATTCGCGGACCGGGTGACCTTTTCAACCAACCCGGCTAAAAGATGAAGAACCCGGCAACAGGCACAGAGACACGATGACTGCGGATCCGAAAATCGACATCAATCTTCTCCGGCTGAACGATGCACGTGAGCTCGCACCGCTGATCGCCGCCTATGCGCAATCGCTCAAGCGCGGCGCCCCGCGGCGGCCGGACGAGTTCCACTCAGAGACATTGTTGCAAGACCGTGTCGCCCAGTTGCTCGGCGCGCGGCTGAACGGCAAACTTGTCGGCTTCGTTGTTTTTTTCGACCTGCCCGATCCGGTGACCGGCAGGCGCTTCGGTCAGGTCGATCACCTATTTATCCACCACGAGCAACGGCGAAAAGGCATCGCCAAGGCAATGCTCGACGTACTGGCCGAGGAGGGCGAGTCCCGCGGTTGGAGCCGTATGGTTCTCAACACGCCGCGCCAGCACGATGAAGGCCGCAAGCTTTACGAGAGCGTTGCAGTCACTGCAGACTGGGTGAGTTTCGTCATTCATTTCGATCGTTAGCCGAACAATTTTGGGGCTTTTGCCGCAGTGCAAAAAAAATTTTGTGAGCAATAATTTGCCGGTTTTAGACTTTCGGCGGCTTTCAATCGATTTGGAAGCGTTCTAAAACCGAAGTAAGGCCACTGCCCGTGGCCGGCGGCTTTACGCGAGCGGTTCGCGTGCTTTGACGCACTGCTTCAAAGCCACTATTAACATTGCGCTGCGGCCCTCCTATTGCCGTGCCGGGACAAGAAACGGAATTCATTTCGGAGGCCCCATGGCCAACGCTACGCAAAACAGACCCCTTTCCCCGCATCTTTCCGTATACAGGCTCTATCCGACGATGGTGATGTCCATCGTCCACCGCATCACCGGTGCGGCGCTGTATTTCGGTACTGTGCTGGTTGCCTGGTGGCTGATTGCCACTGCCGCCGGCCCCGCCTATTTTGAATTCACAAACGCCATCTTCGGTTCGATCCTGGGGCGTCTTGTCCTGTTCGCTTATACCTGGGCATTGCTACATCACATGATTGGCGGCATTCGCCATCTTGTCTGGGATACCGGCCGGGGGCTCGAAAAAGATGTCAGCACGAAAATCGCCTGGGCGACACTCGTGGTTTCAGTGGCGCTGACCATCATTTTGTGGGCGATCGCCCTCATCGCAGCTTAAGGGAGCCTTGTCATGGACATGCGCACACCGCTTTCCAAAGTACGCGGGCTGGGCTCGGCGAAAGAGGGGACCGATCATTTCTGGCGCCAACGCCTGACCTCGGTCGCAAATATTCCGCTGACCCTGTTCTTTGTCATCTTCATCATGGTGTATCAGGGCGAATCCTACGAGTCGGTCGCGGGTGCGCTTGGCAATTCGCTGGTAGCGGTCCTGATGGGGCTGGTGGTGGTGTCCGGGCTGATCCACATGCGCCTCGGCATGCAAGTGATTATCGAGGACTATGTTCACGGCGAGGGCATGAAGATCGTGCTTTTGATGCTCAACAGCTTTTTTACGGTCGTTGTCGGCGCACTGTCGCTGTTTGCGATCCTGAAACTCGGATTTGGAGGCTGATCTTTCCATGGCGAACAACACCGAACCGGCCTATCAGACCACCGAGCACACCTTTGACGTGGTTGTCGTCGGCGCAGGCGGTGCCGGCCTGCGCGCCACACTCGGCCTGGCCGAACAGGGATTGCGCACAGCCTGCATCACAAAAGTTTTTCCAACCCGCTCCCATACGGTCGCGGCACAGGGCGGCATAGCCGCCAGCCTCAAAAACATGACGCCGGACAGCTGGCAGTGGCACTTCTACGACACTATCAAGGGCTCCGACTGGCTCGGCGACAATGATGCGATGGAGTACCTGGTGCGACAGGCGCCGGCGGCCGTCTACGAGCTTGAGCATTACGGAGTGCCGTTCTCGCGCACCGAGGAAGGCAAGATCTATCAGCGGCCGTTTGGCGGCCATATGCAGAATTTCGGCGATGGCCCGCCGGTGCAACGCACCTGCGCGGCGGCCGACCGCACCGGTCACGCGATCCTGCACACGCTCTACGGCCAGTCGCTGAGGCACAATGCGCAGTTCTTCATCGAATATTTCGCCATTGATCTTTTGATGAGCGACGACGGCGTGTGCACCGGCGTCGTGGCATGGAATCTCGACGACGGAATGATCCATATCTTTCGTGCCAAGATGGTTGTCCTGGCGACCGGTGGTTACGGGCGCGCCTATTTCTCAGCGACCTCTGCCCATACCTGCACGGGCGATGGCCACGGCATGATCGCCCGCGCCGGACTGCCGCTTCAGGACATGGAATTCGTTCAGTTCCATCCGACCGGCATCTACGGCTCCGGCACGCTGATAACAGAGGGCTCGCGCGGCGAAGGCGGCTATCTCGTCAATTCTGAGGGTGAGCGTTTCATGGAACGCTATGCGCCGTCGGCCAAGGACCTGGCGTCACGCGATGTCGTCTCACGCTGCATGACCATGGAAATCCGCGAAGGACGGGGCGTCGGCAAGAAGAAGGATCACCTCTTCCTGCAGCTCAATCATCTTGATCCGGCTGTTCTAGCGGAACGGCTGCCGGGGATTTCAGAATCGGCAAAGATCTTCGCCGGTGTCGATGTGACGCGGGATCCGATCCCGGTGCTGCCGACGGTCCACTACAATATGGGCGGCGTTCCGACCAATTATCATGGTGAAGTGCTCAATCCGACCAAGGACGATCCCGACCGTATCCAGCCCGGCCTGATGTCGGTCGGCGAGGCAGGCTGCGCATCGGTGCATGGTGCCAACCGGCTCGGTTCGAATTCGCTTATCGACCTTGTGGTCTTCGGACGCGCCGCCGCGATCAAGGCTAGTGAGGTTGTCGACCGGCATGGCGAGGTTCCGCATGTGCCGCAGGCAAGTCTCGACAAGATCATGGACCGCTTCGACCGCAGGCGCCATTCCGACGGCTCCATTCCGACGGCAGAGCTGCGTGACCGGATGCAGCATGCCATGCAGCAGGATGCCGCGGTGTTCAGAACCGGCGAAACCCTGGAACAGGGTTGTCGCGCCATGGACGAGATCTACAAACAGCTCAGCGATGTGCGCACTACGGACCGTTCAATGATCTGGAATTCGGATCTGGTGGAAACCCTGGAACTCGACAATCTGGCTGACTGCGCCATGTTGACGGTTTACGGCGGACTTGCCCGCGAGGAAACCCGTGGCGCCCATGCGCGCGAGGATTTTCCCGATCGCGATGACAAGAACTGGCGGATCCATACGCTTGGCTGGATCAACAGCAAGGGCAAGGTGACGCTGGATTACAGGCCGGTTCACACCGAGACGCTAACATCCGAGGAAGAGGGCGGCATCGAGCTCGCCAGGATCGCGCCGAAGAAGCGCGTGTACTAGGAGAAATCGGGCAAAATGGTAGAACTCGCGCTTCCAAAGAACTCGCAGATGACCGAGGGCAAGACCTGGCCCAAGCCGGGAGGCGCGACAAATCTGCGGGAATTCCGGATTTACCGGTGGTCTCCCGATGAGGGCAAGAACCCGTCGATCGATATCTATTACGTCGATCTCGACGATTGCGGCCCGATGGTCCTGGACGGGCTTTTGTGGATCAAGAACAAGGTCGATTCAACGCTGACGCTGCGCCGGTCTTGCCGCGAGGGCATTTGCGGTTCCTGCGCCATGAATATCGACGGGACCAATACGCTGGCCTGCACAAAAGGCATGGACGATATCGACGGAACGGTGAAGATCTATCCGCTGCCGCACCTGCCTGTGGTCAAGGACCTGGTGCCGGATCTGAACAATTTCTATGCCCAGCACCGGTCCATCGAACCGTGGCTCAAAACCACATCGCCGGAACCGGAGATCGAATGGCTTCAGTCGCATGACGACCGGGTGAAACTGGATGGGCTCTACGAGTGCATCCTGTGCGCCTGCTGTTCGACCTCCTGCCCGAGCTACTGGTGGAATGGCGACCGCTATCTCGGCCCTGCCGTGCTGCTACAGGCCTATCGCTGGCTGATCGACAGCCGCGACGAGGCAACCGGCGAGCGGCTGGACGAGCTTGAAGATCCGTTCCGGCTTTACCGCTGCCACACGATCATGAACTGTGCGCAGACCTGTCCCAAGGGCCTGAACCCAGCCAAGGCGATTGCCGAAATCAAGAAAATGATGGTCGAACGCCGGGTCTAAACTTCCAGATTTCTCAGCACGGCCTTGTCGTAGCCAATACGTGCAAGAATATCGTCCGTCTTCTGGTCGAACTGCGCCTGCGACAAGGCGGAACGAAGTGCCATACGGTAGATGAACGCACAAAAAACAGCGCATAGGGCAATGTCGTATCCCTCGCCGATCACGCCGATGCCGCCGAAACTGCCGAGCCACGAAAGCAGACCGACCCCGAGACAGTAGGGCAGCAGCCACGCGGCCTGCTGAAGATCAAGTTCGTCCCTGTCCATCGAGCGCAGGCGGATTGCAAATATGACGGCACCTACCGTCATTGCGAGTCCGAGGATCTGGACCGTCTTCCAGCCGCTCCAGTAAACGATAAGCGTTGCCAAAATGAAGGTCGCATATCCGATGGCGCCGACCGCGGGCAACCGGAACGGGCGAGGATAATCGGCTGCCAGAGACCGCAACGCCACCACCGCGATCGGACCGACAATAAAGGACAGCACCACAAGCGAGCTGTGCGCGGCGACGATCTCGGAAAATTCCAGAAAGGCGACTGCGAGCCAGCCGATCACCAGGTTGAGCAACAGCGCGTTAAATGGCACGCCATAGCCCGACAATTTGCCGAACAGAGCCGGCATGAACCGCGTACCGGTCATGGCCAGCACAAGGCGGGCGTTTGCGCCGACTGCCACCAGAGCGCTGCCGAATGGGGATATGACGGCAGTCGTGTTCATCAGGCTGACAAGCCACAGCAGTCCGAGTGCCGTAGCAACCGATGCAAGCGGCCCGCCGGGATGGGTAAATTGCAGACCCGACCAGCCATTCGCCAGATCAGCCGGCTGCAGTGCGCCGATAAACGAGACTTGCAGGCCGAGGTAGAGCAGCAGACAGATCAGCATGGCGGCGATCATGGCGAGCGGAACAATGCGGCCCGGATTGCGTACTTCGCCGGCCATGTCGATGGCGTGACGAAATCCGATCATCGACAGGACCACACCCCCGGATGAGACGGCCGCCAGAATTCCGCCCACGCCGTAGGGCGCAAACCCGGCTGGTTCGGAAAAATTGGCCGGGTCAAACGAAGAGGCCACGAACATCGCGCTGATAATGATCGGCACGATCACCTTGATCCAGGTGATGGAGGTGTTGATGGTGGTAAACAGTTTTACACCGAGGGCGTTGAGGATCACGAACAGCACCATGAGGCCAAGTGCGGCGCCTGAGCCTGCCCATGAAAGATTTTCGAAGCTGGTACCTTCGAAAACCCACGGCGCGTAACGGCCGAGATAGCGCAGCGTCGCCTCCACCTCGACCGGTGCGGTCAGGAGATAACCGAGCCACGCCGTCCAGCCCATGGCAATCGACACGACGTTGCCGTGGGTGACCTGGGGAATGCTGGCAATGCCGCCTGGTAGCGGAAACATGGCTGAGATTTCGGCAAATGTCAGGGCCAGCAGTAGCATGGACATTGAACCGATGAGCCAGGCGATGACCGCCGCCGGACCGGCAAGCTGCGCCGCCAGCATCGGTGCAAACAACCAACCGGAACCAATGATGCCGCTGACAGCGAGCGCTGTAAGGCCAATGGGTCCGATCTCCCGCTTCAGCCCGCTTCCATCCATTCGGCAAGAAACCCCAAACTGTTGTTTGCTTTGTCAGGACTATGCAATCTATTTGTCCGGTTGAACACCGGAATTGATTTTACGGCTAATCAAATGAACCGCTGACCCTACGGGTAATGAAATGGTCACAACCTCGTGAGACGGTTTGACTTGTATGCGCGCAGATCATCTGCACCTATGGCGTGGATAAAGCCAGGTAATCAGACGAAGCGGAGAAAGCGAGAATGCGTAAGGTCCTGATCGTTGGAGCAGTAGCCGCCAGCGCTGCCATAGCTGCTGTGGCGGGTTATGCACCGATGACGCCCGTTAAGGCGCAAAGCGAAAAACCTGAACAGGTTGAAACCGCGATTTTTGCAGGCGGCTGTTTCTGGTGCGTTGAATCAGACTTTGATCATGTGCCGGGAGTCTTCGAAACCATTTCCGGCTATACGGGTGGCCATCTTGAAAATCCCACCTACAGGGACGTGGTGTCCGAAACCTCAGGTCATCGCGAGGCGGTGAAAATTTCGTACGTCCCGAGCAAGGTGAGCTATGAAACGCTACTGGGCGTTTTTTTTCGCAGCGTAGATCCGACCGCCGCGCACGGCCAGTTCTGTGACCGCGGCGAAAGCTATACGACGGCGATCTTCACGCTCAGCGATGAACAACAGGCCCAGGCTGAATCATCAAGCTCAGAGGCTATGGAGGCCCTCGGGCAGGAAATAGCGACGCTGATCGAGCCGGCCGGAGAATCCTATCCGGCAGAGGGTTACCATCAGGACTACTACTTGAAGAATCCGGTACGCTACAATTTCTACCGGCTCGGCTGCCGCCGTGATGCCCATATGGAGAGCCTTTGGGGTGAGGACGCCCATCGCGGTTTGGTCAAATAGCCGCCAACAGCACCTGCTGTCCGCCAACTTCACGCCCCGCGACTAGCGGTCACGCCGTGCCTTTTGCATCGCCTGCCTGATTGTCGCCGCCGGAATTCCCAGCATTTGGGAGGCGCGCTGGAAATCGGGCGGTGGTGCTCCGACGGCCTGGCGCAATTGCTGCGGTGACACTCCGAGCTCAGCCGCTGCTGTCGATATGACCTGCTGCGGACCGCCTCCAGGTCCACCCTGACCGCCTTGGCCGCCCTGCCTGCGGCGCGGTGGCCTGTCGCCGCCCTCGCCCTGACCCTGCGGCCTGCCGCTCAGCGAGGCTGGCAGTTTGACAGGTGTACCCATGTAACAGCCGATCGAATAGGGGTATTCGTCCGTCATGTGATAGTGGTAAAGGTCGCGTCGTTCACCGTCCCAGCGAATGGTGTGGGCGTGTCCGTGGCATGCATCGAGGTCCGCGGTTTTGAGCTTCTCGCCGTTCTCGCCGAATATTCCGAACACGCCGAATCCGTCAAGCGCGTAGCCGATCTGGTCGGAATGGCCGCCCGGCTCGGATCTCCTGTCATCAAAACAAGGCGTCATATTGTGGTAGTGGTATTGGCCGGTCTGTTGGGGGTGGCCGCTGCATCTGTCCTGCATTTCGTGGGCGGGCGCGTCATCGCCCCTTGCGTCCAGCGCGTTGTACATGGCCGCATTGGTGATGGAAAATCCGATCATGCCCATGGCAACGCAGCTTGGACTTGCTGCTATCTTCGGGACGGCCGGTAATTCGATCAGGATGTCCTGGGCGGTAATGCGGCCGTTGTTCCGGTCGTATTTATAGACGGGATCGTTGCGTTGAATGGGAAATACACCTGTCGGGTGCGTTGGCAGATTGTTGGACTTGACGATCCGTTTTTCACCCGTGCGGGTTATGCTGATTTCCGCCGGCCAGTTCACCGATCCTTCGACATAGGGCTTCTTTGACGGGTCCCAGGTTGTCTTTCCGAGCCAGTCGCCAGAGGCCCTGGCACCCGGTGCGTTGGGATTGAAGCGCTGCTGGCAGGAAAATACAAACCCGACCTTGGGCTGACTGGATATATTTCCGTCGCCGAGCGGCAGATCGTGGCCAAGCGCGGATCCCGCGCTGCCGGCAATCACCAGGATGCTGGTTGCGGACCACAAGAAGATTTTGCTCTTCGGGAAATTGCGTTCAAGTATCTGCGGCATGATTACCCCTGTCAGCGCCCCGCCTCGAAAATCACGTGAAGTATTCGACCGTTGTGATGAAGTGGCAAGTTAACAATTCTTAATGTGTCTCGCGGTTACATTTGGACGCAGCGATCTGCAGGGCGGGGACACGGACATGATTATCAGGCGGACAAAACAGCCGTGGATGGATGCGGGGGAATTCGGCCGCAGCCTGCCGCGCGGCGTCGGGGTCAACCTGCTGGTACGGGATATGGAGACCCAGATAAGGTTCTGCCGCGACGTGCTGGGCGCCATGATCCTGTATTTCGACGAGGATTTCGCCGCGGTCGAACTGGCAGGCTCGGTTTTCATGCTGCATTGCGACCATACCTACGCCGATCACCCCATGTTCGGGATCGTTGATGGCGCTGAGGTGCGCGGTCAGGGGATCGAGATCCGGATCTACGGCCTTGATCCCGACCGGATCGAGGCCCGGGCAGGCGAAAACGCCGACGATTGCACGGTTCTGGCCGGCTGCATGGACAAACCGCATGGGATCCGCGAGTGCCATATTGTCGGACCCGAGGGTTATATTTGGGTCCCGTCCGGCACCATTTGACGGCGATAATCACGTGATTTCATAAGAATTGTGCAAATTTAATACAAATTTTGCCATCTTTGTATATTGAATCCCCCTAAACCGGATATAGGTGTTGACATGTGGGGCACCGATGATTTTCGGGTATTGCATGTGGGGAAAGTTAGATGCGGAAAAGTATAGCACTGATAGCACTGAGTGCATTGGTTGCCATGGCCGGGTGCTCACGAACCGGGCTCGGCCCACGATTTGGACAGCCTGCGCCTCTTTCTCCGGCACCGGTCGGGAGCGTGCAAAGCGGACAGTTGACGCCTGCCGGCCAGACTGATTTTCCGGACGCGCCGACGACACAGGGCCCGAGCGAGCAGGAACTGCAGCAGGTTGCAGCCAATGCACCGGAAGTCACCCGCGATTCCATGGTCGGGCGCTGGACGATTTCAACCGGCGGCAACAGCTGCGACGTTTTCCTGGCGCTGACAAAATGGACCGGCGGATTCCGCGCCGCCTCGCGGGGCTGCACGGATCAGGCGGCGCTGATATCGGCATGGGACGTTCAGGGCAAGCAGGTGATGCTGAGCGATTCATCCGGCAACCAGTTTGCAACGCTCTACAAATCCGGAGACAAGCGGTTTGACGGGACCACTTCGGTAGGGCAGCCAATCAGCCTCAATCGGTAGAGCTTTCCAGTTGCAGATGCTGTAGCCACGCCCATGGACATTGCCGACCGGATCACAGTTGCCGAACGCTACGGAGCGCTGGTTGATAGCGGTGAGATCGAAAAGGACGATGCGCAGGTAAGACTTGCGGCGGTGCTTGACAGCATCCTGTCGGAAATCCGCGAACGACGCCTCACCAAAAAATCCAGCCATCTAGGATGGCTTTTTGCCCGCAAGCAGCAATCCCAGCCTTCGGTTCGCGGCCTGTATATCCACGGTGCGGTGGGCCGCGGCAAGACGATGCTGATGGATCTGTTCTACGAACAGGTCGCGGCGCAACGCAAAAGGCGGGTCCATTTTCACGATTTCATGGCCGATGTGCATGAGCGCATTTACAAACACCGGCAGGCATTCAAACGGAGAGAGACCAAACAGGAAGATCCGATACCGCCGGTCGCGAGCCAGTTGATCGCGGATGCATGGGTTTTGTGCTTTGACGAATTTTCGGTCACTGATATCGCAGACGCGATGATCCTGTCGCGGTTGTTTGAACAGCTGTTTTCACGCGGATGCCTGCTGGTGGCTACATCCAATGTCGAGCCGGACGATCTATATCACAACGGCCTCAACCGGCAGCTTTTTGTGCCGTTCATCGACCTTCTGAAATCGCGTGTCGATGTCTTCAATCTCGATGCAAAGACCGACTACCGGCTCGAGAAACTTCAGCAGCTGCCGGTGTATCTGTCACCGCTCAATGACGAGACACGGATTTCTATCGCCAAAGCGTGGCGCGACATGACCGTCGGTCAAATCGCTCATGGACATACGATTAACGTCAAGGGCAGGCAGATCGAAGTGCCGCTGGAAGCCGGC
The DNA here is from genome assembly GCA_024244645.1 of Hyphomicrobiales bacterium. Taxonomy (GTDB): domain Bacteria; phylum Pseudomonadota; class Alphaproteobacteria; order Rhizobiales; family Rhizobiaceae; genus Hoeflea_A. Next base: position 16,614 of record JAAEOH010000282.1, read on the forward strand.
GGCATAGCGCGCTTTTCATTCGATGAATTGTGCGCGCGGCCCCTGGCGGCGAGCGACTACCACATCATCGCCCATCGCTACCACACGGTTTTCGTCGAAAATGTACCTGTCATGGATGAGGACAGGCGCAACGAAGCAAAGCGCTTCATCAATCTCATCGATATGCTCTACGATGCCGGCACCAGACTGTTCATGTCAGCGGCGGCGCTGCCCGAAGACCTCTATGTCAGCATGCGTGGCGCCGAAGGGTTCGAATTTGCGCGAACTGCCTCGCGGCTGTTCGAAATGCAGAGCGCCGACTATATTTCGGCGAGCCGCGCCGTCAATCTTGCAGCCGATGGTGTCTGAACTCTTCTTTTCGCATTGCAGACGCTCAAAAACTCTTACGTTTACGTAAACGTTTGATGTTCTAACCGTTTGAATTTTATAATGGTAAAAGTTTGAGTTGCCAAATTCAATCAGGGAGTCTAATCAACTCCCCGGTTTGCGGCATGCTGACGCAGCGTGCCGCGGGGACAAATGTATCTCGGAGGTGTCATTTTATGGCGCGTAATAAAATCGCATTGATTGGCTCAGGCATGATTGGTGGCACGCTTGCCCACCTAGCAGCGTTGAAGGAACTCGGCGACGTCGTCCTGTTCGATATTGCGGAAGGCATTCCGCAGGGAAAGGCCCTCGATATCGCGCAGTCCGCACCGGTGGACGGCTTCGATGCGGAAATGACCGGCGCCAATGACTATGCTGCGATTGAAGGCGCCGATGTTTGTATCGTGACCGCCGGTGTGCCGCGCAAGCCGGGCATGAACCGCGACGATCTTCTGGGTATCAATCTGAAAGTGATGGAACAGGTTGGCGCCGGCATCAAAAAATACGCTCCGGACGCCTTTGTCATCTGCATCACAAATCCGCTGGACGCCATGGTCTGGGCATTGCAGAAATTCTCCGGCCTGCCGAAGAACAAGGTCGTCGGGATGGCCGGCGTGCTCGACAGTTCACGGTTCCGGCACTTCCTGGCGGACGAGTTCGACGTATCGGTCGAAGACGTCACGGCATTCGTTCTGGGCGGGCATGGCGATTCCATGGTGCCGCTGGCACGTTATTCCACCGTTGCCGGCATTCCGCTGCCGGATCTTATCAAGATGGGCTGGGTGTCGAAGGGGCGGCTTGAGGAAATCATCCAGCGCACCCGTGACGGCGGCGCCGAGATCGTCGGTCTGCTGAAAACCGGGTCGGCCTATTACGCACCGGCCGCATCGGCAATCTCCATGGCCGAGGCCTATTTGAAGGACAAGAAGCGTGTTGTGCCCTGTGCGGCGTATCTTTCCGGGCAGTATGGCGTTAAGGACATGTATGTCGGCGTTCCGACAGTCATTGGCGCCGGCGGCATCGAAAGGGTCATCGAGATCGATCTGAACAAGTCTGAAAAAGATGCCTTCGACAAGTCTGTGGGCGCCGTTGCCGGACTGTGCGAGGCCTGCATCGCCATCGCGCCAAACCTGAAGTAACAGGGAACATTCATCCATGAACATTCATGAATACCAGGCCAAAGCCCTGTTGAAGAGCTTTGGTGCACCGGTCGCCGAGGGCGTGCCGATCTTCAATGCCGACGAAGCGGCTGCTGCCGTCGGTAAGCTCCCTGGCCCGCTCTATGTGGTCAAAAGCCAGATACATGCAGGTGGGCGCGGCAAGGGCAAGTTCAAGGAACTTTCCGCCGATGCCAAGGGCGGTGTCCGGCTGGCCAATTCTGTCGATGAAGTTATCACCAACGCCGCCGAGATGCTGGGCAATACACTGGTGACAAAACAAACCGGTCCCGACGGCAAGCAGGTCAACCGCCTTTACATAGAAGACGGAGCCGACATCGACCGGGAACTTTACCTCTCGATCCTCGTCGACCGCACAGTGGGGCGTCCGGCCTTTGTCGTTTCGACCGAGGGCGGCATGGACATCGAGGCGGTTGCCGAGGAAACACCCGAAAAGATACTGACGCTGCCGATCCATCCCGACAGCGGCGTAACGCAAAGCGATGCGGTGCAGCTTTGCGACGCACTCGAACTTTCCGGCGAAGCGCGCAGTGACGGGCTGACGCTGTTTCCCATTCTCTATAAGGCATTTGTCGACAAGGACATGAGCCTTCTGGAAGTCAATCCGCTGATCGTCATGACAAACGGACGGCTGCGGGTGCTCGATGCCAAGGTCTCGTTCGACGGAAATGCGCTGTTTCGCCATGACGACATAATGGAACTGCGCGATACGACAGAAGAAGACGCCAAGGAAATCGAGGCGTCCAAATTCGACCTCGCCTATGTGGCGCTCGATGGCAATATCGGCTGCATGGTCAACGGCGCCGGCCTTGCCATGGCAACCATGGACATCATCAAGCTCTACGGGGCGGAACCCGCCAACTTCCTTGACGTCGGTGGCGGCGCTTCAGAGGAAAAGGTTACGGCCGCCTTCAAGATCATCACCGCCGATCCGGCTGTTCAGGGCATCCTCGTCAACATCTTCGGCGGCATCATGCGCTGCGACACGATCGCGGAAGGCGTTGTTGCCGCTGTCAAGGAGGTCGGACTGCAGGTGCCGCTTGTTGTGCGCCTTGAAGGCACAAATGTTGAAAGGGGCAAGACCATCATCAATGAAAGTGGCCTTAATGTCATCGCTGCGGACGATCTGGATGACGCCGCACAAAAAATCGTCGCTGCGGTGAAGGGAGCCTGATCAATGTCCATCATCGTCAACACGGACACAAAAGTACTCGTCCAGGGACTGACCGGAAAGACCGGCACGTTCCATACCGAGCAGGCACTGGCTTATCACGGCACTAAAATGGTTGGTGGCATTCACCCGAAAAAAGGCGGTGAAACCTGGACCGGCAATGTCGGTGACGGCACCGTCGACCTGCCGATATTTTCCACCGTCGCCGAAGGCAAGGAACGCACCGGCGCCAATGCGTCGGTCGTCTATGTGCCGCCTGCAGGGGCTGCCGCCGCGATCATTGAGGCCGTCGATGCGGAAATTCCGCTGATTGTGTGCATCACCGAAGGCATCCCGGTCGCGGACATGGTCAGGGTCAAGGCGCGGCTCGAAAGATCGTCGTCGCGGCTCATCGGACCGAATTGCCCGGGTGTGCTGACACCGGAAGAGTGCAAGATCGGCATCATGCCAGGCAACATCTTCAAGAAGGGCTCCGTCGGCGTGGTTTCACGCTCGGGAACACTCACCTATGAAGCAGTGTTCCAGACGACCAATGAAGGCCTTGGCCAGACCACCGCCGTCGGCATCGGCGGGGATCCGGTCAAAGGCACTGAGTTCATCGATGTGCTGGAAATGTATCTGGCTGACGATGCAACCAAATCAATCATCATGATCGGGGAAATCGGCGGCTCTGCAGAAGAGGACGCCGCACAGTTTATTGCGGACGAGGCGAAAAAGGGCCGCTCAAAGCCGACGGTCGGATTCATCGCCGGACGCACGGCACCGCCCGGTCGTACCATGGGCCATGCCGGAGCGGTTATTTCCGGCGGCAAGGGCGGCGCCGAGGACAAGATCGCTGCGATGCAGGCCGCCGGTATCCGCGTGTCTCCTTCGCCGGCGCAGCTGGGCAAGACACTGGTGGCGCTGCTCAACGGCTGAATGCATCAGCGGGCGGCGTCCGCGCCGCCCCGATAAACCGGATAACACGCAATTGTGTGACCGGCAATAAAGCGCTGAAAACGGCGCATTGGCAGGGTCCTCACACCGGTTTGACCGCTGGGGACCGGCAAATCTGCGGGGCAGGACTACACAAGAATGAGTCGGCACTGCATATTTGGCCATTGGGTGGAAATGCAAGGCACCGAACCGGGTGCAAAATCCAGGCGGCAAGACCGCAGCGTACCAAGGAGGCGGGACATTCCCGCAGAGGGCAGATGGCAAGACAGGACGCCAACGAAACCTTTCAGGCAACCTCATTTCTATACGGCAGCAACGCATCCTACATCGAAGAACTCTATGCCCGCTATCAGGACAATCCGTCCTCGGTGCCGGGCGAGTGGCAGAGTTTTTTCTCGGCGCTTCAGGATGATGCGGATGCGGTGCGCAAGGCAGCGCGCGGCGCAACGTGGAAACGCGACAATTGGCCGATTGTCGAAAATGGTGAGCTGATCTCGGCGTTTGATGGCGACTGGGGTGCTGTCGAAAAGCACATCGAAAAGCAGCTGAAAGGCAAATCGGCCAATGGCGCCGCTGTTCTTTCCGACGACGAGGTGCAACAGGCGACGCGCGACTCCGTGCGCGCCATCATGATGATCCGCGCCTATCGCATGCGCGGCCATCTGCACGCCAATCTCGACCCGCTCGGCATTGCCGAGGAAAGGGAAGATTACAACGAGCTTTCGCCGGAAAATTACGGTTTCACTCCGGCTGATTTCGACCGACGCATCTTCCTCGACAATGTGCTCGGGCTTCGATACGCAACGATCAACGAGATGATCGATATCCTGCGGCGTACCTATTGTTCGACCATCGGTGTGGAGTTCATGCATATCTCCAATCCGGAGGAAAAGTCATGGATCCAAAAACGCATCGAGGGGCCGGACAAGGGCGTTGAATTCACCCTGCGCGGTAAGATCGCGATCCTGCAGAAACTGATCGAAGCGGAAGGCTTCGAACAATTCATCGATGTCAAATACAAGGGCACCAAGCGCTTCGGCCTGGATGGCGGCGAGGCGCTTATTCCGGCGCTCGAGCAGATCATCAAGCGCGGCGGTCAGATGGGGCTGAAGGAAATTATCCTCGGCATGTCGCACCGCGGCCGGCTGAACGTCCTTTCACAGGTGATGGGAAAATCCCACCGGGCCATCTTCAACGAATTCAAGGGCGGGTCTTTTACGCCGGACGAGGTCGAGGGTTCGGGCGATGTGAAATACCATCTGGGCACGTCGTCAGACCGGGAGTTCGACGGCAATACCGTTCACCTGTCGCTGACAGCGAACCCGTCACACCTTGAGATCGTCAATCCCGTCGTCATGGGCAAGGCACGCGCCAAGCAGGATCTGCTCGCAGGTATGCCGCGCGAAGAAATTGTTCCGCTGACCCAACGGGTCAAGGTGCTGCCTTTGCTGCTGCACGGCGATGCCGCTTTTGCGGGACAGGGCGTTGTTGCCGAATGTCTCGGCCTGTCGGGTCTTCGCGGCCACCGGGTCGCCGGCACTGTCCACGTGATCGTCAACAACCAGATCGGCTTTACCACCAATCCCCGCTTTTCTCGCTCGTCGCCCTATCCGTCGGATGTGGCAAAGATGATCGAATCGCCGATTTTCCACGTCAATGGAGACGATCCCGAAGCGGTGGTCTACGCGGCGAAAGTGGCAACGGAATTTCGCATGAAATTCCACAAACCGGTGGTGTTGGACATATTCTGCTACCGCCGCTTCGGTCACAATGAAGGCGACGAACCGGCATTCACGCAGCCAATCATGTACAAACGCATCCGCTCTCACGAGACGACGGTGCAGATCTACGGACAGAAGCTTGTCAGCGACGGGTTGCTGAGCCAGGGCGATGTCGAAAAGATGAAGGCCGATTGGCGCGCCTTCCTGGAGCAGGAGTTCGAGGCCGGCAATTCCTATAAGCCCAACAAGGCGGACTGGCTTGACGGCGCTTGGTCCGGCATGCGCGTTGCTGACAATCAGGACGAACAACGCCGCGGCCAGACCGCGCTGACGGCCAAGAACTTCAAGGATATGGGGCGCAAGCTCGCGACTGTTCCTGACGATTTCCAGGTGCATCGCACGGTTCAGCGCTTCATGGACCATAGAGCCAAAATGATCGACACCGGAGAGGGCATCGACTGGGCAACGGCCGAGGCACTGGCGTTCGGCTCGCTGCTGACCGAGGGACATGCGGTGCGGCTTTCCGGCCAGGACTGCGAGCGCGGTACCTTCTCGCAACGCCATTCGGTGCTTTACAGCCAGGACAACGAAACCCGCTACATACCGCTCAATAATCTGGGCAAGGGCCAGGCGTTGTACGAGGTCATCAACTCGATGCTGTCGGAAGAGGCGGTTCTCGGCTTCGAATACGGATATTCGCTTGCCGAACCCAATGCGCTCACCCTTTGGGAAGCGCAGTTTGGCGATTTCGCCAATGGCGCTCAGGTCGTCTTCGACCAGTTCATCTCATCAGGCGAGCGCAAATGGCTGCGCATGTCCGGGCTGGTGTGCCTGTTGCCGCACGGTTACGAGGGTCAGGGCCCCGAACACTCATCGGCCCGGCTTGAACGCTTCCTGCAGCTTTGTGCCGAAGACAATATGCAGGTCGCTTATTGCTCTTCACCGTCCAACTATTTCCACATTCTTCGCCGCCAGCTGAAGCGGAACTTCAGAAAACCGCTGATCCTGATGACGCCGAAATCATTGTTGCGTCACAAGCGCGCGGTTTCACTCCTGTCGGATATGGTTGGTGACAGCTCATTCCACCGGCTGCTTTGGGATGATGCCGAAGTGCTCAAGGATCAGCCGATCAAGCTGGTGAAGGACAACAAGATCCGGCGGGTCGTGATGTGCAGCGGTAAGGTCTATTACGATCTTTACGAAGAGCGCGAAAGGCGCGGCACTAACGACGTCTATCTGCTGCGGCTCGAACAGCTTTACCCGTTCCCGGCAAAGGCGCTGATCAACGAGCTGTCGCGTTTTCGCGACGCTGAAATGGTGTGGTGTCAGGAAGAGCCGAAAAACATGGGCGCCTGGGCTTTCATTGATCCTTATCTGGAGTGGGTGTTTGCCCACATCGACGCCAAATATCAGCGCGTGCGTTACACCGGACGCCCGGCGGCCGCATCGCCGGCAACCGGTATTATGTCGAAACACAAGGCCCAACTGGAAGCCTTCCTCGAAGATGCCCTGGGCGGCTAAGCATGCATTCAGGATTGCCATCAATTTGACAAACGGAAACTAAAAACATGGCCACAGAAATTCGCGTTCCCACTCTCGGCGAATCCGTTACAGAGGCGACCATCGGAACCTGGTTCAAGAAGGTCGGCGATGCGATCGCAACCGATGAACCGCTTGTCGAGCTTGAGACCGACAAGGTGACGATCGAGGTTCCCGCACCAACGGGCGGAACCCTTTCTGAAATCCTTGCCAATGAGGGCGATACCGTAGAGGTTGATGCGCTTTTGGGGCAGATTGCCGAAGGTGCCGCGGCACCCGCACCTGCAAAAGCCGAGGCCGCAGCGGCACCTGCCGCAAACGCCACGGCACCAGAACCTGCCGCGCCGGCACCGGCGGCCAAACAGGCTGGAACGGATATGCCTCCGGCGCCATCGGCCGCCAAGATGCTGGCTGAAAACAATGTCGCTTCCGACCAGGTGGCCGGCAGCGGCAAGCGTGGCCAGGTGCTCAAGGGCGATGTGATCGATGCCCTGGCCAAGGAAATATCCGAACCGGCACCGGCAGCCCCGGCAGCCGCACGGGCACCTTCCAGCGGCGAGGACGAGGCGCGCGAGGAACGGGTCAAGATGACCCGGCTGCGCCAGACCATCGCCCGCCGCCTCAAGGATGCCCAGAACACGGCAGCCATGCTCACCACCTACAATGAGGTGGACATGACCGCTGTCATGGAGCTGCGCAAGAAATACAAGGAGCTCTTCGAGAAGAAGCACGGTGTCAAGCTGGGTTTCATGGGCTTTTTCACCAAGGCCGTGTGCCATGCGCTGAAGGAAATACCGGCGGTCAATGCCGAAATCGACGGAACCGACATCATCTTTAAGAATTTCTGCCATGTCGGCGTCGCAGTCGGAACCGACAAGGGCCTCGTGGTGCCGGTCGTGCGCGATGCCGATCAGATGTCGATCGCAGGCATCGAGCAGGAGATCGGACGGCTCGGTCTGGCAGCCCGCAATGGTGAACTCAACATGGCCGACATGCAGGGCGGCACGTTCACCATCTCCAATGGCGGTGTTTACGGCTCGCTGATGTCGTCGCCGATCCTCAACGCACCGCAATCGGGTATCCTCGGCATGCACAAGATCCAGGAGCGGCCCGTCGCACTCGGCGGTCAGGTGGTCATCCGGCCGATGATGTATCTAGCGCTTTCCTACGACCACCGGATTGTTGACGGCAAGGATGCCGTGACCTTCCTGGTGCGCGTGAAGGACAGTCTGGAAGATCCGGAGCGACTTGTCCTCGATCTCTAGGATCGGCTGGGTCAATCGACGCGATCGCCATGAAAACCGCTGCTCTCCCAATCGTTGCCATGGTTGTGGTCCAGTTGACCGCAGCAACAAATCTGGCGGAAGCAGAAGCAACGAGCGGACGCTCCTGTCCGCAGGCGCTGGCCGCCTACGCCACCGAAGACCAGCGTGTGGCAGTGGAGTTTACCGGCGCGCCCGACCTCAGCTTTTGGCTGCTGGTTGAAGGTCTGGACGGCAAATTCGAAGGTTATACCTATCCGGCCGAAGGGGAAGACGGCACCGAAGGTGTTGCCCTTGACAACTGTCCCGACGGCGACGCGACAGGCGAAGAAATTGCCGCCTGTACCGTGTGGCAGGGACAGGTGCAGGCGATTGGCGCCGACGAGACGATTGGCAACCTGCCACTTTCCGGCGAGCCGGCGGCAGGCAGCTTGCGGCTTGTGGGTCTGGCAGGAGCACTCAATGAGCGCCTGCCTGACCTTTTCACCGATCCGCCGAATGACAAGATAGAAAAACTGACATTATCGGCCTGCCAGGAATAGGCGGCTGTTGCAAGGACAGAAAAGGAAAGTTTTATGGCTGAGCGCTACGATCTCATCGTGATTGGGACCGGTCCTGGCGGCTATGTGTGCGCGATCAAGGCAGCACAGCTGGGCCTGAAGACGGCCGTGGTCGAAAAGCGCAGCACCCTCGGCGGTACCTGTCTGAATATCGGATGCATTCCATCCAAGGCGCTGCTTCATGCCTCGGAGATGTTTGCCGAGGCCGGCCATTCCCTGCCGGAGCTGGGCGTCGAGGTGGGCAAACCGAAGCTCAATCTTGAAAAAATGATGGCCCACAAGGATGCAACGGTTAAGTCGAATGTCGACGGCATCGCCTTTTTGATGAAGAAGAACAAGATCGACGTCTTTACCGGAACCGGGACCATTGTCGGCGAAGGCAAAGTGTCGGTCGCCGTCGGCAAGGGCGACAGCGTTGAGCTGGACACCACCAACATTGTGATCGCCACCGGGTCGGACGTAGCAGGTATTCCGGGCGTTGACGTCAAGTTCGACGAAAAAATCGTCGTTTCGTCAACAGGCGCGCTTGAGCTTGCCAAAGTGCCGAACCATCTGGTGGTCGTTGGTGGCGGCGTGATCGGGCTAGAGCTCGGCTCCGTTTGGGCAAGGCTCGGCTCCAAGGTCACGGTCGTCGAATTTCTCGACAAGATCCTCGGGCCGATGGATGGCGATGTGTCAAAGCAGTTCCAGCGTATGCTCAAAAAACAGGGCCTTGACTTCAAGCTCGGCTCCAAGGTGACCGGTATCAACGCGACCACCCGGTCGGCGAAGGTCACATTCGAACCGGTCAAGGGCGGCGATGCGGAAACCGTCAGCGCCGATGTTGTGCTGGTCGCAACGGGCCGCAAACCCTATACGGAAGGCCTTGGCCTCGAAAAGGCGGGCGTGATCGTTGACGATCTGGGCCGTGTTCATATCGACGAGCATTTCCGCACCAATATTCCTGGGATCTACGCCATCGGTGACGTGGTCGCCGGACCAATGCTTGCCCACAAGGCAGAGGATGAAGGTGTGGCGGTCGCCGAAATCATGGCCGGTCAGGCAGGGCACGTGAATTACGGCGTCATTCCGGGTGTCGTCTACACGCAGCCCGAAGTGGCATCGGTGGGAAAGACGGAAGAGGAACTGAAAGCCGACGGCGTCGCCTACAAGGTCGGCAAGTTTCCATTCTCGGCCAATGGCCGGGCCCGTGCAATGCTGCAGTCCGATGGCTTCGTGAAGGTGATTTCGGACAAGGAAAACGACCGGGTGCTCGGCGTGCACATCCTCGGTTTCGGTGCCGGTGAAATGATACACGAGGCCGCAGTGCTGATGGAATTCGGCGGAAGTGCCGAAGACCTTGGCCGAACATGCCACGCCCATCCGACCATGTCGGAGGCGGTCAAGGAAGCCGCGCTCTCAGCCTACGACAAACCAATTCACATGTAGAAGGTCAGGAGGCCGGTCACCTTACTGCGGTGACCGTGAAGCCGTTATTGCGCAGCAGCTGGACCAGACCCTCTTCACCCGGCAGATGAAGCGCCCCGACGGCAACAAACACATTGCCGTCGTTCAGCATGGGCTGGGCGCGTTCCGCCATCGTATGATTGCGCGATTGGATGAGATCCTGCTCGAATTTGGCGTAGGCCCCGGTCTTGTCTTCGGCAGCATTTGGGTCAACGGTCGCAGATTGAAGCAACGGCATGATCATGCCGAGATTACCTTCAAGGTACAGCTCGGTCATGGTTGTTGTCGCATCATTGAGCACCGGTCCGAGCGCGGCGGTGTCGGCAAGCAGAACTGCCTGCACATCCAAAGGCAGGCCCGAGAGAACGGAGAGCTGTTCTTTCACTGTTTCCAGGCCTTTGAGTGCCTTGCCCCTTTCGAGTGCGCCAGTTGCCAGTTGCTTGTCGAGAAACTCCTCGCCCCTGCTTCTGCGCACCAGCTCGCATTCGGGAATGGAAATCAGACTGAACACCATCCACGGTTTCATCCGTGAAACAAATGTCATCGGAATTCCACGCTCTTCAAGGATGGCTTCAATTTCGGCCAGATCTTCCTTGTCGAGCAAATCCTGCAAGGTCTTGCCATCCGGCAGCATGGTCAATCCAGGATCAGCCATCAATCCGGCCATGGCGCCCTGGAGGTTTGTGACTTCCGTCAGTTCAACGACCACCGTATCCGCATTGTCATAGGCAGCGCGCGCCGCTTCTTTCATTTCAAGAACGCGCGGATCGGCGACATGCATGGTTCCGTAGAGCCAGGACGGTTTCGTTCCGTCCTTCTCGATACGCCACAGGAGGCTGTCACCGTTTGGGATTTTCGCCGCTTCGGCCTCTATCTCGGCCAGCAGATCGGGCTGTTCGCGGGCCAGAACTTCCAAAAGGTTGTTTCCCTCACAAACGACCTCCTGTGCCTGTGCACGGGTGGTCGCCATGGCCAGAACAATGACAAACGACAGGGCAAACAGCAGATGCACGGCAATCGCCGTGACGATGGCCCAGCTTGTGCGGACGGGTTTGAACAGATCAAGGGAAGGTGAGATGAATGTCATGGCCGTTCCGATTGAATAAAGCGATGGTGGCAAATTAGCGGTAAAGCCGGTGCCAAACGGTTAACAAAATGCCGCAAGGCGCTTGCGGAGCCGCATTGGGTTAACAAAACCTATCCAGATGCGCTCTAAGCCCGCGGATGGGCCTTTTGATAGGTCTCAAGCAGTCTTTTTGTGTCGACACCGGTATAGACCTGCGTGGTCGACAGGCTGGCATGGCCGAGCAATTCCTGAATGGAGCGGAGATCGCCACCGCCGGCCAACAGATGAGTTGCAAAGGAATGGCGCAGCGCATGAGGTGTCGCAGTATCGGGAAGGCCGAGAGTGGCTCTCAGCTTGCGCATTTCGCGCTGGATGATCGCCGGTTGCAGGGCGCCGCCCCTGACACCGCGAAACAGCGGTTTGTCGGCATCCGGATGCCACGGACAAAGGCTCTGATACTCCCTTACGGCGGCAAGGGCGACCGGCAGCAGCGGAACCATGCGCATTTTTCCGCCCTTGCCCGTTATCTGCAGCGATGCCGGATTTCCGGCCAGTTGCTCCGGCACAAGGCCCAAAGCTTCGGAAATGCGCAGTCCGCAGCCATAAAGCAGGGCCAGCACAGCGGCATTTCGGGCCGCGACCCAGGGTTCATCCGCCAGATGTTCGTCGCTTCTGGTCACAGCAACCGCCTGTTTGTCGGTCAACGGCCGTGGCAGGGATTTTGGTTGTCTGGGCGCGCGCATGACGTTGATGCCGGCGGCGTTTGCAAGGCCGCGTTTTTCTAGAAACCGCAGAAACGAACGGATTCCGGCAAGGCTGCGGCCCAAAGTACGTGCTCCGGCACCGTTTTTGCGTCGGTGCGCCAAAAAAGCGCGCATATCGGCGGGTCGCAGGGTTTTTATGTCTGAAAGACCGGGTGCGCCACCCAGATGACCGGTCAAAAACACCAGAAACTGCCGTAAATCGCGCACATAGGCGTCGAGCGTATTGGCGGAAAGACGGCGCTCACGTTCCAGGTTTTCGAACCAGGCGCGGTGCTGGTCCAGCAGATCGGCTTTGGCAACGATTAGAAACGGTTCCTGCGTCATTGTTCGTGCAAATCCATTTCGCTTAAAAAATGCCTGATTCCAGGGATTTAGGTGCGGATCAAGCCGCATGCGTGCTTGCAGTTCCCGAGCAAAAGCATTAGGTGCCTACTGTTGATTGCAGTGGCATTGTTGCCTGCGGCGGTTATATTATTGTTAATCTGGCATATGAGAGGAAGTGCGGATCCTGTCATTGTGATTACACATTTTGGTGCGATAGAGTCGTTGTAGATGTTCGGGGATAGTAAATGACCCAGAAACGCTTCCAATTGATGAATTTGGATGATCTGGCGGACAGGATTGCCCTCGTTTCACAGGGGCAGCCGGGTCATATCGTCGATCAGCTGATTGCCGAGCGGGGCGAGAAGATCGTCAAAAACCCGCTGTGGCCCGTCATGCGGCCGTTTCTGCATATTCTTCTTCACTATCGCCAGGCGATCGAGTTTGCCGACGGCATTGCCAATCTGCCTGGCTATGACGCATTCGAATATGCCAGCAACCTTTTAAACCTCGAATTGCAGGTCCGCAACAAGGCGCGCATACCGTCCAAGGGCGGGTTTGTCATGGTCAGCAACCATCCGACCGGTATTGCCGACGGCGTGGCCGTGTTTGATCTGTTGAAAGACTGCCGGCCGGATATGATGTTTTTTGCCAATCGCGACGCGATCCGGGTCAACCCGCGTTATGTGGAGATGATCATCCCGGTCGAATGGCGCGAGGAGCACAAGAGCAAGCTCAAGGCGAGAGAAACCCTGCGCCTGACAAACCGGGCGGTCGAAGAAGGCAAGGCGACCATCCTCTTTCCTTCCGGCCGCATTGGCTACTGGGCAAACGGCAGGCTGAACGAACGTCCGTGGAAACCTTCTGCGGTCGGTCTGGCACGCAGATACAGCCTGCCCGTGTTGCCGGTGCACACGGCGGCACGTAACTCCGGCCTGTTCTACTGGTTCGCAAAACATTCGACCGAACTGCGCGATATGACCGTCTTCCACGAGGTGTTGAACAAGAAGAGCAAGACCTTCGAGTTCAATATCGGTCAGCTCATTCAGCCCGAAGAGCTCGAAGGCGATATGGTGGAGATCACAAAGGCGCTGGAACAACACTGTGTGTTCGATCTCGCCAGGGATCCCGACAGCAAATTTCACTTCGACAAAACGGCGCACACGGAACCCGTTCTGACTGCCTGATTTCCGTCTTGCTGGCGCCTGCGACTCGCTCTAGCCTCGCCGCATGTATCTGCGCTCCATGTCTGCCGAAAATTACCGGTCTTTGCGCTCGATCCGAATGGATCTCCGGCCTGTTAATCTATTTGTCGGCACTAATGGTGCCGGAAAATCCAATCTTTACCGGTCGCTGCAACTTATCAAGGCTGCAGCAGACGGCCGGTTTTCGCATGCGATTGCCGAGGAAGGCGGGATCCTGTCCGCCATCTGGAGCGGCGGGTTCAAGAAACACCAGAAAGCCCAGATCCGGCTTGCCGCTGAAATCGTCGATGATGAAACCGGAATTGTCTACCACTACAGTATCGATACGGGCTTCAAGCAGCCGACGGCTGCCGGTTTCAATCAGGAAGCCCAGATCAAGAACGAGGAAATCACGCTAGACACCGGCCGGCGACCCCACGTGTTGATGAAGCGCAAGGGCGGGCATATATCGGTGCGCGACGAAAACGGCCGCATGTCGGACTATCCCGAACAGGCGATGACATCGGAAACCGCCCTCTACCTGCTCGGGGATGCGGGCCGTTATCCCGAAATCAGCACGCTGCGCCATATCATCGGACAATGGCGGTTCTATCACGGGTTCCGCTCGGACGCCGGTTCACCGCTGCGCCGGCCCTGTCTGGCAATCACGGCGCCGTTGCTGGCTGAGGACGGATCGAACATTGCGGCGGTCCTGGCAACGCTCGCCCATATCCGACAGGATACGATCGATCTCGACCGGGCCGTTTTCGACGCCTTTTCCGGGGCGGCCCTGTCCATTCCCGTACCTGAGGAGTATGCGCAGTTCGGGCTTGTGCTTCCGGATTTCCCCCAACGCATCTTCCAGCCGCGGGAACTCTCCGACGGGCAGATCCGGTTTCTGGCGCTTGCGGCAGCGCTTTTATCCTATCGCCGTCCGCCCTTTATTGCGCTCAACGAGCCGGAAGCCAGCCTTCATCCCGACATGCTGCCGGCGCTGGCCGGCATGATCGCCAATGCGTCCGCCGACAGCCAGGTCTGGGTGGTCACACACTCCGAGGCGATGGCGGCCGCGATCTCCGAGCGCTGCGGCGTGCGCGCCAAGACCGTCATCCGCCGCGATGGCGCCACCTGGATCGAAGGCATGACAGCGACGGGGATGATGGATGACGACGAGGATTGATTGATGTTGCCTGTCTTGTGAGGCGGGGTCGACGGGGCTTGCCGGGACAGCTGGCAGGGCTTGCCGTCGGCAATCGCCAATCTGCTTGGGAATTGCCAGACCTTTATGAAGGCCGGGCAAGAAGGAGAAAAGAAGATGGTTGAAGCACTCGCCCCTATGGCGGCAGCATTATCGGACTGATGATCATCGGCATTATCATTTTGCTTTTGGGGCCGGCAGTCGGCGCCAAAAAAGCCAGCGCGACGATCAAGCCGGGTTCGGAACCGGAAAACGATTACGGCGATGCGAACTATCGCTTGCACCGCTCGCACATGAACGCGGTGGAGAACTATGCCCAGTTCGCGGTCCCGACAATGTTCGCGATGCTGCTCGGTGCACCCGTGATCTGGGTCGCCATTCTTGTCTGGGCGACGGTGGTGGCGCGTCTTTTGTACACATCCGTCTACCTGCAGAATATCGGCAAACCGGCACAAAGCGTGCGGACCTTTGTCTATGTCGCCTCATGGATCTTCAATGTGGGGATGGTAATTCTGGTAATTGTAGCTGTTTTGTAGAGCGCTGATTGCCAGCGGTTCATAGAGCACCAATTGCTAACGTTAAGTGCGGTTCACGGGGAGCGCCGTATTGCGCAGCCATCCGCACAGCACAGCCGCGATGGCTGAAAGTGCCAGCATGACAACAAATGCCGTATCATAATTACCCTCAAGGTCGAACATGACGGCGCCAAAATAGGCGCCGAGACCACCGCACATGTGATGGATCATGACGATCATTCCGCTGATCGCGCCAAGGTGCGTCATCCCGAACGCATCGCGGGCGAACACCACCGTAAGCGGCGCGGTGACCCAAAAGGTTGTACCGAACAGCAGCGCAAAGAGGGCGACTGAAACCGTGTTCTGATCGAAAAGGATGAGTGCAAAGATCGCTGTTCGCAGCAAAAAACAGGCGAATGTTGCCCGCTGTGGACCGCTGCGGTCGCTCCAAAGGCCGGACAATAGAACGCCTGCAACTCCGGCAAGCCCCATAAAGGCGAGCAAATTTCCTGCCATCAGCGTTTCCACGCCGCGATCCTGGGCAAAGGCGACAATGTGGGTGGCGAGAAAAAAATCCTGAAAGCCGCAGATGGCGTAAACCGCCACGAGCACCCACAATCTGGCAGTGCGCATTGCCTGGCTCAAGGTTGCGCCAATGCGGTCGTCATTGATCGCGCCGAGGGCATTTGCCTTTTCACGGCCCATTGCCATGCCGGCAAAAACAAACGGCACGAGCGCAATGTTGATCGCGCCGAGCCAGACATAGGCCGAGCGCCACCCGATATCGGTCAGAACGAATGCCAGTCCGCCAATAATGATCAGCTGACCGACGCCAACGCCCGAAACGGTGATGGCGTTGGCAAATCCGATGCGGCCCGGAAACCAGCGGCTGACCATAACCCCAACCGGCGCAATCGATGCAAGACCATTGCCGATGGCAAAGATAATTCCGTAGAACGCCAGTGCCTGCCAGGGAGCATGCACAAAACTCATCGATGCGGTGCCAATGGCTGAGATCAATAAACCGCCGCACAAAACAATGCGCAGGCTATAACGATCGGCAAGACGCCCCGAGGCAAACATGCAGAGCGATGAAACAATCAGGAAGATGGCCGCAGCGCCGCCGAACACGCCGCGTGTCCAGTCGAGATCTTCCGCCATGGGTTTGAGCACAAGCCCGATGGCAAAGCGCGATCCACCACCGACAAACAGCACCAGAAAACCAATCCCCAGGACGGTGAGACTTTTGCGGCTGAGTTCGGCTGCGGACATGGGTTTATGATAGAGGCCAAGTCAATAGGAAAATGCAACAAATATCGAGACAATGATAATGCGATCAGAAAACGCAGCGTGCCGGCGGGCTTGCGCATGGGGCTCGCAAGGTAGGTATCCTTATCGATGGGATTCTCCGCGTTGTCCGACAAACCGGCGTCTTCAAAAAAAAGGCGGCTGTGATGCCGCCTTTGTTTTCACGTCCGTCAATCGTCAGCCGATGCGCTGGCCGGTCTTTTGCCAGTCGGCGAGGAAGGCGTCGAGGCCCTTGTCGGTGAGCGGGTGCTTGACCAGGGCGCGCAGCGTTGCCGGCGGAACAGTGGCAACGTCGGCGCCGATCAGCGCGGCTTCCTTGACGTGATTGACTGTGCGGATCGATGCGGCAAGGATTTCGGTGGCATAGCCGTAATTGTCGTAGATCTTGCGGATCTCGGCAATCACTTCCATGCCGTCGATGGCCATATCGTCCAGCCGGCCGATAAAGGGCGAAATGAAGGTCGCTCCGGCCTTGGCGGCCAGCAGTGCCTGATTGGCGGAAAAGCACAGGGTGACATTGACCTTGTGGCCGGCCGATGTCAGCGCCTTGCAGGCCTTCAGACCGTCAAATGTCAGCGGAACCTTGATGCAGATATTGTCGGCGATCTTCGAAAGAATCTCGGCTTCACCCATCATGCCGTCAAAATCAACGGCAGTGACTTCAGCCGATACCGGGCCGTCAACGATGGCACAGATTTCCCGGGTGGCTTCCATGATGTCCCGTCCGGACTTCATGATCAGCGACGGATTGGTGGTTACGCCATCAAGCAGACCCAGCGCATTGAGTTCGCGGATCTCGTCCACTTCTGCCGTGTCGACAAAAAATTTCATGTCTCGTCTCGTCTCTCGTGAGCGGTTTATTAGCGGTCGCGGCTTTTCTTTAGTCCAAACGCGAGGCAAGGTCACCACCAAGATGAAAGATTCGCAGCAATTGTCGCTGACAGACCAGCCGGTTGTGACCGTACCCGTGCTTATCCCCCTGCCGGCACCCGTACCGTATTCCTACGCGGTACCGCACGACATGAGCGTTCAGCTGGGATCGATCGTGCAGGTTCCGCTCGGCCCACGTCAGGTTGTCGGTGTTGTGTGGGAGGGTGAAACAGACGGGGTCGATCAAAAAAAATTGCGTCCGATCAGCCATGTTTTCGACTGTTCGCCGATTGCAACCGATATGCGGCGCTTCCTCGACTGGGTCGCCGCCTACACGCTTTCGCCGCCGGGCATGGTGGTGCGCATGGCGCTGAGGGCTCCGGCTGCGTTAGAGCCGGAGGCACCGACAGAAGGCCTGCGGATCGGCGACCTGCGGCCCGAACGCATGACATCGGCACGGGCACGGGTCATCGAACTTGCAGAGGACGGCCTCAGCTGGACCCGGTCGGGCCTCGCCCATGCCGCCGGTGTTTCGCTGAGCGTCGTCGACGGCCTCATCAGACAGGGCGTTTTCGAAGCGGTATTCATTCCGCCGCAGCCGATCGTGCCGATGCCCGATCCGGACTACCGACAGCCGGAGCTTAGCCCCGATCAGCAAAGTGCCGTCGACAGAATATTGCTCCCGGGCGGTGGTGCAGCGGTGTCATTGATCGACGGGGTGACGGGTGCCGGCAAGACGGAGGTCTATTTCGAGGCCGTGGCCGATGCGCTGCGAAGAGGCCGGCAGGTGCTCATCCTGCTGCCCGAAATCGCGTTGACCTCGGCGTTTCTCGAACGGTTCGAGCGGCGCTTCGGGTGCAAACCGGCCGAATGGCATTCCGACGTTGCGCCGCGCAATCGCGAAAAGGTGTGGCGGCAGGCGGCAAATGGCGACATTCGTGTTGTTGCGGGGGCGCGCTCGGCATTGTTTCTGCCGTTTTGCGATCTTGGCCTCATCGTCGTCGACGAAGAGCATGACGCGGCCTACAAGCAGGAAGACAGGGTGTTCTACAATGCAAGGGACATGGCGGTTGTGCGCGCCCATATTGGCGGATTTCCTGCCATTCTCGCATCGGCCACGCCTTCAATCGAGAGCCGGGTCAACGCCGAAAGCGGCAAATACAACAATATCCATCTGCCCGAGCGCTTCGGCGGGGCGTTATTGCCGGACCTGCATTTGATCGACATGCGGCGCGACCCGCCGGAACGCGGCGGGTTTTTGTCTCCGGTGATGCTTGAAGCCGTCAGCGAAACCATCGAAGCGGGCGAACAGTCATTACTCTTTCTCAACCGGCGCGGCTATGCGCCGCTGACGCTGTGCCGGGTGTGCGGACACCGGTTCGAATGCCCTGATTGTTCAAGCTGGCTGGTCGAGCACCGGTTCCGCAACCAGCTGCAGTGCCATCATTGCGGCCGTAGCGAGCGGACGCCGGAAGCCTGCCCGGAATGCGGCACGCTCGACCATCTTGTGGCCTGCGGGCCGGGCGTCGAACGGATCGCGGAAGAGATTGACCGGCATTTCCCCGATGCCCGCACCATACTTCTGTCGTCGGACATGATGGGCGGCGTCAAGCGGCTGCGGCTGGAGCTGGAGGCGATCGCCAAGGGCGAAGCCGATATCGTCATCGGCACGCAACTTGTCGCCAAGGGTCACAATTTTCCGATGATGACGCTGGTCGGCATTGTCGATTCGGATCTGGGGCTTGCCAATGGCGATCCACGCGCTGCCGAGCGGACATTTCAGCTCCTGTCGCAGGTGACGGGCCGGGCCGGTCGCTTCGGGCGAAAGAGCCGCGGATTGCTGCAGACCTACCAGCCGAACCATCCGGTCATTCAGGCGATTGTCTCCGGCGACCGTGAAACATTCTATGAACGCGAGATCAATGAACGGGAGCGGGCCAAACTGCCGCCGTTCGGGCGCATGGCGGCATTGATCGTATCGGCGGCAAACCGCATCGAAGCCGAGGCCCATGCGCGTGGCCTTCGTCAGGCGGCTCCTGGCGCCGGCGACATACAGGTTCTGGGACCGGCGGAGGCGCCGATGGCGCTGATCCGCGGGCGCTATCGCTACCGTCTGCTCGTACATGGGGGCAGGCAGTCCGACATACAGGCTTTTGTCGCAAAGATAATCGCAAACGGGCCGAAGGTCCGCGGATCGGTGCGGGTCCAGATAGACATCGACCCGCAGAGCTTCATGTAGGCGGGGGAGGAAAGACGATGATGATTGAGTTCTGCTGGCCGACGACGACAGGCGAAATGCTCGCCTTCGGTGTCGCGGTCATGACCATATTTTTCGGACTGCTGCTGTTCTTCATGCCCCGGTTTTCGTTCAGGATCCTGCACCTGCAGACAATCGAGGAGAGGCCGGACGCGATTGCCGAAAGCCGCGGAACCATGGCGGGGTTTTATCTCGGTTGCGGTCTTGGCTGTATCATGCTTGCCCAGCCGCTGATTTACCTGGTGCTGGGTATGTCATGGGCTTTTACGGCGCTCGGACGGCTTGCGGCGATCGTTTTCGACAGGGCCGGCACGCCCTTCAACCTGGTTTCCGTGGTGATCGAGGCGTTGCTCGCGGCGCTGCCGCTGGCCTATGTATTTGGATATATCTGAATATCCGCGCCGTGTGCGGGACGCCGATTGCGTGTTTCTGCTGCCACCAATTTCGCGGCATTGGTGTGCCGGCGAAGGGCATTTTTTTTGATTCCTGCGCAATATTGCACCAACTCATCCAAAAGCAGTGGGTAAAGCGTGTTGCGAGTCCAACACACGTGTGCTAGACGAACCACGAAATTCCGGCGAAGGATCTACAACAAGAACCTGCGACCGGGGGGAAATCGAAATAAATTCAAGGATTTGCGGTGATCCATGTCGCCGGCTCAGAATCCTCGAATTCAGTTTAGAGAATTATGTGCCCGTGGCAGACACATCTTCGCTCATATCCGGTGTTGCAGAACGTTACGCGTCATCCCTTTTCGAGTTGGCGCTGGAAGCCAAATCGGAAATGGCCGTTGCCGACGAACTCAACCGTCTTGAATCCCTTATCGACAGCTCTGACGATCTCAAAAGGCTGATTGTCAGCCCGGTCTTTTCAGCCGATGACCAGTTCAAGGCCATTGCCGCGATTGCGGACGAGGCAGGTTTTACCGGCCTGGTCGGCAACTTCCTCCGGGTCGTCGCCAAGAACCGCCGGCTGTTCTGCGTGCCGGGCATCATCCGGGCCTACCGCGTGATCGAGGCAAGGCACCGCGGCGAGGTTTCGGCGGACGTGACATCGGCTCACGACCTGACTGCCGAACAGGAAACAGAATTGAAGGCGGCGCTGAAAAGCGTCACCGGAAAAGACGTGGCAATTCATGTCACCGTCGACCCGTCAATCATGGCCGGTCTGATAGTCAAGGTCGGTTCGCGTCAAATTGACACATCGCTTCGCTCCAAACTTTCTACCCTTAAGCTTGCACTGAAAGAGGTCGGCTGATGGACATCCGTGCCGCGGAAATCTCCGCAATCCTAAAAGAACAAATCAAAAATTTCGGCAAAGAGGCGGAAGTCTCCGAAGTCGGCCAGGTGCTGTCGGTTGGTGACGGTATTGCCCGTGTTTACGGTCTGGACAATGTACAGGCTGGTGAAATGGTCGAATTCCCGGGTGGAATTCGCGGCATGGCGCTGAACCTGGAAGCCGACAATGTCGGTGTGGTTATCTTCGGTTCCGACCGAGACATCAAGGAAGGCGATACGGTCAAACGGACCGGCGCCATCGTGGATGTGCCGGTGGGTAAAGAGCTGCTCGGACGTGTTGTCGACGCGCTCGGCAATCCGATTGACGGCAAGGGCCCGATCGAGGCCAAGGAACGCTCCCGCGTGGACGTCAAGGCGCCGGGCATCATCCCGCGCAAATCGGTGCACGAGCCGATGTCGACGGGTCTGAAAGCCATTGACGCGCTGATCCCGATCGGCCGTGGCCAGCGCGAGCTGGTCATCGGTGACCGTCAGACGGGCAAGACCGCGATTATTCTCGACACGATCCTGAACCAGAAGCCGATCCACGACACCGGACCGGAAGGCGAAAAGCTTTATTGCGTTTATGTCGCTGTCGGCCAGAAGCGTTCGACGGTTGCGCAGTTCGTGAAGGTTCTGGAAGAGCGCGGTGCACTGGAATATTCCATCATCGTTGCAGCAACCGCTTCCGACCCTGCACCGATGCAGTTCCTGGCGCCGTTTGCGGCTTGCACTATTGGCGAATATTTCCGCGACAACGGCATGCACGCACTGATCGGTTATGACGACCTTTCCAAACAGGCTGTTTCCTACCGCCAGATGTCGCTGCTGCTTCGCCGCCCGCCTGGCCGCGAAGCCTATCCGGGAGACGTTTTCTACCTGCACTCGCGTCTGCTCGAGCGCGCCGCCAAGCTCAACGAAGACAATGGCGCCGGTTCGCTGACCGCATTGCCGGTCATCGAAACGCAGGGCAACGACGTGTCCGCCTTTATTCCGACCAACGTGATTTCGATCACCGACGGTCAGATCTTCCTTGAAACCGACCTTTTCTACCAGGGCATCCGCCCGGCCGTGAATGTCGGCCTGTCGGTGTCGCGTGTGGGATCGTCGGCGCAGGTCAAGGCGATGAAGCAGGTCGCGGGATCGATCAAAGGCGAGCTTGCCCAGTATCGTGAGATGGCAGCGTTTGCGCAGTTCGGTTCTGACCTTGATGCCTCGACGCAGCGTCTGCTTAACCGCGGTTCGCGCCTGACGGAACTTCTGAAGCAGCCGCAGTTCTCGCCGCTGAAGACGGAAGAGCAGGTTGCCGTGATATTTGCCGGCGTGAACGGCTATCTCGACGAACTCGAAGTCAATGATGTCGGCCGGTTCGAAGAAGGCCTGCTGGCGCATATGCGCGGTGACGGCAAGGACGTTCTGGAAACCATCCGGGCAGAAAAGGCCCTGAGCGACGAGACCACGGGCCAGCTTACGGCTGCCATCGATGCCTACGCCAAGTCCTTCGCCTGAGCGCGTGTGCAGAACCCAAGCAACGGACGGATAACGGATGCCTTCACTTAAGGATCTGAGAAACCGGATCGCCTCGGTCAAGGCGACGCAGAAGATCACCAAGGCGATGCAGATGGTCGCCGCGGCGAAACTTCGGCGCGCCCAGGAGGCGGTCGAGGCTGCACGGCCCTATTCGCTGCGCATGAGCGCAGTGCTCGGCAATATCGCCAGCGCTGTCGCCGGTGGCGACGACACGCCACGGCTGATGACCGGAACGGGTTCAGACCAGACACATCTCCTGGTCGTGTGTACTGCGGAGCGCGGATTGTGCGGCGGATTCAACTCACAGATCGCGCGGCTGGCGCGGGAGCATGTCAGTGCTTTGCAGGGGCAGGGCAAGGATGTCAAAATCCTTTGCGTCGGCAAAAAGGGTTACGACATCCTGCGGCGGCTATACAGTTCGCTGATTATCGACCGGGTTGACCTTCGGGAAGTCAAACGCATCGGCTTTTCCGATGCTGACGCCATTGCCAAACAGGTGATCGGCCTGTTCGACGAAGGCGGTTTTGACGTCTGCACGCTGTTCTATTCAGAATTCCAGTCGGTCATTACGCAGATTCCAACCGCCCAGCAGATCATTCCGTCCGATACTGGCGATGCCGAGGAAGCCGGTAGCGATGCCGTCTACGAATATGAACCGGATGCAGCTGCCATTCTTGACGATCTGATTCCGCGCAACATTGCCGTTCAGATTTTCAGCGCACTGCTCGAAAACGGTGCGTCGGAACAGGGCGCCCGCATGTCTGCGATGGA
Source organism: Hyphomicrobiales bacterium (assembly GCA_024244645.1). Lineage (GTDB taxonomy): Bacteria > Pseudomonadota > Alphaproteobacteria > Rhizobiales > Rhizobiaceae > Hoeflea_A. The sequence continues at coordinate 39,854 of JAAEOH010000282.1, forward strand.
CAGTGCGACCCGCAATGCCGGCGACATGATCGACAAGTTGACGCTCAGCTACAACCGCCAGCGTCAGGCGCAGATCACCAATGAACTGATTGAAATTATTTCTGGCGCGGAAGCGCTCCGAGGCTCTTAAAAAGGGTAATTGAACATGGCTAAGGCAGCTACAGCAAAGAAATCCGCAGAAGCGGGCAAAAAACCGGCAAAGGCTGCCGGAGCATCCGGAACGATCAAGCAGGTCATCGGCGCCGTTATCGACGTCGCATTCGAAGACCACCTGCCGCCGATCCTCAATGCTCTGGAAACGGACAATCTGGGCAACCGGCTGATACTGGAAGTTGCGCAGCACCTGGGCGAGAACACCGTTCGCACCATCGCGATGGACAGTTCCGAGGGTCTCGTTCGCGGTCAGATCGTAACCGATATGGGCGAGCCGATTTCCGTGCCGGTCGGCCCTGAAACCCTCGGGCGTATCATGAACGTCATCGGCGAGCCGATCGACGAAGCCGGTCCGGTCAAGGCCACTGCAATGCGCGCCATCCACCAGGACGCACCGGCTTATGTCGACCAGTCGACGGAAGCCGAAATTCTGGTGACCGGCATCAAGGTCGTCGACCTGCTCGCACCTTACGCAAGGGGCGGAAAGATCGGCCTGTTCGGCGGCGCCGGCGTTGGCAAGACGGTTCTCATCCAGGAACTGATCAACAACGTCGCAAAGGCGCACGGTGGTTTCTCCGTGTTCGCCGGTGTTGGCGAGCGTACCCGCGAGGGCAACGACCTTTACTGGGAAATGATTGAATCGGGCGTGAACAAGGACCCGCAGGCACATGACGGCTCGACCGAAGGTTCCAAATGCGCGCTTGTGTTCGGTCAGATGAACGAGCCTCCCGGTGCCCGTGCCCGCGTTGCACTGACCGGCCTGACGGTTGCCGAACAGTTCCGCGACGAAGGCCAGGATGTCCTGTTTTTCATCGACAATATCTTCCGCTTTACCCAGGCCGGTTCCGAAGTGTCGGCGCTGCTTGGCCGTATTCCTTCGGCCGTGGGCTATCAGCCGACGCTGGCGACCGACATGGGCACCATGCAGGAGCGCATCACCACCACCAACAAGGGATCGATCACTTCGGTTCAGGCCGTCTACGTGCCCGCCGACGATTTGACCGACCCGGCACCGGCCACGTCCTTTGCCCACCTTGATGCAACGACCGTTTTGAACCGCGCGATTTCCGAAAAGGGCATCTATCCCGCGGTGGACCCGCTGGACTCCACCTCGCGTATGCTTGATCCGATGATCGTCGGTCAGGAACATTACGACGTTGCCCGTCAGGTGCAGTCGATCCTGCAGCGCTACAAATCCCTGCAGGACATCATCGCCATCCTCGGCATGGACGAACTGTCGGAAGACGACAAGCTGACGGTTGCGCGCGCCCGCAAGATCGAGCGCTTCCTGTCGCAGCCGTTCTTCGTTGCCGAAGTCTTCACCGGTTCTCCCGGCCAGCTGGTTGACCTTGAAGATACGATCAAGAGCTTCAGGGGACTGGTCGAAGGCGAGTATGATCACCTTCCGGAAGCTGCCTTCTACATGGTCGGCGGTATCGATCAGGCGATCGAGAAGGCACAGAGGCTGGCTGCTGAAGCCGCATAAAGAAACGCCGGACGGCGGGCCGCAAGCCCGCCTGCCAGGTTCACGTGAACGATAGAGTGACATGCCATGGCTGACAGTTTCAATTTCGAGCTCGTGTCTCCTGAGCGCCTGCTGCTTTCAGAAGCGGTCTCCGAGGTCATTGTACCGGCTGCCGATGGCGAAATGACGGTCATGGCGCACCACGCGCCGGTAATGGCGACGGTCAAGCCGGGCATTGTCGAAGTCAAGAATACCGAGGGTGTTTCCAACCGCTATGTCGTTTTTGGTGGTTTCGCCGACATTCTGCCAGAAGGCTGCACGATCCTCGCTGAATCGGCCGTGCATGTGGACGATATTGATCACGAAGCACTGGCCCAGCGCATTCAGAATACCCGCGAAGA